>CBDUZO010000018.1:0-53276 GCA_965371725.1 uncultured Phycisphaerales bacterium
TCCTTGTCTTTCAAGGGGTTACGTCAGTAACTTTTTGGGAGGAGAACCAATAATGAAGGACCCACCCGACCCGAAACAGCTGAGACTTCCGAGCAAGCGGACGTTGCAGCCGAGACCGTCGAGACGGCCGCCGAGACACAAGACCCACGAGAAGTTCCTGAAGGGGCCGATCCCTTGGTGCTGGCTTCAAGCAGCTGCAGAGACGGGACGCCGGACGAAGGCGCTCCACGTGGCGGTCGCTGTTTGGTTCCTGGCAGGCATAGGCCGGAGCCGGACGGTGCGGTTGCCGCGTACGATTCTCCGGTGTATGGGGGTCCAACGGGACGCGGCTCGGAGGGGACTGGCGGCGTTGGAGGCGGCGAGTCTTGTGTCGGTGACACGGCCTCCAGGATGCGCCCCGATTGTGACGATCCTGGACTACCCGAATGGGTGACGGACTCTGATCCAGCACCTCGTATCGCCGATGCGCCAAGCGAATGGGCAGACCCGTGGCGAGAGCTGTATGAAGAACGTGCAGCCGTCAGGTATTATGACGGTGGGCAGGTCGTCGAGCTTGCCGAAGCGGAAGCGCTCAGGGAAACTGCCGCTCGGATGCGGGCGGTGGGAGAATATCCGTAAAATCCGGATATCGTGGTTGACGCAGTGTGCCGATAGAGATATCATGGGACCTATGAGCAAGAAACGAGAGAGACGAGTTGATTTGGCTGGACAGCTCCGGGCGGCTTTCGAGGCGAGCGGCATGAGCCGATTCGAGCTGTGTAAACGGTCGGGCGTGTCCTACAGCGTCGTGCATCGGTTCATTGGCGGAGAACGTGACATCCGGATGGAAACGGCGTCGAGGCTGGCGGACGTGCTCGGGGTCGAGCTGCGGACAAAGCGACAGCGAAGGTAGGTGCATCATGCGTGTTTTCAAACATCACTACACGAAGAACGGCAAGACGCGCCAGACAAAGGCATGGTACGTCGAGCTGACTGACCACAGTGACCAAGCGAGGCGTATCCCCGCCATGACCGACAAGCGGGCGTCCGAGCACTTCGGGCGGCAGCTTGAACGGCTCGTTGCGTTGCGCGTGGCCGGTGAGCAGCCCGATACAGCTATGACACGCTGGCTGGAGACGCTTCCGAAGGCAACCCGTGAGCGATTGACCAGAATCGGGCTTCTCGATGCCCGCGCAGTCGGAACGGCCAAACCGCTACGCGAGCACCTTGCCGACTACGAACGTGCCCTGAACGCCAAAGGGAACACGGCCAAGCACATACAGGACACGACACAGCGGATTCGCACGGTACTGACTGCAATCGGCACCAAGACCTTGTCCACACTGCGAGCGGCTGAGGTTCAGGAGTATCTCGCCCGGCGGCGGGAAGCAGGACTCGGCATCACCAGCTCGAATCGCTATCTGACCAGCTTGAAGGGCTTCTGTCGGTGGATTGTCCGCGAGGGTCGGGCGTCATCGAGCCCGCTTACCCACTTGTCCAAGCTGAACGAGCAAACGGACAAGCGGCGAGAGCGCAGGGCACTTGATCCCGAGGAACTGCGCTGGCTGCTCGACGTGACGCGCGGGGGACCTGTCCGCTTCGGCATGACGGGCCCGGCACGCGTTATGCTCTATCGTCTCGCTGTCGAGACGGGACTGCGAGCGAACGAACTGCGGAGTCTGAGCCGCCGGAGCTTCAACTTCTCGGGGAATCCTCCAACGGTTAAAGTGGAGGCATCCTACAGCAAGCGGCGACGAACGGACGAGTTGCCGTTGCGGAAGGGAACCGCAGGCGAGCTGCGAACGTTCCTGGAGGGTGTCAACTCGGAAGACGGTGTCTTCGGCGTTCCACAACGAACTGCGGCGATGCTGACGGTCGACCTGCGTGTCTCACGAGCACGGTGGATTCGATCCACTCAAAATCGGGGAGAGCGACGCGAGCGGCACCGGACGAGTTTCCTGGCCGTTGCCGACGATTCCGGCCGGATAATCGACTTCCACGGGCTTCGACACACGTTCATCACGAACCTTGCAAGGGGCGGGGTCCACCCCAAGGAGGCGCAAGACTTGGCGAGGCACTCGGACATCAACCTCACGCTGAGCCGCTATAGCCACACGGTGCTGGCCGATCGCGCAGCGGCGGTCGAATCCCTTCCTGACCTATCAACGGCTGAGCCAGCGCGCCAACGAGCGACCGGGACCTGTGACATCCGCCCGTATGGCTTGCCGGAATGCTTGCCGGAACGGCGCGCAGAACAGCTCAAAACGGTGCAACGGGACGCACGCCAAGACGCGGCGGCTGGCATGTCCGAAGGAACGCAGAAACTCGCAAAAAAGGCGAAAAACGCGGGTTTCCGCCACGAAAACAGGAATGCACCGCCAGGGACTCGAACCCCGGACCCGCTGATTAAGAGTCAGCTGCTCTGCCAACTGAGCTAGCGGTGCCACGAATAGCGGATTCAAGCAGGCTTGCCGCCGTTCGTCAAGTCCGACCTCCGCGGTGGGTTTGCGGATGATGCATCCCGGAGATGGGGGCGGTTGGTGCACGGGTGGCGCGGTCGCGCGAAGCCTGGTCGTGGGAAGATGCCTGCACGGCCTGACAAGTTAGCCCGTGTCAGCCACAGAGCGGCCCTGCCAGCCACAGAGTGACGCTGCTATCCACAATCGGATGCGCCCCCTTGGACCTGAAAGATTCGAGGTGATCGGCGAGCCCGATGCGGCCCCGTACCGGTCAATCCGCCCGCGCGCTTTGGGAGGGACCGGCTTCGTCGAGCTTCTCGAGAAGGTATCCCGTCGTCAGCTTGGTGCGCAGGATGATCGGCTCATCCGGCTTTGCGGCCGGGTAGATGAGGTTGAGCGGGAGGGAGGCTCGGCTGTGTTTCCGCAGGCCCTCCGCGATCGCGGGATCGCGAGAGGTGAAATCCGCCTGGAACGGCACGATCCCAAGTGCCTTCATCTTGGCACGCACTTCCGGGGTGTTGACGGCCAGGGCCTTGTTGCTCCGGCACTTTGGGCAATAGTCGGCAGTGAAATCAACAAACACCGTCTTGCCCGAGACGACGGTCTCTCTGACGGCTTCCTCGGACCAGGGACGCCAGGGAATGTCTTTCGACCCATCAACATGGCCCGCGTGCGAACGGAGCCGGAGCTCGTGCTGCCTCGCCTCGGCTTGGCCGAGTGGATGGGCCCATCCGTAAATGAACAGTCCGGCTACGGCGATGAGGGCGATCGCGCCGCCGCGGTATCGCCAGCGGGCCGGCGCCGGTGCCCCGTAATCCACCTTGCCAAGAAGCCAGCAGCCAAAGGCGATCGCCACGTAGAAGATCAGCGTCCACTCCAATCCCGCCGGTCCAATCTGCTTGACGAGCGGATGGATCAGCCAGATCACCATGGCCAGAAGAAGAAAGCCCATGATCCGCTCGAAGGTGACCATCCACGGGCCGGGTTTGGGAAGGAAGCTCAACCAGTTCGGGTTGGCACCCAACACCACGTAGGGGCTGGCCATTCCCAGGCCCGCGAACAGAAAGGCCAGAACGGCGACGTGCGACGGCTGTTGCACCGCCCAGCCCCACGCCCCCGCCAGCAGCGGTCCGGTGCAGGCAAACCCGAGCACCGGCGCAAGCGAGCCCTTGCCGAACGAGGCGAACAGGCCTTCCTGTCGGATGCGCGCTTCCAGATTGGCGGCGGCCGACGGCGCCCCGAGCGTGTAGACGCCCAACATGCTGAGTGCCAACGCCATGACAATCGCGCCGAGTGAGATTACCGCTGCTGGGAACTGCAGGATATTCGTTCCACCGGCTGCGAGAAGCCCGAGAATGACGAAGAACAGCAATACGCCGGCGCCGAAGGCGAGCCCCAGCACGAGTGTCCGACGGCGAGATTCGTGCGCCTGCTGAACGAAACCGAGAACCTTGATCGACAGAACCGGCAATACACACGGCGTCGCGTTGATGAACAGTCCATACAGAAAGCAGGCAACCAGTCGTCCCAGAAGTCCAAGATCGGCAAAGAAACCCCCGGACTCATTGCCTTGACCGCCGCCGGTCCCATCCAATGCCGCGCGCGCGACACTTCCGGTACCGGTTGACGTCTCATCGGCAAGCAGTTCGAACGAGACGGCTGACGGTGCAACGGCGGTGCCGTCCGCAGTAACAAGTTGATACGCCAGAACGCCCGCGAATCGCACGCGATCACTCGACGGCTTCTCGTCGACCTCAGCCGGGACGCTAATCACAAACCGCCCTGAATACATGCCGACATCGCCAAGATCAGAGACAGTCCGCACTCGCGATTTCGGATAGACTGCGTCGTCGAACCAGACCCCCGCCGTCGGTTCGATGAAGAGCTCACAACCGGCGACGTCCTTGACCGATGGCTCGTGCATGACAATGCGGTGTCCCTCAACCACATCGACCGTGAGTGTGAACTCGAACGCCTGATTGGGCGTGAGGGCTGAGGCATGAACCTCCGGCGTGAGCGTGACATGTTTCGCAGTGGCTTTGGGCAGTACGCGGCGCGCCTGCTCGAACAGCACCGCCGCTTTCTCGTTGACCTCAGCCTCTGGTGACACGTCCATGTCAAGCTTCAACTCAGCCGACTCTCGGATGCACTTTGTCTTGCAGATTAAGTAGTCCACCTTGGCCTGGATCGTGATCGAACGATCGGGGATCGAGCCCGGCGGGGTCAATGGGACCAGGAGCATCGGTTCGCCACAAAGAACGTTTGTTGTAATGTTGGGAGGAGTGACGTGGCGTTTGGGGACGGGGAACCGCAAGTCCCCGGCGGCGAACCCGTCGGGAATGTCCCAGGTCACCACGGGCGCCATTCCGCTCTCACCGCTGTTGACCCAATAGATGTGCCAACCCTTCTCCAACGCGAAGCGGATACCCACCTCGAAAGGCTGTCCCGGAGCGACAGCCTCGACGGAGGAGTGCAGGCTCAGCCTGGCCTTGGGCCTTCCGGGGCCAAACTGCGCCCACGCTGATGCCGGGCCGATCAACGCCGTAAATGTAACGATTACAAGACAGATGCGAACGCGGCGTCTCAGAATCATCATTCCAGAGGTCCATGGCCCAAGAGTGTCGTTTCGCTGCCCCACGGACTTCCCAAAACGTCGATCCGTGGCCGCAGAGCCCGGGATTATACGAGTTCTGCGTCGGACCGCCTCGTCGTGCGATTCAAGTGACGAGCCGGTTGCGCGTACGAGACGTCAGTCCAGCGACCGGGATCCACCACAAACCCCAGGCAGCCGGGGCTTGTTGCGGGTTGACAGGTGGACGTGCCGGACTACAATCCCACCGAGCGCGTGGCGTGCGCTTGCCATTGAACGGTGGCTTTAGTTATTCACTTGATCACGCGGACCGAGGAGCTTCGGTCGCTGATCCTTGATCTAAGGAGACCAATCGTCGATCCGCCCGGGGTTGCGCCCGGTGTGGAAGGTTTGTGATGGCCGTGGCCGGCGTGTTCGGACCGGCTGAGGCCCGCTTGGTCTTGCGTATAGGGTCCTTCCGCGGAAGTGCGGTACCCTCTCGTGATTGAATCGTAATCAATAGTGCCTGGTCTTTGAGGCATTCATCATGCTGTCGACAGGCTGTTCGTGGATGAGGTTGGAGTTATCCTTGGCGTTGGCCTTCATTTCATCTTAGATGATGCGCGATGGAGCCCGACGCAACCGCAGCGCGTGTTGACAGCAATCAGTCATACGGAGCGGGCATCGCCGGCGGAGTGAGGCGGAAACCACTGTGTGCGTCCGCACGCCGCCCGGTTGCGTGTGCTTTCGCGGTTCGCTTCGCCCACGCGGGGCCATCAAACCGCCTACCGGTCGCGGGTCGGCCGGTAGCGTAAGCCTGATCTTCAAAACCCATTCATCGCAGGCTCACCGAGCGTGCTGTGGTACGCCGGGAGGGCTCCGTCTCAGGCTGTCTGAGCGTTTCGGGCTGCCCTGCGAGCCGCGATGTGTGCCATAGAGTGGATATAACACAAATGGATACGTTTCAGCTTGCAGCCATCATCGCCCAATCCGCGGGCGATCGTCTTCTCACCAACCTCCTTTGGGGCGGTCTCAGCGCGGTTGTCGGCCTGTTGGGGATGTTTCTGCTCTACCGCTGGTTGGGGCGAGCGCGCCTTGACGCCGCGAAAAACGACGCCGAGCGGTTGGTCAACGAGGCCAGGAGCGAGGCGGAGGTCCTCCGCAAGTCCGCCGAGGTTGATGCCAGGGCGGAGTTCCTTAAAGGTCAGGAGCAGCTTCGTAGCGAAGCGGCCGAGATGCGCGTCGAGCACAAGGAGGCTGAACGGCGTCTTGCGAAACGCGAGGACAATCTCGAAGCGAAGCTTGACACGCTGACCACCAAAGAGCGGAATCTCGAACAGGCGGTCAGTGACCTGAAGAAGCAAGGCGAAAAGCTCGCCGCGCGAGAGCAGCAGGCGGAGGCCCTGGTCGCGGAACGACGAGAGCAACTCCTCAAGGCAAGTCACATGTCGGCTGAGGAGGCCAAACTCACGGTGCTCGACGACGTCCGGACCGAGCTCGAGCACGAGGCCTCCGAGATGATCGAACGCTCCGTCGCAAGCGCCAAGGACGAAGCCGCCCAGCGCTCCCGCGAGGTGATCATCACGGCGATTCAGCGATACGCCACCGAGCACACGTGCGACAGCACGGTATCGACGGTCGACATCCCTTCGGATGACATGAAGGGGCGGGTCATCGGGCGAGAGGGCCGAAACATACGGGCGTTCGAGCGGGCGACCGGCGTCGATGTCATCGTGGACGATACGCCCAGCGTCGTCCTGGTCAGCGCCTTTGATCCGGTCCGCCGCGAGATTGCCCGGCGATCACTCGAGCGGTTGATTCAGGATGGGCGAATCCATCCCGGAAGAATCGAGGAGCTTGTCGAGCAGGTTCGCAAAGAGATCGAAGAGGAAATCCTCGACACGGGGAAGAAGGCGGCTGTCGAGGCAAACGTCGGCGGACTGCATCGGAAACAGTTGGACCTGCTGGGGCGGTTGAAGTTCCGAACGAGCTACGGCCAGAATGTCCTTCGCCACAGTCTCGAGGTGGCGTTCTTGTGCCAGATCATGGCGGATGAGCTGGGTCTTGACGGGCGGCTTGCGCGGCGGTGCGGTCTGTTGCACGATATCGGCAAGGCCATCGACCACGACATGGAGGGAAGCCACCAGAAGGTAGGCATGGAGTTCTGCAGGCGCTTCAACGAGCGCCAAGAGGTCCTGAACGCCGTCGAGGGGCACCACGGTGACGTCCCCTCGACCAGTCCTTTCACACCGCTTGTTATGGCAGCCGATGCCATCAGCGCCTCCCGTCCCGGCGGAAGGCGGGAATCGCTCGAGCGGTATGTGCAGCGGTTGCAGCAGCTCGAGGAGATCGCCAAGGCGCCGCCGGGCGTGAAGGAGGCCTTTGCGATTCACGCCGGTCGCGAGATCCGTGTTATTGTCGATGCCAAGAAGGTTGATGACGCCACGGCCGCCAAGATCTCCCGCGATGTCGCAAAGGAGATTGAAGAAGTCATGACCTACCCGGGCGAGATCCGCGTGACCGTCCTGCGCGAGGTGCGGGCGGTGGCCCACGCGCGTTAACCGGGGGCGATCCTCCTAGTACCGCTCCAGAAGGGTAATGGTGTTTCTTCCTCCCCTTCTTGACAAGGAGGGGTTGGGGGAGGTTCTTCTCCGTCTGCATGAACCCCCCTCTATCCCCCCTTGGTAAGGGGGGAAGAAAGCGGAGCAACCTTTGTTGAAACGGCACTAGCTCCGCGCGTTCGCCGACCCCTGCGCTGTTGGCATTCGTAAAAGAGAGAGAACGCTGCGGGCGGGTGGCACCTGCGCGATGTGATAGGACACGGGCGAGACCGGAATGCAGCTTAGGCTCCTGTGTATCGGAGACGTCGTCGGCGCCCCGGGGCGGCGTCTGCTCTATGAAGGGCTGCCGAAGATATGCGCCGATGGCGCGATCGATTGTGTGATCGTCAATGCGGAGAATGTCGCGGCCGGTTCCGGTCTGACGGCGCCACTCTATGAAAAGGTGATCAGCTACGGTGTCGATCTGGTCACGCTGGGCGACCACATCTACCGGCGGCGGGAGATCTTCCCCGTTCTCGAACAGTCCGAGAGATGCGTCCGGCCCGCAAACCTGCCGGCCGGAGCCCCGGGGAGGGAGTATGCGATCTGTCAGACCCAGTCCGGCCACCGTGTGGCTGTCGTCTCCCTGCTCGGGCGGCTGTTCATGAAGCTGCCCGTCAACTGCCCCTTCGCCGCGGCGGATCGGGTGTTGGCGGCGTTGCCGAAGGACGTCAAGATCATTGTGGTGGACGTGCACGCCGAGGCCACAAGTGAGAAGATCGCGATGGGCTGGCATCTGGACGGCCGGGCCAGCGTGGTCGTCGGCACGCACACCCATGTTCCCACGGCCGATGAACGCATCTTACCCAAGGGGACCGCCTACATTACCGATCTGGGAATGACGGGGCCGCACGATTCGATTCTCGGGCGCAACAAGGACCGTGTGCTCAGCGCGATGATCTCCGGCGTACCCAATAAGTTCGACGTTGCCGATGGGGACCCGCAACTTCACGGAGTCATCACGACGGTCGAATCGGAAACCGGCAGGGCGACTTCCATCGAGCGTATTCGGTTCCACGGAACCTCCGACATGGGAACGGTATGAGCAACGCACACGCGCTTCAGCAACAGTTGGACAACCTGCTTCACCGATGTGACAGCGTCTACACGAAAGAGGAGTTGCAGCATCGACTCGCGTCCGGGAAGCGGTTGCGGGTGAAGCTCGGGATGGACCCGACCGCCCCCGATCTGACGCTCGGTCACACGGTCGTGCTGCGCAAGTTGCGACAGTTCCAGGATTTCGGGCACAAGGCCGTGCTCATCATCGGTGACTACACGGCCTTGATCGGTGATCCGACCGGGCGATCCAAAACACGTCCCGTGCTGAGTGATGACGAAATCACCCGGAATGCGAATACCTACCTCGATCAGGCGGGCAAGGTGCTCGACCTCAGCGAGGACAAGCTCGAGGTTCGCCGCAACAGTGAATGGCTCAGCCAAATGACCTGCGCCGATGTCGTCAAGCTCATGAGCCAGATGACGGTGGCCCGGATGCTGGAGCGGGACACCTTCGCCAAGCGGCAGGTGGAGGGCAAGGAGATCCATCTGCACGAGCTGCTCTACCCGCTGATGCAGGCGCGCGACAGCGTCGCCATCGAGTCCGACGTCGAGCTGGGCGGGACGGATCAGACGTTCAACAATCTTTGCGGTCGTGACTTCCAGCGAAACGCGGGGCAACCGCCGCAGATTGTGATGGTCATGCCCATTCTCGTCGGTACCGACGGCGTGGAGAAGATGAGCAAGTCGCTCGGCAACTACGTCGCCGTCACCGACCCGCCGGGTGAGATGTTCGGGAAGATCATGAGCATTCCGGACGCGCTCATGCGAAACTACTTCGAGCTGCTGACCGATCTTGCGAGTGACACGATCGCGACACTAATCAACCCGTCGGAATCCGACCCGCGCGACAGCAAGGAAACGCTCGCCAAGACGATCATCGCAAAGTACCACTCGTCCGAGGCGGCCGACCACGCCGCGGCTGAGTTCCGCCGGATGTTCAGCGGCGACGGTAGCGGGATGCCTGATGATGTTCCCGAGATTACCCTGCCGGCGGACAAGGTCGAGGACGGGAGGATCGCGCCGGTCGATTTGATCACCTTCTGCGGACTCGAGAAGTCGCGCAGCGAGGCCCGTCGACTTGTTGCACAGAGCGGGGCACGCCTTAACGGGCAGGTCATTGCCGATCCGAACACGCCCATTCCCGTCAAGTCCGGTGACGTCCTTCAGCGCGGCAAGCGACGGTTCGTTCGGCTCATGCTCCCCTAGAAAGCTCTCAGTGATCTCGCAAGCGTCCGACGGCGAAGAATCTCCGGGAGACTTCGGGATTCGGACGCTACGGCAAAATAGAACTTGTTCTAAGCAAGCGTTCCAAGCACCATGAAGCTGCCACCCATCCGTGATGCACGCCGATACGTCGGTCTTTACGTTTACGATTTCGGAACACACGTCTCGGTCGGTTACACGGCTGCGGAGATCCGGACGTTGCGTGAATCACAAGATCACCGAGGTGGAGCAGCCTACGAGATCTACCGCGCGACTGAAGCGGGCGGTTTTGAGCTGCGCGGAGCGCGCGACGAGCGGTTGAGCGCCCGCGAGGCGATCTGCTTTCTGCGGCAGGACGGCGGGTCGGCCCGGCGTGACTTCGAATGGCTGCGCAACGCCGCCGCAGATTCACCGGTACCGGTGCGGGTCGAGATGTACCTGGCCGAGTTGCAGGAGTTCTCTCCGCCGCACGCGACGGGGCTCGTATATCCCGTGGCGGCCTCGGTGGCGCTGTCCGGATGGCTGGACGAACATGCGTTCGACGGCGGCGATCGTGTGATTGGCGGAACCGACGTCTGCGCTACGCTCCTAAGTGCCGAGCCGGGCCGCACCGATTCTTGTCAACTGGCAGCGCTATTGGACTACACCGATCGCTCCCGCGAAGAAGTGCTGGAGGCGGTCCATCAGGCGGTGCAGCGGTAGGTTCCATTGGGAGAATGGCTGCACTGCGATGCCCGGTGGCGCCCGTGGTTGCGTTCGCGTCCGGCCGGGCCGAGAATCCGGAACATGTCATCCAGCGAACCACTGCCTGTTCTGATTCCCGCCGTGCCCCAGCAGCGGTGGTCCTGCCATTTGTGCGGGCACTGCTGTCGCACGCTTGTCGAGCATATCTCCCAGGAAGAGCGCGACCGGATTGCGTCTCAGGCGTGGGATCGCGAGCTGGGCGTCGAACCGGTGGTCCGCGTCGGGCGCGGATGGGTGCTCAACAAGCGGCCTGACGGTGCCTGTGTGTTCCTCGATGACCAAAACCGGTGCAGAATCCATGCAAAGTACGGCGAGGACGCCAAGCCTCTGGCGTGCAGGATCTTCCCATTCTCGGTAAGCCCCGTACGACACGGCTGGCAGGCATCCCTGCGGTTCGATTGTCCCAGCATGGCATCCTCGAACGGCAAACCGGTAGGCCAGTATCGCGCCTGGCTGGGTGATCTTGTAACGCAGCTCGATCACGCCGTGTCGAATGATGATGACGCAGCCGACCTCCAGAGGAACTTGCGCGCGAGCGTCGACGAGATTGATACGGTCATTGACCGGTTCGTACGATGGCTGAAGAACGACAATCTTCCATTCACCGACCGGTTGATTGGCGCAGCCCGGATCACCGGTGAGCTTTCCGGTGTCACATTCAAGACCGTCCGCGAGCAGCGGTTCGGCGAGTTGCTCGAATTGCTGTTCAAGGCACTGCCGGGCGAATGTCACGCACGGCCCGAGCCCCCTGCTCCAAAGCAACGGGCCATGCTGCGGCAACTGGTCTTCGCCCACACCGAGCATGTGTCACTCGCGGAGATGCGTTCGGGCGTTATCGGCAAACTCTCCAAACGTTGGCAACAGCTTCGGACGGCTTCACGGTTCCGGGCCGGCCGCGGATCGGTGCCCGTCCTGTGTGGGTTCGTGGCTTCCCGCGTGGCGTTCGATGCCATCGAGCGCGTCAAGCCCAAGGCGAACGCTACCGGCGGAATGGAGGATCTGATCCGCCGCTATCTCGCTGCTCGACTGCTCAGCCGATCGGCCTTCGGGAAAGGCTACTACGGTTGGCCCGTGTTCAGCGGGCTGGCTGCGTTGTGGATCTCGGTCGCCGCAACGGGTTGGCTCGCACGATACGCGGCGGTATCGGCGGGGCGCGACTACTTTGAGCTCGACGATCTCGCCCGCGCCGTTGGAGTCATCGATCGGGCTGCCACGCGATCACCGTCACTGGGGACCATGGCCGAGCGTGCACGCGTCGCCTTCCTGCTTCAGCGGGACGGCGTCGCAAGGCTTGTGGCCGAGTACACGCCCGTCTAGGGGAATCGTGTAGCGGAACCCCCCTTTCATCCCCCCTTGACAAGGGGGGAAAGAGGGGGGTCGGTCGCTACACAAGAACAGACTTTGCTCTGGGAGAGCCAACATGATCCGGACGTCGGAGGAAATGGCCCGCACGATCGATCATACGCTCCTCAAACCGGAGGCCACGCCCGACCAGATCGATGTTCTGTGTGAGGAGGCTGTCGAGTACGGGTTCAAAGGCGTATGCGTTCAGCCGATCCACGTGTGTAGAGTGGCCGGAAAGCTCGCGTCTTGCAGGACGACCGGCGCAAATCAGCCCTGCCCGGTTGTCATCTCCGTCGCGGGGTTTCCACTCGGGGGCAGCGCGACGGTGACCAAGGTCGACGAAGCCTGTCGTGCGATGGATGAGGGGGCGAGGGAGATCGACATGGTCATCCGCCTCGGCGCGCTGATCGCCAACGAGCACGATGCCGCTCGACGCGATATCGAGGCCGTTGCCCACGCCGTACACCGGACCGCCGACGGTGGGATTCTCAAGGTCATTCTCGAGACCGCCGCGCTGGCGGATGAGCAGATTATCATCGCCTGTCGCCTTTGCACCGAGGCGGGAGCCGACTTCGTCAAGACCTCGACGGGGTTCCATCCCGCCGGCGGCGCGACGGTGGGGCACGTGTGCCTGTTGTCTCGCCACGCGTCATCGATGAAGGTGAAGGCCTCCGGCGGCATCCGGACAGCCGCCGCCGCACAAGCGATGCTCGATGCCGGTGCGTCGCGGATCGGAACGTCCTGCGGTGTGGCCATCATGGAGGAACTGCGCCAATCCGCCGTTTGACGACCGAGTCGGGCACGGTACAATCTCCCACGTGGACCGCATTCCGAAGGAGCACCGCACATGAGCGAGGAAGTTGCCAGTATATGCCAGAAATGCGGAGCAAGCGTTTACAAGCAACATCTCGACTCGGGCATCGCCCGGTATGAGGGTGGAAACCTGCTGTGTGCCCACTGCGCCGCGGAGTACGAACGATCCCATGACGCCGCCGCCGGGGCGGATACGTCCGAGTTCGAGAGCATTATTCTCGAGGGCGGGGTCGATGATGACGACGACGACGAGGCCCGCGTCGATATGTCGGGAAGCCGCATCATCACCACCGGTCGCACGCTTGGCGTCGCCGGTGCCTGGGATGACTCTCGGTTCAAACGACCCCTCGACCCGAAAGGACACGGCGCGACTCGTTGCCGGACCTTCCATGCCAAGCTCACGGAAGGGGCCATCGAGTTTCTGAACAACCAGGTCAACGAGTGGCTCGACAAGCACGACAACGTCGTGGTCAAGTTCACAAGCTCGTGCATCGGCCCGTTCGAGGGCAAGCACACCGAGCCCAATCTGATTCTGACGCTGTTTTACTAGAACGGTTCGGGTGGCGACGTAGCGAGCCGCGGACTTGAAGTCCGCGCGGGTATCCCGTGTGCTACGGTCACTCTCCAGCCTGAAACCGCTACGCGAACGCCGAGACTGCTCTAAGAGATACCTGCGGTCGCAGCCGGGGAACGCATCGAGCATGCGGCGGATGGCTGCGCAAAGATCGACCCTCCGAACGCCTCTTGGCACTCGAAGGGTCGGTTTGTCCGGAGAAGATGTTCGCCGGGTCGCAATCCCGGTCTTTGGCCTACGGACAGCCGGTCTCGTCGATCGTCACATTGACAAACGGCTCGAACACACCCGCACCATTCAGCAGGTCAATCACACGGAGGATGTCCGCCGGAGCGGGCGTCCCATCGCGGTCCATGTCCACCTGTGAGGCCGGAAGCGGAGTCACGCCATTCAGCGAGTCGATCACCGCCAGCACGTCCGCCGGAGCACTCGTGCCGTCGGCGTTGGCGTCAGCCGGCAAGTAGTGGAACGTGCCCGTCACGATCGTGCTCCCACCGCCGGCTGTCGTGTCATAGGTGATCGTCGTCATCTCACCGTGTGCGATCGGACGGGCCAGCGTAATCGTGTACGTTCCTCCGCCGTCATTGGACACATCGACGATGCTGTTGGGAGTAAGACCGGGATGGACACCCGGGTTGTTGTTCGTCTCACAGAGTAACCAGCATGCGCCGCCGTCGAATTCGGCGTTCTCCGGCGCCTGCACGATGAACTGACTCACACCCAGAAGCGTTGACGCATTCGCTATCGGATGCGGCTGACGGGCGTCCACGAACCCGTCCGGCGGGTCGACGAAGGTCACATCGCCATCGCCACAGTTGTCGCACAACTGTCCGCAGTACTCCTCCGCCTCGCTGGCACATAACGAATCCCACGCGGTGCTGCAACAGTACGAGTCCTCGAAACAGACCGCCGTGCAGCAATAGTACGTCTCGCAACCCACGTTGTCGTTCGCGGCGCAACAGTCACCGGTTGCGGTAGCGCAAACGGAGAGCGCGGTCGCCTCGTTCGCACAGATGTCATCCCACTGACAGCAGCAGAACGGATCAATCGCGCAGACCTGGCCGCACAGTTCCGGGTCCTCGCACCCGCGCCCCATGTGCCCATAGAAGCAATCGCCGGTGGCCCCGGCGCAAGGGTCGCTGACGCAGGCGGTCGCGCTGACCTCGATGGTGTACGGCCCCATCGAACCCTCATCCGCCAGGACGGGATAGTAGTAGATTCCGGCCGGCAGACAGTCCCAGATCAAGGCGTAGTTGTCATCGGCCGTTGTCACAATGCAGTTGGCCCGACCGGTTATGTCCTCAGTGCAAGGGCATTCCAAAGCGATGTTAAGCCACGCATCCTCGAATGCCGGATCCGTACCGGCATAATCGATGGTCACCGAGGCATCCTCGAGCAGATCGAACGCCACCCAGACCTCGGCCCCGAGGAACAGATCACAGTCATTGGTCGCATTCTGGGTGGTTCCGGTGGAGACGAAGGACGAGCCCATCGCCAGCGGCTCGATCGTCGCGTCCTCGCAGTCATCGTTTGAGGGCGGCTCGGCGCAGGTAACCCTGACGCTTCCCGGCCCGAAGTCGGTCTTGTAACCGCCGACGCGAATCTTGTAGGTCTGCCCCAGTGTGACAGGAAGGGTCACCTGCGAGAGCAGTGGTAGCTCGGGTGGGCCGCAGAAGTCATCGTTGCACGCCAGCGGTTCCGCGGCGGGCGGGCAATCGGTCCCGTCATAAACTGCCAGCTTTGTGTCATATCGGCTTGCGCACAGACTTACCTGCAGCGACGCGTCGCACGTGGCCACGTAGTCGAACCAGATGTCCTGGTTGATCTGATCATCGTTCTCGGGGAAGTTGCAGCCGGGCTCGGCCGGGCCGTCCGTCGTCGCGTTGGTCGTCTCGAAGTAGGTCAGCCCGTCGAAGATATCGATGGCGTCTGCGCAGTTGTCGTTAACCGGCGGCGGCGGCAAACACGCACCGGCATCGCCAAGCGGAAGATTCAGGCAGAACGCCTGATCGTTCTGCCAGACATCCTCCACGCCGTACCCGTTCATCGGATCGCCGTCCTGGACGATCCGATTGTCTCCATCTTCGCTGAATTCCCAGAACCAGATGCAACCACCGCCGGAAACGGAGTTCGTGATCTCGATCCAGTGACACGCACCGGCGATCACGGACACGGGCGCGTGCAGCCCCTTGTACTCATACTCGGCGAGGTTAACGAGGACTTCGCCCGTATCGACGGGGCCTTCCACCGTCAGTGTCCCAGCGCTCTGAGAGAATGAACCGATCAACGTGCCGGGGAAGCCGTTGGCATCGAGATAGTACTTCACCTCGAACGTGTCCGGGTCCTCACCCTGGCAATCACCCCAACCGTCAAAGTACGTTCCCCACCAGCAGACCTCCGCGACGTCGCCGCTTTGGGCGGGACTGAAGCCCTCGGCCACGGCGTAGGACAAACCGTTGCTGTTGTTCGCATCATACGGATCCCGCGCCTGGCAATTCTCGTCCGGTTCGCTACAGGGGAGCACGCTAACGCGGAACGTCCCCTCCCCGCCGTCAGTACCGGGGCGTGTTCCAAGACGGATGAGGTACTGCTGGCCGCCCGTCACCGTAAACGTGATCAGGGATTGAGGGAAGCAGGCATCGTCATCGCACGCCAACAGCCTGGGATCAGCGGCGGGGCATGCGCATCCGTCGTACGCGGCCATCTTTGTGTCGACGTCCGTCTGGTCGCAGGTCTCGACCTTGGCCGTCCCATCGACCGGGGCGGTCCAACAATACCAGATGTCCTTGGCAATGCCCTGCTCGCCGTGGAACTCGCAAGCGGCATGGTTCGCCCCGTCCGTCGTGGCGTTGGCGTTGTTGAACGCGAACAATCCGTCGCCGCTGATCGGAAGCTGTGAGGCGCAGGCGTCGTTGACGGGTGGAACGCCTCTCTTCGTGTCGCGCATTGCCGGTTGAACATCAGGCTCGCGCACAGGATCGTCCCGAACACCGGTCGCTTCGCTCACCCGTTCCGCGGTCTCGCGTAGGCTTCGAGCACCGGCTTCGCGCAAGCGCATCGCCGGTGCCTTGTCGGAATCGGTTCGCAACGCCGCCGTGGCTTTGGCCTTGGCGTACTTCTCCCCGTCGACGGCCTCTGTCGCCGCCGCGATACCGAAGGAACCGATCAGACACCAGACCACCAACACCTTCTTCAGCATTACATCCACCTTTCTTGGTTGACAGGGGAACTCGCCCGGAGAGCCGCGAAACGGACAGCGACGTTCAACCCCCCAAAGTCGCCCGCAGGCGTGAAGGCGCACTCGCAAAAGCAAGCGAAGGCAATGGCGCAAGGCATCCGGATCGCCGCGCGTTTCGCCACACCCTCGTTTATCTGCGCTGAAGCCCGCTCCCCCTCTCCCTACTGTCGCGTTGTGAACTTGCGGAGTTCCCCTCCAAGGAGCCCCACCGGGAAAACCGATCCCGTATACCCATGCACGCGGCGGGTTGCAGGCACATTTTGCCCTACTCACGCCGACTGAGCAAGTATATGCAGCGTAAGAGCGCAGTTCAACGTCGGCAGGATTACAGCCGTGCGTTATTCTCGTGATCGTCGTCTGGCTGGGAGCGTGTCCGCCGGTGAGCGAGCTCGCCACATTGTGACTGATAAGAACGCCGCTCCCGAACCGGGACTGGATGGCATGACGGCCGCTCTCGTTTATCATCGACGGACTGTGAGCGTCGGCGTTGCGCGGTCGGCGGCGTCACGACACCGGGCGTCACAACCTCAGCCCGTTATTGGAGACAGGCTTTCGGTGGATGGTAACCGCATATCGGCTGTTGATACGGAACGCGTGTCTCGTGCAGGGATCGGCTTGGCGGTCTCGATCGTGTTATCGGCCCTGTACTGCCTGGTCCTGCTCATGCCGCGGTTCGCAAGGACTCTTGGACCGCTCTCTGCGGTTCGACCGTGGTTCCACAGGCTTGCCAAGAATGTGCTCGTCGCGTTCGGCGCCGAGGAGGCCCGCCTGGAGCTTCGCCTTGGTTTCTTCTTCATTCTGATATTGCTGATCATTCCGTGGTTGGCGATGCTGTGTGCCGGGCGTGGGCGGCCTTGGGATATCGGGCTTCGCAGCCCCAATCGTATCGGGTGGCGCATCCTTGCGATCGGGTTTCTCCTGGCGCTTCCCTTTCAGATATGGATGGTCAACAGCCCGGGGTTCGCTCGTTACTACGTTCCGCAGATCGAGCGAGCGGGTCTGACCGTCTTCCTGCTTTACTACACCGCTGTTCTGCTCGGTGAGCACTTTTTCTTTCATGGAGTCCTGTTGGCGACGTGCCGATCGGGCGGTCGTTGGCCCTCACCGCCGCCCCTCTCCAACGATGCCGGGACCGCTGTCGGACGAATCCTGCAATGGATCGGACTATGCCAACCTGTTGACAGTGCGACGGGCGTGAGACGCCTGACGAGATGGATCGGTCTACGGGACGGATGCCTCCTCGCGGTTTTCGCATCGGCCGCCTTGTTCACAGCCATACACATCGGCAAGGACCCTCGCGAGCTGCTGCTGTCATTTCCGGGAGGCGTGGGGCTGGCTTATGTCGCCTATCGGACAAACACGTGGCTGATCCCGTACCTGCTCCATGCCGCGACGGCCGCAATCGCCTGCGCGCTGATGCTTTGGATGAATTGATGTTCAGAGCAAGTTCTGCTGTCGTGGAGCCGTTGGTCAACGCTCTTCTACATATGCGGGCTTTCCCGGGCCTTCGCTCCCCGCGAGCGCGCGCAAAAAAACGCCGCTTCGAGCCCCGTTTTGGCGCTCAGAAACGGCGTTGTGTTCCGTGTGAAAGCTTCGCCAGCCTACCGCTTACGCCGCAAGGCAGCCAACGCGCCAAATGCCAGAAGCGACAGCGTCATCGGCTCGGGAACCACGTGGCCCCGGAGTGTAAAGGTATCGAACTCGCCGAAATCCGAAGGGGAATCGTCCACCACGAGCAACCGCCACTCACCTTGAGTGTGGGTGATGTCCATGAACATTCCCGGTCCCTCGGGAAGATAACGGCCTGGTAGAAGCTCGGTGGCAACCGGCGGATGGCTTGCCCCCTTGTCGGAGAAGACGATCGTCACATCCTGAATAGGAATCAGGTCACCGCGGTCGTCCATGATCTCAATCCCGCCGCCAAACGGATCGAGCAGGTAGATGTTGAGATCGGAAGGCGCCGTGTGCGTAAGGTTCGCGATCTCGAGCTCGATGTAGAGCACGTCGATTTCGTCGGGAATCACAAGCGGGAACCACTGGACGCTATAGTCCTCGATGACGCCGCCGTTTGCCGTGTATTCAAAGTCCCAGGGCGGATCCCCACCCGCCATGGCATTGGGCGCGAACGACAAAGCCAATAGCAACGCTAGTACGAGCAGTCGATGCATCCTCTTTCCTCCTCTTAGGTTTGCGGGATGCGAAAACCAAACAACCCCGGTCTTCCCCGTCCGTAACCACATACCCCCGTGAGCACCTCACGCCTAAGCCTAAGGCACCCATCCAAGGCTTCCTAAACTCTTAACTTTCGTGCTAGTATAGGGGACCGGGCGGGGGACTTCAACCCATAAGTTCCACATCTTTAGCGGAATTCTCCCAAAAAGCCGGTCCAGTCATGTTATCGCACGGCAAGTCACACTTCACTCGCTCCTGAGCGTACTCTGAACACCCCGTACGCGCGGATCGGCATGTCGGTGCCGCCAACGCGAATCAAAAACGGACAGACTCTGGGACCTGCACCTCGTAACGTCCGAAAAACGGGTCGCCCGCCGGACGCCACAGCGAGCAGCGGATGTGCCCCTGCTTTGCTAGATAAACGGACACTGGAATGACCTGGTGGTTACTCCGCTCACCGCCCGGCCGCGATGCAAAGGGTTGTTGGCAGGGCGAGGCCGCCCCGCGGCGTGGGGTTCGGCTGTCAACAGCCGTCACGGGGTTGAAGAGGCCCACCTGTAGTGCTAAACTGGGTAGCTGGAAAGAGGCCATGCCTCAGGGGGAGCGCTACCACGCCGGAGTTGAGTGTCAAGCGCGGCGGCGCGATCAACCGAGCGTTGCTCGCAGGGGCATCATCGCGCGCTGAGAAGTCGAGTGGGGGACGAACGCCGGAGGGAGCGAGGGGTATCGAGCACGACTCCGCCACCGCAGCGGGGAACCTTCCCGTGAAGCGGTCCCCGGCACATTCGCGTGGGCTGTCTCCAGCGTCCAGCAGGCGGCGGCCCGTATTGGTCCGACCGCGTAACGCCGGCTGTGAGATATCCGTGAGCTTAGTGAGACTCCGATGGCCGTGAGCAGAACAAGAACGGGCGGACTCGCGGTGACGACCAGGCTGTGCCTCTGCTTGCTTGGAGCTTTGGTGGCGGGGAGCGGTACGGTTCCATCGTCTCTGCGCGAGTCGATATCCGCCCGTTCGGACAAGCGGCTTGGGGATCGGAGCCCGGCACTGCTTGATGGATGTCAGGTAGACGCGGACTGCTGCGATCACAATGCTTGCACGATCGACATGTGCCAGGACGGCATTTGCGTCAACGCGCCGATTCCCAAGTGCATGCCCGTGTGCGTGGAAGATTCGGACTGTGATGACGGTTATGTTTGCACGGACGATCGTTGCATCGACGGGGCCTGCCATAACGATCCAATCGATGGTTGTGTTGAACCCTGCCTGATCGATGAGGACTGTGACGACGATAACGCCTGCACGGTGGACGCGTGCGTGGACGGCGTGTGCGAATACACAACCATCCCGGATTGCGTACCGTGTGATTCCGAGCTTCTATGCCCACCCATGGACCTCGTCCTGGTCATGGACACGTCCGGTTCCATGGGGGACGAGGCGAATGTCCTTTGCAGCAAGATAGATGACGTCGTGGCCGATCTCCGGGACGTAGACGTCCAGGTCACGCCGCACGTGCTGGGCATCACGGAAACGCCGGGTTTTGCCTTTTGGTGTCTGACGGACGACGTGGTCAACCTGTTGGGCGGTACGGTCCCGGGCGATCCGGGGGCATGCCCCTTCCCCGACGGTTCCTTCCCAATGGAGTCGTGGGGCCCGGCCACCGCGATCGTCGCGGATCGGTTCCCATGGAGCGAGGGTTCCTTGCGGATCATCGTTCCGATGAGCGACGAGGGACCGTGCGACGGCAGTTTCCCCGAGGGCTGCAATGATCCCGGTGATGACCGCGACGCAATCGACAACGCGATCGCCGTGGCCGGTGCCAACGGCGTGGTTGTTTCCCCGGTCACGGCGAGTGGGTCCGACCTGTGCGTGAAGACTCTCGCAGCCGACCTGGCCGCCGGTACGGGGGGCACGGTGTTTCAGTCCATCGACCCCCATAACGATCTGGCGAACGGGCTTTATGACATCCTGCTTTCCGCCTGCGAGATGATTTACCAGTGTGATGACGGCGATGCGTGTACGGACGATGAGTGCGTGGATGACGTTTGCGTGTTCACGCTCAACTACGACGACGACACCTACTGTTGTGATCCGGTGGACGGCGAGCTGACGCCGATCGATGACAATAACGTCTGCACGCTGGACGCGTGCGATCCGCAGACGGGGGATACCATTCATACGCCCGTTGAGGATGGGACGTTCTGTGATGACGGCAGCGTATGCACCGACGACGCATGTGTGGACGGGGCCTGCGTCGGCACGCCGAACTATGACGATACGCTCTACTGCTGTGATCCGGTGGACGGCGTGCTGACGGAGCTTGCCGATGACGATCCATGCACGGACGACGTTTGTGATCCGGAGACGGGTGAGGTGAGCCATCCGCCGGCCGACGCGGGCACGCTGTGCGACGACGGCGACAAGTGCACGGTCATGGACGAATGTGACGAGTACGGCGGTTGCCACGGCACCGAGATCGACACCATCGCTTGCGATTCAAACGACGATTGCTATGGATACGAGTGCAACCTCCAGACAGGCCTCTGCGAGTGCGTCGAGATTCCGACTCTGTGTCTGGTTCCGATACCGTCTGAGGCAGACGTGGCGGAAGGGTGTTACATCGCAGGCGAGGAACTCGTCGTCAACATCGAGCTGGGATACGGCAGCGCCTACATCGCAGGCGGGCAGTTCGCCATCCCCTATGATCCGACCCTGCTCGATTTTGTCAGCATCGCTCCCGGAAGTGAGTATGACCCCGAATCCCCCTTCGCCCTCGAAATCTACAAGGATATCGACGAGGACACGGGGTTCATCTTTTACTCGGTCGGCGTTCAGTTCGTCACCACGGTTACGGGCACGCGCGGACCCGCCACGATGGCCACCGTTCGGTTCATCCCGCTCGTGGTGTGCAGCGAAACCGAGCTCTGCCTCGTCAGTGAGAACCCGTTCAATACGTTGTTGACGGACGACGAGGGGCATTCCGCGCCCTACGAACTGGATTGCTGCACGGGTCCGATGCGATTCGACGACGGCGCCCCGACAGTCATGTGTCCGGAAAGCACGCAAGTCGATGCCCGACCGGGTCAGCTCAGCGCCGTGGTCACGTGGGATCCGGTGGAGGCATTGGACGGTTGCGATGACGAACCTGTTCTCGATTGCACCGCCGCGCACAGCGGTGGAGTCAACATTGACCACTTGATCGAGACGGGCGGGGTGTTCCCGGCTGGTCGGTCCGAGTTTGCGTGTACGGCGACGGATTCATGCGAACAGTCGGTCTCGTGCAACTGGTATGTCGAGGTGAGCGGCATGAATCGCCTGGTCGCGGATGTTCACCTGTCGCCGACCATGGCGGAAGGTCCGCTACGCCGCTGCATCAACTTCGAGTTCTTCTCAAGCTGCATCGAGGAACCGATCATCGCCGAGCGCGTACTCGAGTTCGGCCTGCCCTACAACCTTCCGGGTCACGCGAGGACCGTTGCGTTCAACATCCCGGCGGGGCAGTATTTCTGTGTGGCTGCGAGGGACCCGCTACACACGCTTCGCTCGACCGCCGTGATCGAGATCGTTGGTGATCGATACGAAGCGACGTTCGAGGGCGACCCGTTCTTCGACGGTAACTGGCTGATCGGCGGCAATGTTGACGGCAATCGCGTCATCGATGTGCTGGACTTCGCCGTGTACGCGGAGCAGGAATTGACATACGTCGATGCGGACACACCGTGCGATGCGATCGGGCCTCACGCCGACATCAACGGCGATGGCATCGTCGATCAGCTCGACTGGTCCTTCATCCAGGCCAACCTCGAGCGGACCGACGTGGACGCTTGCTGTCCCGGTTCTCGGGAGGCCTTGGAACCGCCGGTCCCGCTCATGGAGGTCTCGGTCAAGGACCTGGAGCGAATGGGGCTGGGACACTTGAGCGTAGCCGACCTGAACTTTGACGGGCGGATCGACATGGGCGACATCGACGCCTACAACGCCGGTGTCCGACCGGCCCGGGCGAGGACGGTTCGCCCTCATACACCCTCGACATTCAAAACGCGTTAGAGCAGTTTCGGCGTCCGTGTGGCGGTTTCAGGCTGCAGAGTGACTGTAGCACACGGAATGCCTAATACAAGATCCAGTTCCAGAATACCGACTCCCCGCCAGCGAGCCGCGGGCTGCCGCAAGGCGGCTCTGCCGCGCCCGCGCGGACCCGAAACTGCGGGAAGACGCCAGCAAACCTGATGCGACGAATCGGCACTATCAAACTGCCCTTGGTATAAGCTCCCATACCCTGCCCAGCCGGGATCGGGCTTTGCGGTTCCGCTCCGTTCCGACCAATCCCGATGCCGATCGCCGTCGTGGCGCGCCCCGGTACGCACGATACGCCGATATCCCCGCATGACCCGGCGTGTTGGCACGGATGCCACGCCGTGAGGCACACCCACGTGACGCACTTCCAATTCCAGGGCGCGAGCCCGCGCCGGTGGGGGGCGGTCAACGCAGGCAGCCGGGCCCGCCAACCGGCTTCAGACGTGGGGTGGTTCAGCCGCGAAAGTACTTGGGGCTTGACGGATCGTGTGTCGTCCAATAGTTAAGGGTTCCAGGTACTCGAGTGAAAGGTGCCCGCTACATGCAGAAGACCTCCGGCGCTTCCCGTACCACGAATGAACGAATCAGCCAACTGGCTCTGACCTTTGACGACGTCCTGCTCATTCCGCGACGGTCGAGCGTGCTACCGGACAAGATTGACGTTAGCACGCTTTTGACCCGCAACATCGCCCTGAATAATCCGATCACCTCGGCCGCGATGGACACGGTCACCGAATCGCGGTTGGCCATTGCGCTGGCCCAGGAGGGTGGGATCGGCATTATCCACAAGAACCTGAGCATCGAGGCTCACTGCCGCGAGGTCCACAAGGTCAAGCGGTCGGAGAGCGGTGTGATTCTGGACCCGGTGACCCTGGGCCCGGACGCATCCGTGTCCGGGGCGAAGGAGGTCATGTCGCTCCACAACATCTCGGGCGTGCCGATCATCGAGGAGGGTGGACGGCTCGTCGGGATCATCACCCGGCGTGACATGAAATTCCTCGAGTCCGCGCAGCTCAAGATCCGGGATGTGATGACCAAGGAGAACCTGGTCACCGGGCATCCGGACACGAGCCTGGAGGAGGCGTCGGAGATTCTCAACCGTGCCAAGGTTGAGAAGTTGCTTCTTGTCCATGAGGACTTCAGCCTGGCCGGGCTGATCACGATGCGTGACATCGAGCGAAGCCGACATTTCCCGGGTAGCTGCAAGGACGCTCGGGGGCGACTGCGCGTGGGAGCGGCGGTCGGTGTGCACGACTACGAGCGCGTGGAGGGGTTGATCGCTAACGACGTCGATGTGATCATCGTCGACACGGCGCATGGTCACAGTGACAATGTCATCGAGACGGTCAAGGAGCTGCGAAAGCGCCACAAGATCGACATTGTCGCCGGCAACATCGCCACGGCGTCTGCGGCGCGGGACCTGATCGATGCCGGCGTGGACGGCCTGAAAGTGGGCATTGGACCGGGAAGCATCTGTACGACGAGGGTGGTCTCCGGTGTCGGCGTACCGCAACTGACAGCCGTGATGGACGTGTGCAGTGTGGCCTCGCCGGCCGGCGTGCCGGTGATCGCCGACGGCGGGATCCGGCAATCGGGCGACATTGTCAAGGCGCTGGCTGCCGGGGCACACACGGTCATGCTCGGTGCCCTGCTTGCCGGGCTCGAGGAAGCGCCCGGTGAGTCGGTTACCTGGAAGGGGCGACGGTTCAAGGAGTATCGCGGGATGGGCTCGCTCGGCGCGATGGTGCAGGGCTCGGCGGAACGCTACGGCCAGGCCGGGGCCCCGACCAGCAAGCTCGTTCCCGAGGGGGTCGAGGGCCGCGTGCCATATCGTGGCACCCTGTCGGATTTTGTCTATCAGCTTGTCGGCGGGCTTCGCTCCGGTATGGGCTATTGCGGCACGGCGACGATCGAGGACCTGCGAACCAGAACCACCTTCCACCGCGTGACGTCCGCGGGTGTCGTGGAGTCTCATCCGCACGACGTCACGATTACGAAGGAATCACCGAACTACGCCCTGGAGTATCGCGATGAATAAACTCTCACGGACGGGAATCGTGTGGACCGCGGCGATGATCCTGACGATATCGGGCATGAGCGGGTGCCAACATGGTGGCACTCAGTTCAGGGACGAGCCGGCCGACACGCCCTCGGTCCGGATCGCCCGTGCGGCCGAGGTCGAGCGCTCGACCGTGAATCGGACGTGGGAGCCGGTCACCGTCGTTGTCCGGGACGGTGCCGTTCTGCACGCCCCGCTCTTCTTCGAGGACGTGTGCGTCGACGGCGGTAGCAATGACGGCAGGTTTGCCGTCACCGGCGAGGATTTCCTTCAGATGTTGCTTGGGTCCGGGCGATTCCACACCAACGCCCTGCTGTTTCCCATTCGTGCGATTGTGACCCCGCCATGGGCCGTCATGGCCAGTGACGGCCGATTGGGGCCCAGGGCGCTGCGGAGGGAGCTCGATGCCGAGCGCCGGGTGGTGTCGGACAAACCCGAACCGTCGGGTGATCCCGAACCATCGGACGAACCCGAACCGTCGGGTGATCCCGAACCATCGGGTGAGCCCGGCTCGCGTTGATCGCGGACCGGTCTGCTACCGCGCGCCGGTGGACTCTTTGCCATCCGCCTGGGTTTGCCCATACGTTTCGTGACGGGTTGTTTGATGGTTCCACAGGCGTGTCCTCTACAATGACATCTCGCACGTCGACCGGATCGGCGGTTCGTCGCTGCCTGGCGTGCGGACACCGCCTCGACTCACCATTACCCCCGCAATGTCCGCTTTGCGGTTTCGAACTCGCGGGAGATCGTGCGACCGGCGCGGATGTCACCCTTTTCTCGGAAGCCTATGCCCGGCATAAGCGAGCGCGCCGGGCGATGTGCGAATGGGTCTGGTTCGCCGGTTTGGAGCGGCTGAAGCATCTGGCGATGATGCGCCGTTCGGCGGCGTCGGTGCGGTTTGCCCGGTTCAACATCTTCTTGCTGGCCTTGGGATTGGGGTTTGTCCAGGCAACGCGGTACGGATGGCGTTGGGTAACCGCCTCCACAGCACTCGATCCCTACTCCGATCCAGGGGGAATCGGCTGGTTTCACGTGGCCCGCACACCGCCCCATGAAGCGATTTACCTGGCACCGGAAAACACCGTGAATCTGTGGTGGAATCCGCTGCAGGCGGGTATCGCCGTGGCGACCGGCGTCGTGGCGACGCTGGTCGTGGCGTGGATTGCCCTTTGGTTGCTGCGTTTGGGTGTGACGCGTGCCCACCGACCGCGGTATCATCTGGAGCAGCGGATGACGGCCGCCCTCCACTATGGGACCGCGTGGTCGGTCCCGGTTCTTGTGGGGACGCTGGTCGCGTGCCTGCGGCCGGTTTCGTTCATCGGTGCCGTACAGCATTGGGCGTGGTATCCGCCGGTACGTTTTTTTGAACTGATCGCCGCGGTCATTGTCGGGTTGGGTTTGGCGCTCTGGTGGTTCTGGCTACTCCGTGTGGCAGCCACGGCCAGAGCCCCGACTCGCCGCCGCGTTGTGGTATTCTTGACGATCGGCGCCCCGGCGATTGCGTGCGGCGGTACGGCGTTGTGGTGCTTCGGTCTCGATCGGCTGCACGAGTTGCTGTTCGCGTCGCTCGGTGTAATGTTCTGAATCACCGTGCGCGTTTCTGCAGACGGTGCGAACCGCGGATTTGAAGTCCGCGCGGTGAGCCGGAGTCCGTCACGCTGCAGAATAGCGCACGGTTCTATGGAACCACATTTACGAGGCGTAGGCGGAACGGGTCGTTTTGGGTCATTGGACGCTGTCATAGCAAACAGGATGAAGGGGTTATCCGCGTGGATTCGAAACATCCTTCCACGATTGTCGTTGTTGACTTCGGCGGTCAGTACGTTCAGTTGATCGCGCGGCGCGTTCGTGAGAACCATGTTCACAGTCTGATTGTCGGTCCGGACGTCACGCCCGATAAGCTCCGCGAGCACAACGCAGCCGGTCTGATTCTTTCGGGCGGACCGGCCAGCGTCTATTCCGACGGCGCCCCGCGATGTCGCCCCGAGATCCTGAAGCTCGGGCTTCCGATCCTGGGTATCTGCTACGGCATGCACCTTGCGTGCGAGATGCTTGGGGGGGATGTCACAGGGACGGACTCGAAGGAATACGGTCGGACCGCGCTTGATGTAATCGACCAGGGCGATCTGCTCGCGCACGTTGCCGAGCACACGACCGTCTGGATGAGCCACGGCGACGTTGTCACCAAGCTGTCCTCCGACTTCATCCCGCTCGCCAAGACGAAGAACTGCCCTTTTGCGGCCGTGCGACACCGGAGCAGTCCGTTCTTCGGTGTTCAGTTCCATCCCGAGGTTACACACACGCCCTGCGGCAATCAGATTCTCAGGAACTTCGTCTACCAGGTCTGCGGATGCACGGGCGACTGGCAGACGGGCAACGTCGTGAAGCACAGCATCGAGTCAATCCGAAAGCAGGTCGGCAAGAAGGCCAGGGTGATCTGCGGCCTGTCCGGGGGAGTGGACAGCAGTGTGACGGCTGCACTGATCCACGAGGCCATCGGCGATCGCCTTAGTTGCATCTTCGTGGACAACGGGTTGATGCGCAACCGCGAGGTCGATCTGGTCGAGGCGACGTTCCGCGAGCATTCCAAGATCGACCTGCACGTGGTCGACGCCGCCGATCAGTTCCTCACGAAGCTCGAAAAAGTGGCTGATCCTCGGGAAAAGCGGATCATTATCGGCCACACGTTCATTGATGTCTTCAAGGAGGCCGCCAAGCGGTTTGACGATGCGCACTTCCTTGCCCAGGGAACGCTCTACCCCGACGTGATCGAGTCGGGGCATAGCGCCAGAGGTGGGGCGGCGAAGATCAAGCTTCATCACAACGTCGGTGGTCTGCCGGAACAGCTCGGTTTCGAGTTGGTGGAACCGTTGCGAGATCTGTTCAAGGACGAGGTGCGGCAGGTCGGTGAGCATCTTGGTCTGCCAAGAGAGATTGTCTGGCGACATCCGTTCCCCGGTCCGGGACTGGCTGTGCGGATCATTGGTCCGGTGACGCGCGAGCGACTGTCGATCCTGCGGGCGGCCGACGACGTCATCATCGAGGAGATCCGCACGGCGGGCTGGTACCACAAGATCGCCCAAGCGTTCGGCGTCCTGCTACCGATCAGCACCGTCGGCGTAATGGGCGACGACAGAACCTACGCCGGGCAGCACGTTATTGCCGTACGGTTCGTGGAAAGCGCCGATTTCATGACGGCTGACTGGGTCCATGTGGATTACGACCTGCTCGGACGAATCTCCTCGCGGATCATCAACGAGGTGAAGGGCGTCAACCGCGTTGCCTACGACATCTCATCCAAACCGCCGTCGACAATCGAATGGGAGTAAGCAAGGCCGCGGGCTGGATGTAACGACGGCCTGTCACAAGCTACGAAGCCGGTCGGCCATTGTCTTATACAAGATCCAGTTCCAGAGTGCCGACTCCCCGCCAGCGAGCCGCGGGCTGCCGCAAGGCGGCTCTGCCGCGCCCGCGCGGACCCGAAACTGCGGGAAGACGCCAGCAAACCTGATGCGACGAATCGGCACTATCAAACGGCCCTTGGTATTAGAAGCGAAACCCACTTCCGATCAGACCGACCACATGCGGATGTTTCCAATGATGCCCCGTCACGGAACCGGAGGCGCCGGCTCCGTATCCGTCGATCCGTTGGATGGGGTCCGCGGCGATGTCAGCAGAAACGTCTGCGAGCCGACGCCGAAGGCGAGCAACCCCACCGAGAGCACCACCCGGATGATCCACCAGTATCGTGCCTGATCGCGCCTCAACGTGCCTCTGACGGAGGGCAGATCACCGGGTTTGAGCCACCCGCTCGTGGCGATCCACCGCATGTACCCGATCGTTCCGCCCGGCGGGTAGTCTCTGCGGAGATAATCGAGGACCTCCTGGCGAACGCGGGCCCGGTATTCGTCGGACGACAGGTGATCGCGCCACAGCCGCCGACTCTCGGCGGCCTGGCTGGCGATATCACTCGGGAAGTCGCGGCTCTCTTTCGCAAGAGAAAATACCCAGGTGAAAAGAACGATGACGGTCGTGCCTATCAGGACCATCGACTGCCCGTAAGGTTTCCGCAGTGCGGCCACCCTGTAGACCGAAGCCCCGATGATCAAGCCGAACAACGCATAGAAGAACAGCCCGAGAAGGAAAAAGAGCGTCGCGGCGTAGGAGAGCAGCCATGCTAGCGGCACCGATACGATCAAGCCCACTGCAACCGCCAGGCACCATCGGCGGGTTGAACCGGTTGCGCCATCCCCGTCGGCGCGAGGCTCATCTGGGACAGGCTTCGGTTTTGCCCGCGACCCGTCCGCGCCGGAATCCGCATGGTCCGTGTCGTCCGGAACATCGCCCGTCGCACGACAGGCCGGCGCGGAGACGTCCACAGTGGTCGCGTTCTCGTCACGCACACCGTCCGCGCCCGCCTCGCACGAAGTCTTGCCCGACTTCTCCGCACTCATACGTTCCATCCTTGCTCATCCTGCGCGGTTCCGCAATGGTTGACATGCGAATGAGTAGACGGAGGAGGCGACGGCAAGCTCGTCCGCCTCGGGTAGGAGGCGGGGTTGCCCCCGCCGTCCTCCCACACCACCGTGCGTACGGTTCCGTACACGGCGGTTCAGTTTGAACACTCCAAGCGTCGTGACTCCTGGATGAAGCTCACGAGGCCAAGCTGGCTCAGGTAGCGAGTCGGGACCGCCCGGTTCATGTGGCTGGCGCCAGCATTCCACCAGGGACCTCGGCCGTTTGTCGCTGAGGTCCACGCCTGCTCGTGGCTCAGACCTCGCCGGATGAGTTCTTTCGCACGGGTCCAGTTTCGCTTCCATTGCCGCCATAAAATGACACGCAGTTTCCGGCGAATCCACTGGTCCAGTTGCTCAAAGACGTTCCGGACCTCTGATTTCCGGTAATACGACACCCAGCCGATAAGCACAGGGCGAAGGTCGCCGATCACGCGACGCAGACTGCGACCGCGACCACGGCGAAACATCTCCCGCAGGCGACCCTTGAATCGTTTCACCGATTCGGGAGCCACCTTGAACTTGGGCTGGAAGTGCATCGTAAACGTGTAGCCCAGAAACTTGCGTTTCCATGGCCGGTCCACCGCACTCTTGTCTCGATTGACCGTCAAACGCAAACGCTTCTTGAGGAAACGTTCGGTCGATGTCAGCACTCGCTCGCCCGCCGTCTTTGACCGCACGTAAACGTTACGTTGAGTAGCCCGGGGGAATTTCACCCCCAGGACCGGGTGGCCGAAGGCGGTTGCCCGCCTCCGGCTCCCACAGAACGTAGCGTGCAGATTTCCCGCACTACGCTCTTCAAGGGTCGTTTTACAGCACGGCATAGCGCTGCAGCTCCCGATATGCGGCCCCTCGCCCACCCACTCGACGCCTCGTATGCGGTTCGTGTGCCTCGGGCCGGGAGTTTGCCTGCCGCTTCCTTCAGATTCCGCCTCACGACGGACACCCTTGCGGTTCGGCTAGGAGTTCCTGCCATCAAGGCCTCCACCAGGACTTTCACCCGGCAAGTCGCATCCCGGGTCGCTTTCGCTAACCGGTTAGCAGCGTCAGGTCATGACGCTGCGCGTCATGCCTGACGCGCGCAGAAAAATCCCCCCGGCAGGGTTAGCCACCGGGGGGATGGAGTTACAAACCAGTCTTACGCAACTCTTCCGAGCCTGCCTGACGGACTACGGACAGCCGGTCTCGTCAATCGTCACGTTGACGAACGGCTCAAACGCATTCGCCCCGTTCAGCAGGTCGATCACGCGCAGGATGTCCGCCGGAGCGGGCGTTCCGTCGCGGTCCATGTCTACCTGCGAAGCCGGAAGCGGCGTCACGCCGTTCAGCGAGTCGATCACCGCCAGCACGTCCGCCGGAGCACTCGTGCCGTCAGCGTTCGCGTCCGCCGGCATATAGTAGAAGGTGCCCGTCGTCACCACGGCGCTGTCACTCTCATAGGTCAGCGTCGTCACCTCGCCATGAGCGATCGGACGATCGAGCGTGATCGTGTGCGTCCCATCGCCGTTGTCCACGATGTTGCTGATCACGTTCGCCGCCAGGCCAGGGTGGACCGCCGGGTTGTTGTTCGTCTCACAAAGCGCCCAGCAACTCTCGTCACCACTCGGTGCCGTCACCTCGAACGTGTCAATTCCCTGCAGCGGCGTGGTCGAGTTGACGTTGTGGGGCTGGAGAGCATCGAGGAAACCGTCGACCGGGTCGTCGAACGTCACCGTGCCCTCCCCGCATTCACTGACGCAGGGCTCCGTACGGATCACCAGCGTGGCGGAAGAATCCAATGGGTCGACGGGTATCATGTTCTCGAGACGCCCAAACGTGTCGAACGGCGAGTCCACGAACCGCACCGTGTAATCGCCACACGCGTCCTCCGGAACCTGAAGGAATATGGTACCGACATAAACGACCCAGCCGGGGTCCTCAATACCACCCCCCGTGAACTTAGCCGCGCCCAACTTGAAAAAGCCGTTCTGGGCAGCGGGCGAATCACAGTCGACAGCAACGATCACGCCCTCACCATAAAACACGTAGGCGGTGTTATCATCGTCAATGTACACGCTGCCGAAACAGTCGCAGTAGCCGTCCTCTTCGCAGAGAGAAACCCCGAAGCAGTCCGAGTTTTCGTCGCACGGTACCTCGGTCAGGGTAAGCGCCCCCCCATTGCCTTCGCATTGAAGGCTGTCTCCGTTAAACTTGATCTGGTAGCCGATCAGGTTGCCTTGCTCGCTCCAACCCGCGAACCTCATCCACACCTCGATTACGTCACCCGGGTTCGCCGGGATGTCGTTCGACGGATAGATCGGTGTCCCGTTCACCCTCAACGCAATCATGTCAAACGTGGGAACAGCCCACGCGCTCGATGGCAACAACAGCGCCAAAACGCAACCGGCAAACCAAACATGCCTCAAACCCTTGATCATCGTCCTAGTCCCCTTCTTGACCATGCTGCCCGCGGAGGCAGCATACGAGAGTCCCTGTCACGCACCCAGACCCCCCCAGTTTAGCTAGTTCGTTCAAGTTACTCAACCTACTTATCACCGTAGACTAAACAGAATCACTCCTTCATTCCCGCTCAAACCCGCTTGGGCCGGAAACACCAGGTAGTGCCAACCGCGAGCACGCAACCCACCCACACTTTATATCCTGCAGAAGCAGAACCCGAGGTTACCCCGTACCCCCCAGACGACTAATCCGCCCTGTCGCCCGTCCACCACCCGCGGCTCCCACCCCAACGGGGAGCAAGCGGCGGAACGGCCGCCACGCAGACCTCATGCAGTTGACCGGCCCATTATAGACGGAGTCGCCACGCCTGTCTAGCCGTTACCGGATGGCTGCCGCATTTTTCCCGGCACGGCTCCCTGCCCGCGCCCCCGCGTCACGCACGGAACCGCCCCCAGCGAATCGCCAGCCGCCCCGTGAACGCGGTGCTAGTCGCTCAGCAAGCGGTCCAGCTCACGAGCAAGGGCGGCGTCCAATTGGGCAAGACGTTCTCGGACCACCCGTGCCTCCTCCTTTCTACCGGCCAGACAGTAGGCACCCCCGAGGTTGTACCAGGCCGTGGCGAAGCCCGGATCGAGCCTCACCGCCTCCCGATAAGCTCGGGTGGCCTCCTCCGTCCGCCCCGCCTGAAGCAACGCGGAGCCGAGGCTGTTATGGGCATCCGGGACGCCGGGTTCAAGCCGCACGGCTTCGGACAATGACACCACGGCATCGGCGAACCGTCCTTCCGATAATGCGATCATCCCCAACCCATGATGGGCCGGCACGAATCCCGGATCGAGGCGGACCACGCCCCGGAATCCTTTCGCAGCCTCCCCCAGATGACCGGCGCGGTGCAACTCGTGGGACTCATTGAAATAGAAGAGAACAAACTCCTCGGTCCGCTCCGGCGGCCATGTGATCGCCAGAACACTTCCCTCGCCCACCAGGATCAGCCCCAGGATCAGCCCGACCAGATCACGCCACCGCAACGCGATCCCACGAATCCGAAGACCGCCGGCATCGGCAAGCCTGTCCGTAAGCCAAAGCATTGCGAACAGGCTCGGCAGAACCAGAGAGAGGACGAAGCGAGCACCGTATGCCACCTGTGCATACCAGGCATAGACGAGTACATACACACCGAGCAGCAACACGGAGAACACGACCGCGGCCCGGTACTCGCTCCACAAGTCCCTGACCCTCCGAAACCGCCGCCAGCCGAAAACAGCGCACACCAAGCCCGCGAGCACCAGGTACTTGAGAGCCCCGCCCCTCCACGCCAAGGACGCGAGTATCGTGAACCCGTACCCGAGTCGGCGAAGCATCTGTCCGACTGTGTGTGTACGCCAGTAGTTCAAGGGACCGGGAACCTGATCCGCCGCTGCGCTGGGGTACTGTTCCTCGATCTGAAACGCATCGGAGAAGGTCTTGGCCTCACCCCAGCTATCGCACCACATGAAGAAGGTCGCGTTGACGTTGTAGAAGTACCGGCCGAACCTTGCGCGGTTGTCACTGAGATACGGATACGTCACGACCGCAAACCCGACGACGGCCAAGACGGCTGTCCTCAGCCACCGTCCAGGCTGGAACACCTCGCCCCCGCCCGTATTTCCGGGTTCCCCCTGTCTCTGCCGCATACCGGAAACGATGGCAAACGCAACCGCGACGAACGCGAACACCGCCAGCGCCGGTAGAGCCGATGCCTTCGTCAAATACGTCAGCCCGAACAACACGCCCGCGAGGATCGCCCACCCGGCGCTTGGCTTGACAAGCAGACGGCAACACAAGAGCCATAAGACCAGCAACAACCCGTAATACAACAACTCCGCCTGAACGAACGACGACTTGGGGATGAAGATGAAAAGGAGCGCCAGCAGCGTAAGAGCCGTCGCCGACCAAACCGCCAAAAACCGGTACGCCACACATGCGATCCCCGCCAGAATGACCACCGAAAAGACAATGGCGAACCACGCCGACCGCTCGACGAATGTGTCCCAATTCTCGTGGTACACGACGGACAACAGCGCCGGGTAGAGCGGCATGCGGTTGCGGTCACCGAGATAGTTGGTGATGCCCTCCTCCGCCATCCGCTTCGCGCAGACCAGGTATGGGTACTGCCCGCCCGCCGCCGCGCTGAGATTCAGATGGTTCTTCTGATGCACCGCCGCGCACACGTACAACGTGCCCACCATAAGCCAGAAGATGGTGAGCAGGGCGACTCGGCGTGATCGGGACAATGCGGAATACCTTGGAAGTAATCAGTTATCAGTAATCAGTCGTCGGTTGTCGGTTCCTCAACCCGGGTCGATTCGTCAAGCAGTGAGACGTCGACATGCTAACGCGGCAGGGCAGCGCCGACCAGGCGGTCGATCCCCGCCATCGGTTTCTGGGACGACACGCTCGACTTCGAGAGGTACGATGGCGGATCATGACCGGCAGGCGCCTGATCATCTCCATGCTCATCGTTCTGATCGTGTGTGGGACCGCCTGGTGGATCACCGCGCACTGGGGTTTCTACCTGCGAATCCTGTCCGTCCTATGGCCGATCATGGTCGGGTTCCTGGTCATCATGGCGATCCTTCTGGAAGCGAGGTGGTGGCTTCGCTTTGACCCCTGGTATTATCAAACCGGTCCGACGACCTGTCGTGAACGATGGCAGACCTGTGGCGCCGATGATGAAATCCGGGGGGCTGTCCAGCCCGTGCTCAACAACGATAAATGGGTCGGCCGAGAATCATCCGAAGGCTTCTTGATCCGACGCAAGAGCCACTGGAGGCATTTCGGCTCGCGCGTCTTCCTTGCCCTTGAGGATACGGATCAGGGGACGGCCATCCGGTACGAGGTTCGCCCACTCTGGACAATACCGCTATTGATAACCATCGGTCCGGCGTTCTACTTCTCACGGTTCCGCCCTCTGTTTGTTGTCTCGCCGTTCTCGTGGTTCCTCACGCCCTGGGTCCTTCTCACTGTCGGCTTTGCCCTCGCGTACTACCCTTGGGTGGCGCGGCGGGCGGTTAGGCACATGGGGCGCGTCAAGCACATCCGGCGGGCGTTGGCCCGACACGGCATGCGCATCTGCGAGACGTGCGGATACGATCTGTTCGGCCACGGTGAAGAGCACAAGTGCCCTGAGTGTGGAACGCCATTCATGGATTGAGCGCAGGCACGGTACGGGATTGCCGAAGCGGGCAGACCGCCTTACCCTTCGCAGGCCGGATGCGATCCGGACAATGAACCTGGCTGGTTGTGATCCTAGATGGGAGGTCCGTGATGAAAGCCATCCTTGTGCTTCTGCTCCTTATTGTGATCGGCGGGATTGTGTTGTGGTATGGCGGTGGGTACAGCTCCTTCGACCCATCGCAGCAGGGCCGTGATGCCAGGGCGGCTATCGCCGTTGGGATGGACTGGGCCGATGTCGTCAACGGCGCGGGTGAACCCAAGGAGTACCGGATCTTCCTGAAGCGGGAGAAAGTCGTCCTCACGGGCGAAGATGGTGCTTTCGATATGCTCCTCTTGGAGCCCGGCGCGGCCAACAGGTTCAATCCGACCACCATCACGAATCGAATCGCGGAGGGAAGCCTTCCGCACGGCTTCCAGTTCGAGTATCGCTTCTCGCACTCGGTTGCGTTCGCCGTCATCTTCGACGAGACCGGAACCGTCACGGCGATCGAGGACCTGTTCACAACAAGCGATCTCCTACAGATGAAGGACTGACCACGCGTTGAACGGGGCCGGAACGTGTGGGATTGACCGTCTGGTCGGCGCTGCCCTGCCGCGTTAGCATGTCGACGTCTTGCTGCTTGACGAATCGACCCGGGTTGAGGAACTGACAACTGACAACTGACAACTGATAACTGATAACTGATAACTCTTCCGCCAAAGGCGGATTCGGCACCTGGCAATGGGAGACACGGGCGTGGGCAAGAAAGGGAAACCGACACGCACAAAGGCAAGGCGACTCAAGGGCTTCCGCGACATCACCGCGGCTGACATGCTCGCCCGGGAGCGAATGATCGACCGCATCCGGCGTGTGTACGAGAGCTACGGGTTCGCGTCGCTCGAGACGCCTGCGCTGGAGTATGTCGACGTGCTCGGAAAGTTCCTGCCCGACGCAGATCGACCCGACGCCGGGATCTTCGCCCTGCGCAACGAGGACGAGGAGTGGATTGCCCTGCGCTACGATTTGACCGCCCCACTTTCTCGTTACGTGGCTATGAACCCGCTCCTGCCGCGACCGTTCCGGCGTTACCAGGTCGGGCCCGTTTATCGCGTCGAGAAGCCCGGGCCGGACCGCTTCCGCGAGTTTTACCAGTTCGATTTCGACTCGGTCGGGACCGGCTCGATGCTGGCGGATGCCGAGTGCTGCATGATCATGTCGGACACGCTCGAAGCTCTCGGGGTCGCGCGGGGTGATTACGTCGTCCGCGTCAACGATCGCAAAGTGCTCACGGGCGTGCTCGAAGCGATGGCCGGTGGCAAGCCCACACCGCTTGACGTTTCGCTCCAGGTCCTCCGCTCGATCGACAAACTTGATCGGGTTGGCCTGGACGGTGTCCGGCAACTCCTGGGCGACGGGCGGGAGGATGAGTCCGGCGCGTTCATCAAGGGTGTCGGGTTGACCGCCGGGCAAGCCGACGTGATCACCTCCTATCTGGCGATCAAGGCTGAGTCGCGCACAGTCGTTTGCGATCAGCTCGAGAAGATCGTCGGTGAGAGCGAAGTCGGGAAGGAGGGCGCTGACGAGCTGCGGCAGATCGATGCCGCCCTGACGGCCGCGGAGTACGGCGAGGATCGCGTCGTGATCGACCCGACCGTCGTGCGAGGGCTGGCCTACTACACCGGACCGGTGTTCGAAGCTGTGCTCACCGTTGCCGTCAAAGATGAGAAAGGCGTCGAACGTGCCTTCGGAAGCGTCTTCGGCGGCGGGCGGTATGACGATTTGGTCGAGCGGTTCACCGGTCAGAAGATGCCCGCCACGGGCGCATCGATCGGTGTGGATCGGCTCTTGGCCGCGTTGCGGTTGCTCGGCAAAACCGATGACATCGCCACGACAGCCGCCGTCCTGGTCACACGACTCGATAAGAACGTCACGGGAGAATATCAGAAGATGGCGGCTGAGCTGCGATCCGCAGGAATCAACACCGAGCTGTACGTGGGGACTCAGGGCATCGGCAAGCAGTTCAAGTACGCCAGCGACTCGGGTAAGACGTGCGCCGTGGTGATGGGCTCGGACGAGCTCGAGGGAGGCGAGGTCTCGATCAAGGACTTACGTCTCGGCGACGAGCTATCGAAGGAGGTCGGCCCGGATCGCAAGAAATGGCTCGAAGAGCAACCCGCGCAGTTCTCCGCCCCGCGAGCGGAACTCGTCGAGGCGGTGAAAAAAGTGCTGGGACGGTACGAGAGCGAAGGCGATTAGACGCTCCTCCTGAGGGCATAAGACAGCGCGCAGGGGCCACCGCCCGGACCTACACCTTGGGACGCGGTACGGACATCGCACCCTGCGAAGCTGATCTCATTGAGCGAGGATGACGATGAGCCATCGAGAAGCTATTCCGATTGCGCTGACTGACGGGCCCACTGTGGAGGGAGACCATCCCCTCATCATCATCGGGCCAAACGGATCCGGCAAGACACGATATGGCCTTGGCCTGGTTGGGCCTAACAAGGCCCAGTTCGTCGCCGCTCTGCGCAACATCTCCCTTCCCGACAGTATCCCTAGGCTTGCGCCAGAAGATGCCGAGAACCAGTTGGCGAATCGTGTCAATCGGCATAGGGGACAACCCTGGCACATGTCCAACGAAATCGATGTTCTATTCTCGAAGTTGCTCGCAGAGGACGCCGCCTCCGCAGTCCGCTTTCGCAACGAGACCTTTGAAGATAAGTCACCTCACAGGGTCACGACGAACCTGATGCGCCTGCAAACGCTGTGGCATGAGCTGTTCCCTGGAATGTCCATCGATCTTTCACGGCACACTCCCCATGTCACGGCGTCGCGTGCTTCCACCGAGTCGACGTATTCTGCCAACCAGATGAGCGACGGTGAGCGCGCAGCACTATATCTTGGGGCGAAAATACTCAGTGCACCGAAGGGAATCGTGGTGGTCGACGAGCCAGAAGTGCATTTTCATTCGCGTTTGGCCGTGAAACTCTGGGATAAGCTGGAGACACTTCGCCCCGACGTTCGTTTCGTCTACATCACTCACGACTTGAGCTTTGCGCTCTCTCGCCGAGCCGCACAGTTCCTCATTCTTCGGGTCGGGCAGCCGCCGCAACTCGTTCCCCTCGATACCGAGCTGCCATCGGACCTCTCGGAGACGATCCTCGGCGCCGCGACCTTCTCGATCCATGCACGTCATATCGTGTTCTGCGAGAGTAGGGAAGGCAACAACGGCGACCACTCCCTCTATTCTGCGTGGTTCAGTGGCCCGGACGCTGTAGTGATGCCAGTCGGGTCATGCACGGACGTCGTCCGATGTACTCAGGCCTTCTCTGAAACAGCGCTTGTTCAGGGTGTGACCGCGACGGGGATCATCGACAGAGACTACTGGCCGGAGGACTACCTTTCCTCACTCGTTGCAGGCGTCTTTGCGCTCCCGGTGCATGAGATCGAGAACCTGTATTGCCTGCGAATCGTATTCCTCGCTGTGGCAAAACACCTTGGACTCCCCAACAACAAGGCAGTAGAAGCGCACGCACGCTTTCTGGAGCAAGCTCGTAGCCTCTGTGGAGGTGACCTGTTCGCGAAGCAACTCTCGGAACGGTTCAAACGGCGCTGCGAGAGGCTTCTCGAAAAGCAGGTTCGCGGGATCAGGATACCGTCTGATGGCGGGAAACTGCGGGAAGAGCACATACGGCAGATGGACGTTCAGAACTGGGGGTTCGATCCCGAGACCGTTTACGATGAGGAGGAATCCAACCTCACAGCGGCGCTCACGGGAGACGAGACTGAGCTCCACAAGTACTTCCCCGGCAAGTCGATGATCGGAATGGCGTCTAAGGCGCTTGATATCGGTGTCGGTCGGTACCGGGACCTCGTCGACACGACGCTTGCATCGACGGATACCAGTTCCTTCAAGACCGCCCTGACCTCAGCTCTGAGGGATGTCCTCCCGGAACGGAAGCACAGTCCGCGTTGAGAGCCTTGGTCACTTGGCTTTGTATCGATCCGCATCGGCGAAGACGTCGATGACGCGGACGTGCGTACGGAAGGTCGCGCCGTGCTCGACGCCCGCGGGAATATGATAGGAATCGCCCTTGCGATAGAGCCGGGCCTGTCCGCCGATCGTCAACTCCATCTCGCCCTCGATCACGACACCCCACTGTTCACCGTGCGTGTGCGTGGCGACCTCGCCGATCGGCTCGATCTCCATGAAGACCGCCTGGTGATCCTTCGCCTGAGACAGCCAACCGCGAACACCCTCGAAGGGAATGTCCGCTTCTGGAAAGTTCGTGATGAATTCGGGGAATCTCTCGTCGGCCATTGTGTTTCGCTCCAGAAAAAAGAACCCAACTCGATCCGCTCGCGCGGACGCGAAACTGCGGGAAGACGCCGGCAAATCTGATGCGACAAATCGGCGCTTTCACACTGCGCTTGGTCTTATTCCTTACCATCCGCAGCGCCGGACCCCTCGCCGGTGCTGTTGGGCTCATCCGCCCCACCGGTTTTCTCGCTGCTCTCCGTGACGTTCGCGCCGCGGACCGACCGTTGTACGTTGGAGAAATAGGCCTTGACCGCCTTTTGATACTGCCTCGGGATGCGGTCGCGATCGATTCGGTCGCTCGCGTCTCGCTCGGCGGCTGTGAGCACCTCCACGAACTCCGTCGTCACGTCGCCCTTAACCTGTTCACCCTCGAACAGGAATTGGCCAATGATCGCCCCTTTGCCCGTGTGGACCTTCCCGCGTTCCGTCTTGAAGTCGATCTCGGTCTGCTGCTCCGGCGCCAGACCGCCGCGTCCCTGTCCCATTTTTCCCATGCCGGACCGGCCGGGTTTGCCACCTCGTCACCCACCCGGGCAAGGTCTGCCGTTTACCATGCCCGTCCCACCGCACTTGGGACAGGTTTTGTCCAGGTCGTTCTGAGCGTCTTGAAGGGCCGTGATTGCTGCGTCGAGTTGGATCATTTCCTGTTCGAGCGATTCAAGCTCGCTCAACTGATCGGCGGCCTGTGACAACCCGGATATTGCCTCACCCATCTGGGCGGGGTTCTGGCACTTGGCTCCCTGCTGCATCGCCTTTGAGAGGTTCTTCGCCATACTCCCCGCCTGCTGCCTCTGCTGAAGCTGCTTGGTGATCTCGTTGATCTTCTGTTGGTTAAAGCCCTTCTCCGCGAGCTGCTTTTTGAGTTGGTCCAGATCTTTCTTCTTGAGGTTCTCGAGCATCCGCTCGATGTCTTCCTTCTTGATCCCGGCCTGTTCGAGCTTCTGGGCGAGCTTCTTATCCTGCGACAGGTTCTCGAGCTGTTTGGCCAGGTCGCTGAGCTGTTTGCTAAGCTTGACGGTCATCTCCTTGTCCTGCTCGGACTTCAACGTGGCCAGTTGCTCCTTTATCTTTGCGATCTCTTCGCGTGCGGTCTTGAAATCGCCTTGCGAAAGCGCCTGGGAGAGTTTCCTGGTCGGAGCGTCGGATGATTTGGGGATCTTCAACCCGCGCAGCATCTTCCGCACCTGCCTTACGGAGTCGTACTTGCCGGTTTGGCGTTTCTGCTTGACCGCGTCTGCGAGCTTGTCGATTTTCTTGACGGCCTCATGCCGGATTTGCGTGGGGTTCGTGAGCTTCCCGCCGGCGTGCTTGTCCAACCCGTCGAGCTTCTCCTTGAGATCCTCGAGGGACGGTGTCTCCTCCGCCCATTTGCGGATGTCGTCAAGCTTGCGTTTCACGACCGCGCGTGCCTGCTGTGCCTCAGCCGTTGGATTCTGTGAGCCTTCCGCCTCACCATCGCTGAGCAGGCCCGGCGTGATCAGGAACATCAACGCAGCCACGATGACCGAGCCCGAGCTGAGCCACAACGTGCTCGGCACCTTCAGGCGGATATGTCGGCGGGGCGAGATGGAGGCGCTAACGCGTTCCGCGTCCACCGTTACGGCCTGTGCGAACGGGTCGCTCGAACCCTGGCAGTACCGGCCACTGCTGATCCGTTCCTTCAGACCGGCTGCCTCGTCCAGCCTGGCGGCGGCGAAGGCGGGGTCCTCCCGTGTGACGGCAAGCCAAATGAACGATGTCAGCAACGCGACGGCAGCCACACCTGCACCGACCCATAGCACCGGCCAGGATAGGTCGTACAAACGCTGCACAAGAACGAGCGCCGCAAAGACCCCGGCTCCGCACGCCAGGGACCTAGAGACGCACTCGAACCAGCGGTTGAGCCAGAGACGACGCTGCGTGGTACGGACTCGACGTTCGAGTTGTGTCATCACCCTGCCTCCGCAATGTCGTGTGCCCTACCACACCAGCCGGGGCCTTTATAGCACTCTCCGAATTTGTGTAGCGGGCACGGGGCGAGAAACCCGGGAGAGAAGGGTTGTTTCACCGCTACACGAAAAAAGAGCTTGCTCTAATCTTATCTTCGTATCGGGCCTGAGGCAATTTCTTCATACCTTATGTATTGCCCGACCGACCATCTGATCCGTTTCAGAAATCGCATTGTAGACAACTTCTGACGGACCTCGGAAGGCGGGTGCGGGGCCGATTCCCTTCGGATCGCCTTCCGTGCTACAATCCCGGTCTGCCGCCGGGCGTGCCGGCGCAGCCACGGCCCTTGTCCGGCGGCGCTGAACCCATGTGCAGGCTCACCCAGTTCCATGACGAACCGAACCGGACGGCGTTAGGGTCCGTGCGCGCGTGGATCGAACCTTTAGATTGGACGCCCGCGCGACGGGCCGGTTCCAGCGTATGCATGGCCCTGCTTCTGTCGGCCCTGCTTGTCCCATGTGAGACAGGGTTCGCCCAGCAGTCCGGCGAGCCTCCCAAAGCGCCCGAAACCGAGGATGTCGACAAGCCCATCGCCGAGCAGCCCACGCCCGAGCAGCACGTGGTCGTCGACGGGCAAGTCACCGATTACGTAGGTTCGGGGCACGCCAACGTGGCCGTCACGGCTCAGCGGAAAACCGAGGACGGCAGCGAGGGCGAGTTGATCGGGACGACGACCACGGATGAACTGGGCGATTTCAAGATCACCGCGCCAAAGCGGATTGAAGGCCACATTGTCGTGACGTTCTCCGCGCCGCTTCATGTGGATCTGGTTCGCGAGATCCATGTCGGACAGAGCGAGTGGCCTGAGTACTTGGCGGAGCAGCTAACCGGAAACCTGGTGGTCACCGGCCGTGTTACCAGTGCACTGAAGGATGACCCGATTGCCGGTGCTTCCGTAACGCTCGAGGCCGCCTACAACGAATGGTACGCCACGACCGACGAGCAGGGACGATTCACGATCAAGGAAATCTCACCCGGGCCGGGCGAATTCGTTGTCGAGGCGGAAGGGCACGGACGAGAGAAGCACCCCGTCGAGCATCTCGAGGATTCCGGAGAGATTCTCATCCAGCTCAAGCCCGAGCGTATCGTCCACATCGAGGTCGTGGACGACCTTGACAAACCAATACCCGGCGTGACCCTCGAGTGTTACGACGAGCCGCGCGATGATTTCAGGACGCAGATCACGGACAAAAAGGGCGCCGCCACCGTAAAGGGAATGCATTTTGACGCGGCGTTTGTGCAGGTCCGGCTGACGCATGACGACTATGTTTCATCGGAGGGTTTCGACCGGGAAATCGATACGCCGCGCGACCGGACCGAATCGACCCACAAGTTCGTGCTTCCGCGAGCGGGCAAGATCGCCGGCCGTGTGACACAAAGCCATTCGAGTACGCCTCTTCAGGGCGCCCGCGTCATGACCGGCGATGAATACTCCGATTTCACGCCGCGCGATTGGGCGGATTATCAGGGAGATTACCTGATCCGGGGCGTCCCGCCGGGCCCGGTCACCGTCACGGTACATCTGACAGGATATGCTCCGGAGCTCAAGCAGGTCGAGGTGAATGCCGCCCGGACCACGCAACTGGATATTCAGCTTCACGAGGGTGCGCTGCTCATGGGTATCGTCAAGACCGAGAGCGGCAAACCCGTGGCCGGCGCACTGGTGGATACGGTTCGCTGGCGCGGGTCCGGAACGCTCGGGCTCCGTTCGATGACCGCGCCTGATGGCACCTTTGTGATGGAGAACGTCCCGAAAGATGCTTTCGAGGTCGTAGTAACCGCTCGCCGGTCGGGCAGGGTCGTTGCAATGGTCAAAGGTGGCGAAGGCAAGCCCTATGAGTTCACGGTACCCGATCCTGCGGTCGACATCGAGTCAAACGCGCAGGCAAAACTCCGAGTCGGGGACACCGTGCCTCCCCTGACCATGACCACGCTGGGTGGCAAGGTCATCAAGCTCAGTGATTTCAGGGGTAAGACGGTCGTGCTCGATTTCTGGGCCACCTGGTGTGGGCCGTGCCTGACTGATCTGTCCCATCTGCTGGAGATTCACGAGAAGTTCAAGAACCGCAAGGACTTCGCCATCATCGCCGTGAGCCTTGACTTTGATGAGAAGACCTTGCGCGGCTTTATCGAGCGGCGCAAGTTGACCTGGACTCATGTCTTTGGTGAGGCGGCCGGTGCCCAGAAGGCTGCCGACCGGTGCGGCGTCCGCGCCATCCCCGCGGTGTTCATCATCGGGCCCGACGGTAAGATCATCGCGACGGACGTCCGTAGTCAGGATATCGTCAAGAAGTCGGAGCAGGCATTGCAGGATAACGACCCCACGTGACGAGTTTGGCAAAGCATACAACCGCCGGCGGCGATGTGCGTCCGACCGGCACACTGCAACCGACACACGAGCGCGCGCTGCGAGCCATGACGGCCATCGAGGAGGACCGTCTCGAGGATGCGGCAACAAATGCTGACGCCGTTCCGAGCACGCCGCTGATTGCTCGAGCTTGGAAGCTGTATCTTCGCGGTCGCATCGCCGTCGGGCAAGCGAAGTTCGAGGTGGCTGAGGCACAGTTGCTTCAAGCGTTCGCCCTGTCAACCGTGGCTGCAACGCGCGAGCAAGGCTCCACCAACACCGATGCGATGCGCTTGTCCGCATGCGCGTGCCATCTCACCGCCTGGATCTATCGCCGTTGGGACAATCCCCTGGACGCTTACCACACGCACCTTGCGGCCTACCGCTTGCGAGAGGTTCACGGTTCCTACGATGAGCTGTGGGAAACGGCTGTCGAACTCGGTTTGGATGCCGATGTGGCCCGCCGATACGAAGATGCCCAACGATGGCATCATCAGGCGATCGACCTTGGCGGGAAAACATCACACGAGCCGTCCCGCAAGCAGGCGATCGGATGGACCAACCTGTCGATGTCCTTAACGCAGGACCAGCAGCATGACGCGGCGGTCACAACCGCCCGAGCCGCCCGCGAGTGTTGGCGGAAGCATGATGTGGGCGCCGTCTCAGCCGCACGGGCTGACCTGAGGCTCGCGGCGGCGCTGGTCAGGCACGGCGAGTCCCTGCTCGAGGGCGGCGATGCGACAGCCGGGCGTATTCTCGATGAGGCCGTGGAACTGCTCGGCGACACCGGCGAAGCGCTGTCCGCCTTTGGCCCGGACCACGCAGCCGACGTAAGGACTTGCCGGGAGCAAAGGGACTTCGCCAAGCGATTGCGAGCATCACTCGACGCCTGAACGAACCGATTGGCGGGCCTCGGCACATACCGACCGACTTGCTCGCTTTTGTCACGTGCCTGCGTTAGACTTTTTCGTTGCTCTTGCGAAGGAGTGAACGCACGTGCCCTATTCAGATTTACAGGCTTTCATTGACGATCTCGATGCCCGCGGCCAGCTCAAGCGCGTCACAGCCGAGGTCGACCCTGTTCTGGAGATCGCCGAGATCACCGACCGGATGTGCAAGGCGCCGGCTGCCGGCGACGCCGCTCCACCGACAACCGATCCGGTGCACGGCCGGTACGGCGGGTACGGGCTTGTGTTCGAGACCGTCAAGGGCTCGGACATGCCCGTTGCGATGAACGTTTTCGGCAGCTACGAGCGGATGCGCCTTGCCCTTGGCACCGAGAGCCTCGAGGCCGTCGCCAAGCGCGTGGATCAGCTCATCAAGCCCGACATTCCCGCCACGCTGCTCGGGAAGATGAAGAAGCTGCCACAGCTCGCGAAACTGGCGAGCTTCGGACCGAAGGTCGTCAAAAGCGGGATCTGTCAGGAGGTCGTTCACACGGACGACGCCGACTTGACCACGCTGCCGATCATCCAGTGCTGGCCGTTCGACGGCAAACCGGGTTACGGGCTCAAGCCGGCGGACGAGATGAAGGGCACGGGGCGCTACATCACCTTCGCCGGCGTTTACACGAAGGACCCCGACTCACACGTCCGCAATGTGGGGATGTATCGGATCCAGTTGTTCGATAAGAAGCTGGCCGCCATCCACTGGCACGTGCACCATGACGGCGCGCGCAACTTCCGCAAATACGCGAAACGCGGCGAGAAGATGCCTGTGGCGATCGTGCTCGGCGGTGAGCCGGTCTTGCCCTACGTAGCGACCTGTCCGCTCCCTCCCGATGTGAGCGAACTGCTCTTTGCCGGCTTCTTGAATGGCGGCGGCATCGAGCTGGTTCCATGCAAGACGATTCCGATCGAGGTGCCCGCCCGCGCCGAAATCGTGATCGAGGGATGGGCCGATCCGCAACAGACGTTGATCGAGGGGCCTTTTGGGGACCATACGGGCTTTTACTCGCTGGCGGATCGCTATCCCGCCTTCCAGGTAACCGCCCTGACCCATCGCACGGACCCGATCTACCCGGCCACGATCGTCGGGAAACCGCCGCAGGAGGATTACTACCTCGGCAAAGCCACCGAGCGAATCTTCCTGCCGCTGCTCGGGACGCTTGTCCCGGAGATCATCGACTATTCCCTGCCGATGTTCGGTGCCTTTCACAACTGTGTGTTCGTCAAGATCCGCAAGGAATACCCGATGCAGGCGCGCAAGGTCATCAGCAGCATCGGCGGCGCGGGGCAGATGATGTTCTCCAAGATGATTGTCGTGGTGGACGAGCACGTCGACGTTCACGATGAGCAGGATGTTCTCTTCCACATGTGCGCCAACGTCGACTGGCGGCGCGACACGGTCATTGTCGATGGGCCCTGTGATGTGCTCGACCATGCCGCACCGGAGTATGGCTCCGGAGCCAAGATCGGTATCGACGCCACCCGCAAGATCCCCGGAGAGGGGAACGTTCGCGAGTGGCCTGACGAACTTGTTATGAGTGACGCCGTAAAGAAGCTCGTGGACGGCCGTTGGTTGGAGTATGGGCTTTGACAAATCGCCGGTATGGAGACGGGATGTTCAATGCCATGACATTTCGGACGCAGTGCTTGTTTCCCCTCGCTGCGCTCGCTTGCGCCATGGTTGTGGCACTTAGCCCGGCGTGTCGTCGCGATTCCGATGAGGCGGAGGATGCAAAGGCGTCCGATGCGGTTGCGTCGCGGCGCGCCGACATCCTTGTGTTTCCTGACGAGCTGAAAGTCGATGACGCGTCGGTCAACGAGTTCCTTTCACGCGCCATGACCGTCTGCACGCAGAACGATTACGATGCCTTCCGGCTGCTCTGGAGTGCGCGCCGGGAACCACTCGCTCGCGCCGAGTTCGAGAAGGGTTGGCAGGCGGTGACCAGAATCAGAATCCTCGCCCTTGAGAAAGTCATCCTGGCACAGGAACCCGGCGCCGATCCTCCGCTGGGTGAGACGGCCTATGCGGCGCTTGCGGATGTCAGGCTTGACCCGACGCGCCTTGCCAGGGACGTTGAATCCGAGCGTCAGGTGGTTTTGATGCTCGTGAAGGAGCATGACCGATGGTGTCTTGGCCACGCGCCGAAGGACGTGCGAAAGTGGCTCAAGGAAAAGGTCACCGGCGTTGCGCCGAACGAATCGCAGGACTCCGTGCCCCAAACACTCCAGGCAACGCAAGAGCCGTCGCCGCCGTAAGTCGAACGCCCTTCGTGCGCGTTCTTCCAAAGGACATGGGCCACCCGAGTTACGATGGCTTTCTGTGAAGTAGACAGTAGTCCGACTCTCTCAGCGTGAGCTTGTCATGCGTTGAGGCGCTCGTCAAAACGTGTAGTAGGCCTGATAGTGGTCACGGATGGCGATGTCGACGTTGAAGATCGAGGCGATAATGGCCGCGCGCATCCACATTCCGTTGCGCACCTGGGCCCAGTACTTCGCCTGCGGAATCACATCGAGCTTTTGGTCAAGCTCGCCGCGCCGCGGAAGCGGGTGCAGGATCGCGAGCCCCGGTTTGAAGTCTTTCGCCATGTCGCAGGTCAGGCTGAAACGGCTGTAGTCGACCTTCTTGGATTCACCGGCTGAGTCCCACTCGTCCTGAAGGCGCGTCATGTATACGGCGTCGCAATCGGCGATACGGCTGCGAAGATCCTCATCCTGCTCATACTCGATCCCGTTGCGTGACACATAGGCGAGAATGTCCTCGCCGATCTGGAGTCCCGGCGGCGCCACGAACAGCAGTCGCACGCCGGGATACCGGCACAGGAGGTACGTGAGCGAGCGGACGGTCCGGCCGCGGCTTAGATCACCGACAAAGGCGATGAGCTTGCCCACGAACGGATTACGCATGTATCGCCCACACTGCTCGTCGCCCTCCGTATCGCCGAAGCTGCGGAACATTGTGTAGATATCCAGAAGCGCCTGGGTGGGATGCTGGTCCTTGCCGGAACCGCCGTTGATGACCGGAATGGTCCGCGGCATGTCGTTGAGCATGTTGGCCACGTGCTCGGCGAAGCCCTCCGCCGGGTGACGCATGATGATCAAATCGAAGTACTGGCTCAGCACGCGAATCGTGTCATCCTCCGATTCACCCTTCACCTCCGACGAGGTCGAGCGGTCACGCACCTCGTTGTAGGGAATACCGACGACCTGGCAGGCGGCAGTAAAAGAAAGAAACGTCCGCGTCGAAGGCTGGATGAAGTACAACATCGCCCGTCGATGACTCAACAGGGTGCGAAGAAACTGGGTTCCCTGCCGTGACCCGCCGATCGCGCGAATCATGTCAGAAAGTTGGCACAACTGCTCGATCGTGTCGCGATCGAATTGCTGTGCGAGGACAACGTGAAAAGGCTTGTCGTGACGGCTCAACGCGCCGACCCGCCGCGCGGTGTCGGCCTTGGAAGCCTGCTCTTCGGTCTTGACGGCCATGGTGCGCACCCTCGCTTCGCGCAAAAAATTTCTGTGGGTCCGTTCAACCCGGAACAATGATCTGACGGGATCGCCTCGCCCTAATCATCCGACGACGTAGTAGACACCACAATGCGCGGCTTGTCAAACACTTTTCCCCATCCAATCTCCCTTCGGGCGGGGTCCGGGAGAACCACAGCCGCCTGCGCGCCGGAAGGGTCGTCGGACAGGGCCGCCTCGATGTGCGAATGATGGCGCCGGATGCGCCGAGGGTGCTTCGTGGGACGATCCGAACCGCCTGAATCAACAAGCTGCTCCTTCGACGTTGCCTCAGCTTCCTGGCCGGCGCCAACAGGTGGTTTGTCGGATTCGGCGGCGAGCCGGTCGTTGGGCGCATAGCTGCCCTCCACACCAGGTCGCGGCGGGCGTGTCAACTGATCCTGCCGTCCGATCCACAGGAGCCCGGAAACACCGACCGCCAGAAGGATCACCGCAGCGGCTGCATGACCTGCGAATCGGCGCCATCGCAGTGCCGTCGGCCCGGCGACCGGCAGGTCAGGCTCATCGTGGACGTCGACCCGTCCGGTGAGTCTCGCTCCACTTCGCAGAGCCTCCATCGCCTGAGCCTTGGCAGCCTCCGCCAGTTCATCCTCAGGCTCGAGCGCCGACAAGTCGCGCAGCTCGCCGGACACTGATAGCAGGCGATCGGCAAGGATGCGGCAGGACTCACATCGCGACAGGTGAGAGCGTAGACCGGCTGGGAGCTGTCCGTCCTCCGAGACAAGCCCGTCGTCCGACAGGGTCAACAGCACCCAAAGCCTCTTTGGACAGCTCTCTCCGGTTGGTGTGTGCTCATCAGGATTCATCACATCCTCCTCCTCCCTCACCGAGGAGTTCCGCCAGCCTCACCACGGCATGACGCCGGTAGACCCGGGCGGTGGCGGGGCTGATCCCCAGGGTCCGTCCGACCTCATCGTAGGAAAGGCGGTTTAGATCACGTAAAACGACCACATTCCGAAGGTGAGCGGGCAGACAGCCGATTGCCTCCCGCAGGTCGGCGAATCGCCGATCCGGTTCGATACCGGGATCCGGCTCCCCGTCACTTCCTGCCGCCACCTTCTCAGCCCGATCCGCCGCGATTGCCGGGAGGTGCCCACGTCGCCGGCTGCGGCTTCGGATCATCTCGACGGCGATATTCGTTGCCGTCCGATATGCGTACGCCTTTGAGTTCCTAAGATTACTGTCATTCCCGCGGGCCGCCAGTTTGCACCAGCAGTCCTGGAAGGCGTCCATCACATCCGCTTCGCTGCCGAGAATCCGCCAGAGCATGCGGACGATGGCGGGGCCTTCGTTCTCAATAATCCGAACGACCCACGCGTGCGTCATGTCCGTCACCGCACGATCGGGTGGCGTCGCCGCGTGCGGCGCCGCTCGTGGAGTAGACTCAGAGACGCACGACATCATACCCTTGGACGAACCGCCACCTTGCGCGTTAGCGCCCGATTCCGGAAGCGGCCCGTCCGAATCAGCCTTGCGATGCCCGTGGTCCCCGCCGCACATGGTCCATCCTCTGGGCACGTCGCATGTGGGATGCCCGCGGTGCCCGCCCTATCGTTATCGGGCCTGTGGCGGTCAAGTCTCTTCGGTTTCGCGGCAATCAGCCACTACCGCCATCCATTGTCCCAGTGGTCATGCGGCTCCAGCGTTGGTTGGTCCTCGGGCTTCGTCCCCCTATTCTACGCGATCGGGCAGGGCAGGGGGATGGTGCCCCTTCTTCGTGAAGCGAAGAGTCGGAGACAGAACTACGAACAACCGGTGGCTGTCCCGATGTTCCGATGTTCAGTGTCCCGACGTCCAGTGGCTGCCGAGGTTACGCACGTTTCGACCCGGCTCGATGCACTATTCCACAGGACTTGATCCGCCAGGTCCGATAGCGTATCCTTAGAGTGAGCAGGGGTTGCTATCAGACTTATCTGTCAGGTCTTGAAGGGAGCAGAAACATGTCGAAGCACCGGTTGTATGTGGTGACGATCGTAGGAGTGCTCCTGAGTACTTACACCGGTTCGGCCTTCGCGGTTACTGATTAAGGTGTGATGTTCGACGTCTCGCTCCCTCCGGGAAGCATAGTGTATGCTGTGCATGCCGAGGGGGAGTACACCTTCTATGTCCTGCACGCTGGAACCTGGGCGCAGATCGACGAAGGAGAGACCTGGGAGGAGTATCTTCAACGGATCAACACAACTCAGGGGATGCCTTCGGCCACTTTCAGCCCTCATGCTGCAGTCTCGGATACCATGCTCAATCAGGTAGCGGCAGCCGAAACGACCGGAACACCTATCGAGATCACGCACAACCTTTGCTGGGGGTATGTTGAAGGCTTGCTTGTTGTGGGCTTCATGGATGAAGCCGTTTTTCCCCAGGCCGACGGCGCGGGGTATTCCGTTGAGGAACGAACTCTTCGGACCTTCTGGGCTATAGGCTACCCACCAACTGAAGATGAGGCTGCCACTTTGATGAACAGCCGAATCGTGCGTCGGATCAGCACCAACAGCCAACCCGGAGGCAAGTTCCCCGCTGCAGACGAGCAAGAAGGCCCGGAACCTCTTCCTAATCCGTTCCCGGAGGTGAAACACGCAGAAGACATGCACCACCTCGCGGTTGATTTGGACCTGCCTCTGGCCGGTGGGGGCGGTAGCGAGGGCGACGGCGTTGGTGACGACCGCGGGGACTGGAATGCCGCGGGGATAGCATGCCTCGCTTCCTTCAATAGCCAGTCCGACTCCTGCAATACGTCGTATGGCAACTCCACCGTTTCCTGCGAGACCAGCCGTTGGGGTTACTACAGCGGCGCCGGAGTCATTTGTGTCTCGTTGGCTTGGTGGAACCCACCCGCCGGCCTTGCATGCGCGGGGGCGGCGATGCTCTGGGACGCATACGACACATACCATTGCCGCGAGGATGCGGGCGACGATCATGATGTATGCATGAACGGGGCTCGCCAGGTATTGCAGGCCTGCTGCAACATGCCGGGCACGGACTGTGGACTCGTGTGGTAATGGCAAGAACATTACCACCTCTTATCACATCGGCGCGGAAGCGAATGGGTGCGCGTCTGTTTGTTGGCATACTTCTTCCGGCCTTCGGCCTGAGCGCCTTGCTTCCGCAGTGGCGTGGCGAGATCCTCCTTGTGGCGTTTGTCATTGAGCTATGCATCCTCGTAGGTTTTGTGGTTTGGTGCCATCGAACTAGAAAGCGAGTGCGCAGGGCGGATTTGTGCGGGACCTGTGGGTATGACCTCACAGGTCACCGACGGGACGGAACCTGCCCTGAGTGTGGTTCACCATTCTCCGCACGCCTACTCAGAATCCGTGGGGCGCACGCCGGGTCCTCGCGAAGCAAGGATGCCTAGCGGATACCGCGATATCCGGGAGAGTCACCAGTTTCCGCAATTTCCGGTGCACGTGCGTGACGATGGGCCCCCGCCAATCGCGCGCGCACGGGAACCACCGGCGAAGCCGCCACGCCTCGCTTGCCGTTTCGGACGTCGGTCTGCCGATGTGGTCGTCGGGCCGCCGCCGCGGATGCCAAACCCGACGGGCATGGCAAGCTTGGCTTGGAACGCGCGCTCGGTTAACCTATAGCACTTTCAGTGGTCTCGTAGCGTCCGACGGCCAAGAATCTCCGGGAAACTTCGGGATTCGGACGCTACATCAAAATAGAACTTGTTCTAGTCCGTGTTTCGTTGGTCTATCCCCTGTGAGTTCAGGTCGGGCTGCGGGGCACGGTCATCCGCGTGGGCAAAGGCCTGTTTGGCCGTCCACGCGGGGCGAACCCTGCGGCTCGTATGGTTGCGGGGGAGGGTTGAAATCAAAGTTGGCAGCGGGTCAAAGGGCTGCGAGTGGGAGTGAATCATGCTTAAGGATGTCTACTTGGCGGGCGGAGTGCGGACTCCGTTTGGATCGTTCAGCGGTTCGCTGGCAAGCCGGAAGGCGGCGGAGCTGGGCGGAATTGTGATCGGCAGCACGTTGGAGCGAACGGGTGTCAAGCCCGAGGCCGTCGACCACGTCCTGATGGGCAACGTCGTTGGCGCCGGGCTGGGCCAGAACATCGCTCGCCAAGCCATGATCGCCGCCGGGCTTCCGGTCACTTGCGGCGCCATCACAATCAACAAGGTCTGCGGATCGTCGATGCGCGCGGTGATCATCGGCTCGCAAGCGATTCAATGCGGTGATTTCGGGTTGGTGGTGGCCGGCGGTTGCGAGTCCATGTCCAACGCACCCTATCTGCTGCGCCGCGCGCGCACGGGCTATCGGATGGGGAACGGCGAGCTCGTTGACGCGATGATCTTCGACGGTCTTTGGGACATTTATAACGACAAGCACATGGGCACCTGCGGTGATCAGTGCGCGATCAAGTACGACATCACGCGTGAGGAGCAGGACGACTTCGCCATCGAGAGCTTCAACCGCGCGATCAAGGCCTGGGAGGACGGATTCTACAAGGAGCAGGTCATCCCCGTCGAGATCAAGACGCGCAAGGAAACGATTGTCGTTGATCGTGACGAGGACGTGGCCAAGTTCCGCGGCGCCGACAAGCTGCGATCGCTCCGGGCCGCGTTTGCCAAGGAGGGTATGATCACGGCCGGAAACGCCTCGGGGATCAATGACGGCGCGGCGGCGATGGTCGTGTTTGACGACGCGAAAAAGAACGAGCTGAAGATCAAACCGGCCGCGAAAATCGTCGGATACGCAAACGCAGCCACGGAACCTGACTGGTTCACGATCGCTCCGATCATGGCGATCAAGAGCCTCTGCGAGAAACTCGGCGTTCAGCCGGGCGACGTAGACCTTTACGAGATCAACGAGGCATTTGCCGTGGTTTCGCTTGTGGCGATCAAGGAGCTGAAGCTCGACCACGCGAAGGTAAACGTGGCCGGCGGCGCGGTCTCGATCGGCCATCCGATCGGCGCGAGCGGCGCGAGGGTCATCAACAACCTCGTCGGCGCGTTGCACCGTCACAACAAGAAGCTCGGCATTGCGGCCATCTGCCTTGGCGGGGGTGAGGCGGACGCCATCGCGATCGAGCGGTGTGACTGACGCCGCCACCCGCTGAGGTCTATCGCTAGGCTCTGTCTGAAAACTCCGTCCGTAGCCGATATCCCTGTGTAACGACAGGG
>CBDUZO010000019.1:0-52283 GCA_965371725.1 uncultured Phycisphaerales bacterium
CCTTTCAGGCTGTAGCAGCGTACGGCACTAAAGCCGCCTAAACTGTCACGGACCCGGTCGCAACCGCCCGCGGGCTCGGGTGTTGTGTTTCACGCTGGAAACCTGCACGATGTCCGGGTCATGGATGATTCGGAACATCCCGGGACGTTGGAGCCGCGGCGCGGGCTTCTGGCAAGACCGCTCGATGCGCTGGTCTTCCTCCTCCCGTTGGTTATCTTGTCCGAGGCCGGCTCCATCGCCCGCCCGGACCAGGTCATCGCGTTTGACCTGATGCGCAAGTTCTTCGGGTTGTTCGGGTACGTCGGAACTCTCGCGCCGGGGCTTGGTGTCGTGATCATCCTCGTGGCGACACACTTCGCGTCCCGTGAGAAGTGGCGCATTCACTGGAGCCGCGTTGGGTTGATGTATCCCGAGGCGGTGATCCTTGCCTTACCGCTCCTTGTTCTCAACACGTTGATACCGCTGACAGCCGGGGCGGGGAACGGTGAATCCTACTTCAGCGGGCTCGCCGTGAGCATCGGAGCGGGGATTTACGAGGAGCTTGTGTTCAGGCTGATCCTCATCTCCATCATCATGATCATCGGTGTGGACTTGCTGAAGCTTGGGCCGGTCCGCGTGGCGGTCGTGGCGGTTCTTCTGTCATCGCTGGCCTTCGCCGCCCATCACCATCAACCGATCGGCGCGGAACCGTTCGATCCGGTGCGATTCGCGTTTCGGACCATCGCGGGAATGTACCTGGCGATCGTGTTCTGGTTTCGAGGGTATGGATTGGCTGCGGGATGCCATGCGGCGTACAACGCGGCGCTGATTCTCACGGCATCGGGCGGCGCGTAGCGGTCACCTTCCGTCACGGCTCCCGAGGGTAGACCGGGACGCCGCCGACAATCGTCATACCCACCCTGACCTCGGCAAGCTTCTCTGATCGCATGGCAAAGGGATCATCGTTCAGGATCACCACGTCAGCCAGCTTACCGACCTCGATCGTCCCAAGGCGATCCTCGCGGTGAATCGCTTTGGGCGGTGATACCGTGTAGGCGCGCAGCGCTTCCGTCAGCGTGAGCGAGTGTGAGGCGAGCCACACGTTTCCAGCCAGTGTCCTGGCGCCAACGGCCGAATCGATTCCCGAGAAGGGATTGATCGTGACGACGGGCCAATCGCTTCCGAAGACGATCAACACGCCCGAATCGAGGAGCCGCCGATAGGCGTACGAGCCCTCAAGGCGCTTCTTACCAAGGCGTTTCTCCGCGTATCTACCGTCATCGGCCTTGTGGAACGGCTGCATCGACGCAACAACGCCAAGCTCGCCGAAACGCGGAATGTCCGACACGTGCAGATGCTGGGCGTGTTCGATCCGGTAGCGGGCGTTGCGGCGGCCACCATTCTTCGACGCCGCTTCGTAAGCGTCAAGGAGCAGGTGGTTCGCCTCGTCGCCAATTGCGTGGACAGCCATTTGCAGGCCGCTCTTATCAACCGTGGCAACCTGGTGGCGGAAGGACCTCTGGTCGGCGGCAAACGCCGTAAGCTGACCGCACGGATACGGCGCCTCCGGAGGCACATCGGTGTAAGGTTCGCGCATAAGCGCGGTCCGGCTTCCCAGTGTTCCGTCCATAAAACCCTTGAGACCGGCAATCCGTAGCAGGTCATCGTTGATGGGAAAACCCTTGACACCGTCGATGTTCGATACCCAATCATCATGCAGATACACCGTGAGACGAACGGTGAGCGTTCCTTCCTCATGCGCGCGGCGGAAAGCGGGAAGGTCCTCCGGCTCGGACATATCGTGCACCGATGTGATCCCGAGCGAGTTGGCGTGCCTCATCGCCTGGCGCAACGCCTCGTATCGCTGGTCGGTCGTCGACTCGGGGATGAGCGACCGGACCAGATCCGTCGCGGACTCCTTGAGAATCCCCGTCGGTTCCCCGGTCTTCGGATCACGCTCGATCTCTCCACCCGTTGGGTCACTCGGGCCCGATGCGTCAATGCCGGCCAGCTTGAGAGCGGTTGAGTTGACCAACGCCTGATGACCGTCCATGCGCACCAGGAAGACCGGCACATCCCCGGTGACCGGATCGATCCAGCTTCTGTTCGGCGTCTCGGGATGGGTCCAGCTCTCCACGCTCCACCACCCGCCGAGGACCCATTTACCCTTGTCCGAGACCTTCATACGCTCGGCCACGGCATTGACGAACTCGGCGCGGCTTTTGACGTCGCGCAACTTCAACCGAGCGAGTTGCAGCCCTCCTCCGATGATATGCGTGTGGCTGTCGGTGATCCCGGGGATGACGCGCTGACCACGAGCGTCGATCTTGCGTGTGTTCGGCCCGATGAGCGATTGCACCGAGGCGTCGCTTCCGACAGCCACGATCCTGCCACCGGCAACCGCCAGCGCTGTGGGATCGACGTGCTCGCGCGGTTGACGACCTGACGGCTCCGCCCCGGTCCAGATCTTCGCGTTCATGATGACCAGGTCAGCCGTTCGCCCACCGCGATCGTCGATCTCCCGAGCGGCGGCGGGTGGCTGGTCACCCAGGCAGACGAGGAGGATCGCAGCAACGACGATGACAGCCTGAGCGGCGTTCAATGCGGTTAGGATCGTTTTGCGCTGGTTCTTCATGCTCTCGTGATCTCCGCGTAGAGGGAATGTTCGGCGGCGAATCACCACAAAAGGGCATGTGACAAACCGCCGCGACCGGTTATACTACCGCCGACATCGCTAGGAATGGATTCTCCCAAGGCGGCCGGCGACGGGCAAGAGGCCCGCAGCCGGTTTGGATGGAGCCACGGTCATGAGCGACCCCGATCAACACGCCCCGTTTCCCAGAGCCAATGCAATGAATCTACGATGCCCGGTGTGCGAATCGGGTGATCTGGCCATCCGGCAGTGCCGCGCGGTCTGCGACAACTGCGGGTACGTGGAAAGCTGCGAGGACAACTTCGTCCCCAACCAGGACAACCCCGCTACGGACGTGGCGACCGGGCCATAGCAGCCCGTTGAAAAACGCGGGTTCCGCCACAATCGTGTAGCGTCACCCCTCGTGGGTGACGCCTAAACGGTGCTTCGCCGCCCACGAGGGGCGGCGCTACACTTTTTCAACGGGCTGATAGCCCTTCAACACACCGGAACCGCGGCGCCCCCGGCCCAGGCATCACCGGGGCCGATTTCGCACAGCCGCACAGGCATTTGTCCTGTGGCGCATTATTTCGGATGCTGTAACGTCGGTACCGGGCGTTCGGTCGCACCGAATTGAGGGCGGGACGCCTGCTGATCGGCGAACCTGTGAGTTTTGCGCCCGGTGTGCGGTGTACCTTGACACGAACCGGTTTCGGTGTATAGTCAAAGCACTGGGGCTGCCTGATCGATTCAGGCGAGTTCCGCCACGCAATTTCGCCGGGAGCAGACCGATGCTGACCACGCCTGAACCAACCGATACGCAAGCTACCCTGGTCGCCCCGCGGGCTACCGATGCCTGGACGGCTGTGGATGATCGCCGTGACCGATCCCGCCTGGAGCAGGAGCTCGGCGTCAAGTTGGTCGGTCTGGGAAGCACGGAGGCGATTCCGTGCACCGTCAAGAACCTGGCTGAGGGCGGCTTCTTCGTCCACGCATCAGCCACGTGCGGCCTGAGCGTGGGTCAGCGTTACGAATTCGTAGTCGATGATGAAACCGTTCCCCCCGAGCTCGATGGGGCCATGATGAACGGGTTTTATGCCACCGTCGTTCGAACCGAGCTGCTCTATGATGCGCCGGAGCGGATGATGGGGGCCGGACTGCGATTCGATCAGCCCCTTGCTCTTTAGCGTCTCGCCCTCGACTGCTTCCGGTTTGACCCACGTCGACGTTCTCCGACCGGCCCACTTCGGGATCAACGTGCGTCGGGAGCATCCGATCGATGGTGGTCTTGGCGGTCCGGCGGCAGGTGTGGTGTTGAGGTTGGGCCCGGCTATGGTACACTGCGAGCTTGGTCGCCCGGGTGGCGGAATTGGCAGACGCGCAAGCTTGAGGTGCTTGTGCCCGAAATGGGTGTGCTGGTTCGACTCCAGTCCCGGGCATTTACACATGTCTTTTCTCACGCCCCATCGTTGCGGATTCGGTTTGCCTGTGGCTCGCCTGCATCCGCGCGAAGGTGCGTTTGGCCGCCGGTACCGCTTTGAGGGGCAGTGAGTGAGTGACGCATCGACGCATCAGGCGGACGTTCTACGGCTCGGGCCGTTTGACCGGCGGTGCGCGGACGTCATTGCCCGGTGGGCTGATACGCCGGAGCGGTTACGCCTTTTGGCTCCGGGCACCGATTCACCGTTGACAGCCGAGAAGGTCGTCGGGTGGGTAAGACCGAACGGTCACGCCCTGACGCTCGTGCGCGGTGGCGAATCAAGGCCCATCGGATATGGCGAGCTGAACCCGATGCGCGTCGAGCGGGACCATTTCTGGGTCGGCCATGTCGTGCTCGACCCTCGGGAGCGCGGGCGCGGTCTGGGGCGATCGTTCGTCCGGGGGCTCGTTTCCCACGGGTTCGACCGGCTGGGCGCGAAGAAACTCTCCTTGATCGTCTTTCCCGAAAACGCGCCGGCCATCCGATGCTACCGCGGCGTCGGGTTCGTGCAGGTGGGCGAGGAGTATCACGACTTCAAGCGGAATGGGGAAAGGTCTCGACTTCTGCGGTTCGAGATCACGCGTCTCGAGCGGAAGCCGTGCAGGTGAACGGGGTCTGCGGTTGCTGCGCGGTGGTCGGCTTTTTTTGCGCATCCCGGTTTTTTTCGGAGAATCTCTTCCGAGGCAGGTTTTGAGAAACCGGAAGCGTCTACGCGCCGGTGGTGTCCGATTCCACCTCGATGGCGGCGAAGATGCCGTCGAGCACACCGTTGAGGATCGAGGACACGCCGGTCTCAATGGCCGGCAGCGCCGCTTCGCGGAACTGTGTGCCCCCGCCGGGAATGCAACCGGTTTGCCCGACAAGTATCACGGCCGCTCCCGCAATGAGAAACGATCGACCGAGTCTCGTGATGAATTGGCTGTGCATCATTTTCTCCCGTCACCACTTGTGCCATTTTGTCGTGGTCGCGCCCGCGGCAGGGCGACGATCCGTGCATCGAAGATCGTATCGGTGAACGGTTTCCGGAAAGTTGAGTGGTCCCACACACCCGCAGGCGAGACCGTCCGGTCTGCGACGACCGCCTGCGCAGAAGCTGCGCGGACCACGGTCGGCGCGTCGGATGGCTGCAGCGATTGGAGGGCCTTGTATGTGAGACGCACCGCCGCGAGCAGCATGACAACGAAGAAGGCGATCTTGACAACGTTGAGCGGGAGACGGTGAGTCAACTTGGCGCCGACGAGGCTTCCCACGATGGCGGTGGGAATCAGCACAACCGCCAGGCGAAACGGAGCAAGACTGCCCGAATGACCGGTCACGTAGGCGTAGTTCTTCGCCGTGGCTCCGACCAGGGCGGTTGCGATGATGATCGTGGCCGAGTTGGCAATCGCGGTGCGAATGGGAATACCGAGGAAACGGCGCTGCAACGGGACAGCCATGACGCCTCCACCGACGCCCAACAAGCCCGAGACCAGACCGGTCGGGAGGGCGACGGCTGCGGTTGTCAGCCAGCGGATACGCCCCCGGCGCGCGATGCCTGTTGAAGCGTGCGCACCTGCGTTTCGCACAGCTTCCCGCGAGACATCCGGCGCATGGCCGGACCGACGCAACAGACGATACAGATCCGAGCCGGCCACGAAAAAGAGAAACAGTCCGAACAGCATCCGGAGGTAGGCTTCGCCCTCGTCAGCGAAAAGGGGAAGCTCGCTGATGCCGACACCAACCAGGACAGCCAGGATCGCAAGTGGGATAAGCTTCAGCACCGTGGAGAGCTCGACCGCTTTCGCCCGGTTGTGCTGATAGACAGCCGGGACCACGACGAAGAAGTTCACAATCAAGGCAGCCGCCTGGTAGAGGTGCTGATCCGGCCCGAGCACCTCGATCATGGCCGGAATCATGATGATACTGCCGCCGATCCCGAGCAGACCGCCCAGCACACCGGCGACAAGACCGATCACAGCCAACGCGATAAGTTCAACCAACCCCATACACCGCCTCGCAATAACCGCCGCGGGAGCGAAGCGCGTTCCGCTTGCCCCGGAGGGGCGATTAAAACGCGTAGGGTGGGCAATGCCCACCACGTGACTCTCAATCGTCCCTACGGGACTCTACCATCCGTTTGAGTGCCACCGACCCAGCGATAAATCGCTGGGCTACTTTCGCATCGTCCCTACGGGACGAGGAGCACGACTGGTGCCGTTTCAACAAAGGTTGTGTCGCTCTCTTCCACCCTTGTCAAGCGGGGAAAGAGGGGGGTTGAGCGACACACGAAACCGGAAAATGCTTTACTGGATGAACATGGCATCGCCGTAGCTGTAGAAACGGTATTGCCGGTCGATCGCATGTTGGTATGCCCGGCGGATTGGATCCACGCCGGCTAGCGCCATCACCAGTGCAAGCAGTGTACTTGACGGCAGGTGGAAGTTCGTGAGCAAAGCGTCGACCACCCTGAACTCATACGGCGGGTAAATGAACAGGTTGGTCGTTCCACCACGCGCGTTGACCAGCCGATCGACGCGCCCGCTCGCGGCGGACTCGAGCGTGCGGAGGGTCGTGGTGCCGACGGCGATCACGCGCCCACCGCCCTTTCGGCAGAGCTCGACCGCCCCGGCCGTGTCGCCCGAGAGCTCGTACCGCTCGGCGTGCATAACATGTTGTGCCACAGTCTTGGCACTAATCGGCTTGAAGGTTCCGACGCCGACGTGAAGTGTGACAAACGTGGTGTCCACGCCGCAGGCCCGCATCCGATCGAGAAGCGTTTTGGTCAGGTGCAGACCCGCCGTTGGCGCGGCGATCGCGCCGGGCACTCTGGCGAAAACAGTCTGATAGCGCGAGCGATCCTCCGGGTCGATTCCTGCCCGGCCGCGCCGCCGATGGATGTAGGGCGGCAGGGGTGGCTCGCCGACGCGTTCGAGAATCTCCTCCGCCCTGCCGGGTGAATCGACGCTGACAAGCCAGGTACCCTCGCCGAGGGAGTCATCAAGTCTGAGGTTGACCTGATTGTCCGACCCCTCGCCGACCGTGAGCGTCTCGCCCAGGTGAAGCCGCCGCGATCCCTCGAGCATGACGCGCCAGACGCCCGGACGGTCTTCCTCGACATACAGGCCGCTCACTCTGCCGCCTGTCTTTCGCATTGCCGTGAACTTCGCCTGGATCACCTTCGTGTTGTTCATAACGAGCAGATCGCCGGGCGCGAGCAACTCGGGCAGATCATTCATACAGGCATCACGGATACCGCCGCCCGCACGGTCGAGGCAGAGCAGGCGTGACGCATCACGCTTCGGAAGCGGCTGCTGCGCGATTAACGCCTCCGGCAGCTCGTAGTGAAGGTCGCCAAGCTGAAACGGCGTTTGCACGCCGCCGTCCGAAACGTCGTTCATGGTGCGCCTGTATGGCGTGGATCACGACGATGGTCAAGGGAGGGTCCGGCGCCGGGCGTACCTGCGTGGCCTGATGCGGGTGTCCGTGCTACGATTCCGTGCATGACGGCGGTAAACCCGATCCGAGTCGCGCTTTCTTTCGTCGGGCGCCGGATCAACATCAAGAGGGGCGCCTTCGCATACCTGATGTACCTTACGGTCCGCGTCGTCGTGGCGATCATGCAGGCGTTCCCGATCGACTGGAACCTCAGGACCGCGCGGCTCCTCGGGAGGGTCTGGCTCTGGATCACGCCGAGGCACCGGGACCGGGCGATCGAGCACCTGACCGCCTCGCTCGGCGACCGGTACACACCGGACCAGATTGGGCGGATCGCCGACCGTTGCCTTCAAAGCGTCGCCATGTTCGCGGTGGAGGCTGTCTGCCTGCCGAGGCTGATCACGCGTTTCACCTGGACGCGTTACATCAGGTTGAGGAACTTCGAGGAGGTTCAGCGAATCCTCCTGGGAGGTGAGGGTGCGATCCTGGTAACGGGGCACTACGGGTCCTTTGAGCTGACGGGCCATCTGCTTGCCGTGCTCGGGTTCGAGGTCGCCGCCATCATGCGACCGCTCGACAATACCTATCTCAACCGGTTCCTCGTACAGAGCAGGCGTATGCACGGTCTGGAGTTGTTGGACAAGAAAGGGGCCGCAGCCAAGGCAGAGGCGGTGGTTCGAAATGGGGCGCTGTTGGGTTTCATCGGCGATCAGGATGCCGGGCGCAAGGGGTTGTTCGTGGACTTCTTCGGCCGACCCGCCTCGACGTACAAGTCGATCGGGCTTTTGGCCATGGCCACCGGAGCGCCGATCATCGTCGGATACGCCCGACGGCGGAGAACTCAGGCCAAATACGACATCGGTGTTCAGCGGATCATTCGCAAGGAGGAGTGGGAGCAGCGGGACGATCCGCTTCGATGGATCACGCAGGCCTACACCTCGGCGATCGAGTCCATCGCGCGCGAGGAGCCGGAGCAGTATCTCTGGATTCATCGGCGGTGGAAATCAAAGCCAAAGTCTGAGCGGAAAAGGGACGCCGCCGCCTTGTAGGGTGAACAGCCGGGTAATTCGGCTCATCACGTCTTCACGCGCGAGCTCGATCGGCGGCGGTTGACCGCGGCGCCCGCCCGATCTAGAATCCCCCTGTCTTTGGATGGACCGTTAGCGATAGGAGAAACCATGGCTGGCGAACACGTTCTTGAACTTTCCGATGAGACGTTCGACGAGCAAGTGCTCAACGCCGACGTCCCTGTGCTGATCGACTTCTGGGCCGAATGGTGCGGGCCGTGTAAGGCGCTGACGCCTGTGATCGAGGACCTGGCGGAGGAATACGGCGACAAGATCAAGGTCTGCAAGGTCAACACGGATGCGAATCGTGAGATATCCGTGCGGTTCAGCATCAGCGCAATCCCGACCGTCATGCTCTTCACCAATGGTGAGATCAGGGAGAAATTCGTCGGTCTGCGCAACAAGAAGGAATTCCAGGCCATACTCGACCGCGTCATTGCCGGACATTAAACCGATCCGGCGGGTCGCTCGGTTCTTCCGGGGATGGGCGGCTTGTGGTGTGGCGTGGTTTCGCGCCAGGTGTCATCCGCATAGCACGTTGCCATCGTGGCTGAGCGGCCGCCGTTCGTTGCGCGGTACCGGGGCGGGGGTTCCGGGCTGCGTGGCGGTGGAGCGTGCCCTCGAGTGCCTGATCCCCATGATCCGATTCGCCTATGAGTCTTGAACAATATCTGGCTCAACTTCCCGAACTACCGACCCATCTCGGGTGCGGTATGTGTGGATCGGGCAAAGCGGCCCAGCGGTGTACGCAGGAGGCGCAGGACGCCATCCCCGCCACGGCGATTCGTTTCGGGTACATGCGCTACATTGGTGAGTTCACGTACCCGCCCGAAATGAAGTTTCGTTGCGAAGGAAAGATCATCGTCCAGACGCGACGCGGGATCGAGCTGGGCGCGCAGGTGTCGCTGACCTGCACGGGATGCGAGAGATCGGTACCGCCTCAGCGTATCCAGGAGTGGGTCGAGCGGTGCGGGCAGGACTCCTACATCTTCAGCGCCGGGCGCATTCTGCGTGAGGCGACGGCTGCCGATCTGGCTGAGTATGCCCGGATTCAGGCAAGCTGCCCCGAGAAACGCGCGTTCTGCCAGCAAATGGCCGATCGGCACGACCTTCCCATTCGCGTCGTCGAGTGCGAATGTCCGTTCGGCGGCGAGCGCATCATCTTTTACTTCACGGCGGCGGAACGCGTCGACTTCCGGGCCGTCGTGCGCGAGCTGGCGCGAGAGTATCGAACCCGGATCGAGATGAGGCAGATCGGCGCGAGGGACGAAGCCCGCCTGATGGCGGATTATGAAACATGCGGACGCGAGGTCTGCTGCAAGAGCTTCCTCAAAACCCTCAAGCCCATCAGCATGCGCATGGCCAAGCTGCAGAAGGCAACCCTCGATCCCTCACAGGTTTCGGGTCGCTGCGGACGTCTCAAGTGCTGCCTGCGATACGAGCATGCCAGCTACGAGGAGCTCAACAAGCTGCTCCCGAGGACCGGTGTGCGGATTCGCGCGGCGCAAATCGAAGGGGTCGTCGTCAATCGCCAGGTGCTTACCCAGCTTGTCCAGATTCGCACGGATGCCGATGCCATACAGACCGTTGCGGTTGAGGACATCGTCGCGGTTGATGTGCCGCCTCCGGTGGTCAGCGAGGATCGCGGTAAGGAGGAGCCCGCGGAGGCGCCGCCGCGCGAGCGCCGCCCCAGGCGGCCCGTCAAAGGACGCGGGACGAAACCGCTCGCCCGCGGGGAGGGCCCCAAAGTGCCCGAGCCCTCGCGCGTCGATGAGCCGGAGCCCCGCACGGAGCCCGCCCCAGCCGAGACCGGATCGGCCGAGACCACAACACCGGCCGAACCCGCCAAGGGTGCGGAGACCGGCGAGAAACCACAACGCCCCCGGCGTCGTGGGCGTCGACGTCCTCGACGGCGACGAAGCGGCGGGGAGAGCGGCAACGGAAAGACATCGCCTCCGGCCGGCGAGTAGAACCCAGTTGAAGCTTATAGCCGCGGCGCGATCGTCCGACACATTGGCGTGTGAGGAGCCTCGGGCCGATTTGCGAGGGGTCGTAAGTCTGAATGGCTGACCATTCTCTCAAAACACTAAGCGATCTCGTCAAGCACCTCGGGACGTATCCAGAGGAGGCTTTCCATTTCGTGCGCGAGGGGCTCGGCTTCGCGGCCGAGCAGATCCACGGGCCCGAGACCGAGGCCCATCGACGACTTTACCGCTATCTCTCCGAGAAGCAGATTGACTGGACGGACCTGGTGATGCAGTACCAGGCCGGTCAGCTTCCCAAACCGGTCGTGGAGGTGATCGACGAAGCCGGCGGGTGTGACAAGCTCGATCGGCACGTCAGCGGGCGGCAGCTTTGCTGGTCGCTTCGGGATTACGCCGTGCAGCAATGGGGAATGCTCGCCCGAACCGTCCTCGAATCGTGGAGTATCACTCGCACCTCCGACTTCGGGCGGATCGTCTTCGGCTTCATCGGGTTCGAGATGATGCAGAAACAGCCCGGGGACAAGGTCGAGGACTTCGACGACGTCTACTCGTTCGATGACGCCTTCAATGTCGGGTGTATCGGCGGGCAGGACGGCGGCGAGGCACAACCCGGATGAGTGGGCCTTTATCCGGCCCCTGAATGCGTCCGGCGGCGGCGTTGCGGGGCTTACTTCTCCTGCGACGCGGGCGTCTCTTCCTTGGCGGGTGCAGCATCGTTTGATGATGCAGTTGATGCCGGCGTTTGGACGTCGGGCTCCTGTTCGATTCTCGGCGCCGCCGAGTTGATTTGGGACTGCACGTCGATCTCACCCTTGACGTCCTTCAGGCCCTTCTTGAACTCGACGATGCTCTTGCCGATCGAGCGGGCGACGTCGGGAAGGCGCCGGCCGAAGATCAGCAGCGCCACCAGGCCGATGATAATCCACTCCCATCCGCCGGGAATGCCGAAGACACCCACTATCCCTTGGTTCATGGTCCCTGTCCCGTTTCTTGTGGAGCGGTTCCCTTGTCGTTCGCGCCGTCCCGGCAACGCCGGGCCTCAGGAGTACGCCAAGGCCAAAAGGGCGGCAGCGATTCGCCACCATTGCAGCACCGGGCGCTCATTCCCTTGGCGTCGTAGGATTATACGTCGAACCGACAGTCGGCGTCAAAGCCCCGTGTTTATCGGCCTCCCTGGCCGCCGGATCGAGGCTGTTTCTTGTCAGGACGTCCAGACCGTATACAATCCCGGCTCTTGATCTCATGCGGGCCGATGAGTCCGACCCGCGACTTGTTCCGGATCTGGTGAACACCATGGCCCAGAGGCGTTTTCTTGTCACCGCGGCGCTTCCCTACTCTAACGGGAGGCTCCATGTAGGGCATATTGCCGGTGCGTATCTCCCGGCGGATACCTATGTTCGCTACCTTCGCGCAACCGGCGCGGACGTGCGGTTCATCTGCGGCAGTGATGACAACGGCGTGGCCGCCCTCAAGACCGCCCGCGAGGAAGGGTGCAGCGTCGAGGAACTGACAGCCCGCTACAACAAATGTCAGCGGGACGACTTCGCCGGGCTCGGTATCGAGTTCGACGTTTTCGGCGGTACGCACCAGCCCGGATACGCGGAGACCCACAAGAAGATCAGCCAGGACATGTTCCTGAAGATTCACGACAAGGGCTTTTTCACCAAGCGGACAACGAAGCAGCTCTACGACACGAAGGCGGAACAGTTTCTTCCCGACCGCTTCGTGCGTGGCAAGTGCCCCGACTGCGGAAGCGACAACGCCTTCGGCGATCAGTGCGAGGACTGCGGCCGGGCTGTCGATCAGATTGAACTGATCGACCCGGTCAGTGTGATGACGGGCACCAAGCCCGAGCTTCGCGAGACGGTTCACTGGCACATGAGGTTGGATCGGTTGCAGGAGAAGCTTTCGGGCTGGCTGACGGAGAAGAAGGGCGCCGCGTGGCGGCCGACCGTGTTGAATCAGTCGCTCGGGCGAATCGAGGCGGAGGGTTTGCCCGAACGCGCGATGACGCGCGATCTGACCTGGGGCGTACCGGTGCCACTGGATGACCCTGACGCCGAGGGGAAATCACTCTACGTGTGGTTTGATGCGCCGATCGGTTACGTCTCCTTCACGGCCGTGGATTGCGAGCGGCGGGGTGAGGATCCCAGCGGCTATGAGAGATGGTGGAAGGACCCGGATTGCCGGATCATCCACTTCATCGGCGAAGACAACATCGTTTTTCACGCGATCACCTGGCCGGCGATGCTTCTGGCCAGCCATGACAGCGACAACGTGCAGGGCGATCCGGGCGAGTTCCAACTACCCCATAACGTTGTGTCGAACTCGTTCTTGAACATCAAGTTTCCGGGCAAGGAGGAGGAGAAGATCAGCAAGAGTCGCGGAACGGCTGTCTGGATTGGGGATTTCCTCCAGACGTTCGATCCGGACCCGCTCCGGTACTACCTGACCGCCGTGGCTCCGGAAAACGCGCGGACGACGTTCGATCTGGACGAGTTCATCAGCCGCAACAACGGCGAGCTGCTCAACGCATTCGGCAACTTCTTCAACCGAACGATGACGTTCGTTCACAAGTACTTCGAGGGCAAGGTTCCGCCGCCGGGTGACCGGAAACCGGAGGACATCGAGCAGCTCGATCGCTGCCGGAAGGCAAGTGAACGGATGGCTGAGGAGTTCGAGGCCTTCCGTTTCAAAGCCGCCCTGGCGGAGGTGATGGCGTTGGCCCGCTCGGGCAACGCCTACTTCGACCTGACCAAGCCGTTTCTAAGCCGAAAGACGGATATGGACGCGTGCGGTCGGGCGATCAACGTCTGTTTCCAGACGGCGCGGACGCTGACCACACTGATCGCGCCGATCCTGCCGCGTACAGCCGACAAATGCGCCGCGATGCTGAACCTGCCCGACGACTGGCGGACCTGGTCGAGCGCGACCGATGAACTGCCGGGCGGACATGGCCTGGGAGCCCCCGAGATTCTCATCAAGAAACTCGATGCGAAGGAGCTGTTCGGGGAGTAGCGAAGGCTGCGTTGGCGTTGATTTGAGGGATGAGGGCGGAAGGATGAAGGAGGAATAGCCTGTTGCTTTGTTCCTTCCTCTCGCGTGCCGCTTGATGGTGCCCCATCCTTCGCGGAGCGAAGGGTGGGGGACGGACGGCTGTTCGAGGATTGTAGGGTGGGCATGGCCCACCATCGGCGGCGATGTTTTTGGTGGGCGGTGCCCACCCTACTCGCTCGATCTGTCCCCCACCCTTTTCTAACGAAAAGGACGGGGCACCCGCTTTTATCGTGTAGCGGTGAAACAGCTCTTTTCTTCTGGGTTTTTCGCCCGGTGCCCGCTGCACAAACTCGGAGAGTGTTACAGTGTTCACGGTGAATCGGAATCCGACCCCGGCTGAACTACGCAAGTTCGGTTGGGCAATGCTCGGCGGTTTCGGCGTGCTTGGCGCGTTGCTGTGGATCCTCCACGGATGGCGGACGGAATCCGGCCTGCTCGCGTGGACGGGGGCGCCCGCGCAGATTGCGGCACCTTGTCTGTGGGTTGCCGGAATCGTGCTGTGGGTTGTGTCGCGCCTGTCGCCGGCCATTGCCAGACCGGTTTACGTCGCGTGGATGAGCGTGACCGTCCCGATCGGAATCGCGGTCTCGACGGCTCTTCTGACGGTGCTCTATTTCGTATTGCTTCCGGTCTTCTCTGTGATCGTGCGGCTCGGTGATCCGTTACGCAAGAAGCTGTCACGGGGAGGCGCGGAAAGCTACTGGGAAGAGCACAAGCCCTACGAGGCTACGTTGGATCGGATGGAGCGGCTTTTTTAGAGCAAGCTCTTTTATTGTGCGGTGGTCAGACGACTCTCTTGTCCGGTGTTTTTCGCCCAGCGCCTGCTGCACGGATTCGGAGAGTGTCCTAATGATGGGTTTGCATCTTCCCGTTCTGCTACGGTGCGCCGATCGAGAGGGAATGATCGCGTGAACGTGCTCGGCATCTCCTGTTATTACCATGACGCCGGGGCGGCGCTCGTCCGCGACGGGCAGCTCGTCGCCGCCGCCGAGGAGGAGCGCTTCAATCGCAAGAAGCACTACAGCGACTTCCCCGAACAGGCGATCGCGTATTGTCTGGCGGAGGCGGGGATCACGATCGACGAGGTCGACCACGTCGGCTTCTACGAGAAACCGCTTGTCAAGTTCAACCGAATCCTCGAGACGATTCTGGCATATTGGCCGCTGAGCTATCGCGCGTGGCTTAAGGCCATGCCGCTGTGGCTGGGGCGCCGGCTGCACGTCAACCGTGAGATCCAGACCAAGCTCGGTACGGACCGGGACATTCTCTATTGCCAGCATCATCTTTCCCACGCGGCCAGTGCCTTCCTCGTGTCACCCTTTGAGGAGGCGGCCATCCTGACGGCCGACGGCGTGGGGGAGTGGGCGACGACCGCCTGGGGCATCGGGCGGGGCAACACGATCGAGATCAGGCAGGAGATCAGGTTCCCCCATTCGGTCGGACTGCTGTTCAGTGCGATTACGGCCTATCTGGGCTTTCGGGTCAACGATGCGGAATGGAAGGTGATGGGGCTTGCCCCTTACGGCAAGCCGACCTACGTCGATCAGTTTCGAGAGGTCGTTGCGATCAAGGATGACGGTAGCATCCGGTTGAACCTCGACTACTTCGCTTTCGGTTACTCGACGACACGTACGTTCAACAGGCGTTGGGAGAAGTTGTTCGGCCAACCGCAGCGTCCGCGTGAATCAGACCTGACCGATTTTCACCGCGACATCGCCCACTCCGGGCAGAAGATCGTGGAGGAGATCATGGTCAAGATGGCCTCGCACCTGCACCGCGAGACGGGGTTGGACAATCTCTGCGTCGCGGGCGGGGTCGGGCTCAACTGCGTTGCCAACTGGCGAATGCTGCAGGAATCCGGTTTCAAGGACATCTTCATCCAACCCGCAGCCGGTGACTCGGGCGGGGCGTTGGGCACGGCGTTCTACATCTACAACTCGGTGCTGAACAACCCTCGCAAGTTCAAGATGGACCACGCCTGCTGGGGACCGTCGTTCAGCGACGACCGGATCGCAGCCGCGCTCGATCAGCTCGGCGCCGTTTACGAGTTCATTGACGACGAGGATGATCTGCTCGAGCGGACCGCGCGGATGATCGCGGATGGCAAGGTCGTCGGTTGGTTCCAGGGGCGATTGGAGTTCGGGCCGCGGGCGTTGGGATCGAGGTCGCTGCTGGCTGACCCGCGTGACCCGAAGATGAAGGACGTGATCAACGCGAAGGTAAAGTTCCGGGAGGCCTTCCGCCCCTTTGCTCCGTCCATCTTGAAGGAACACGTCCACGAGTACTTTGACGTCCCGGCGGGGATGGACCTGCCCTACATGCTCCTGGTGCCGAAGGTCCGGGAGGAGAAGCGGTTGGTCATCCCGGCTGTCACGCATCAGGACGGTACGGGCCGGGTGCAGACGGTGACCGAGGAGCAGAACGGGCGGTACTACCGGTTGATCCGGAAGTTCGGTGAGCTGACCGGCGTGCCCGTCGTGATCAACACTTCGTTCAACGTCCGCGGCGAGCCGATCGTGTGCACACCGCAAGATGCCTACCAGACGTTCAACAATACTGGGATCGACGTTCTGGTCGCCGGCCGGTACATTGTTACCCAGAAGCGCGCCGCGGTGGACTACGAAGCCGGAATGCAGCGAAGCGTCGCCTTGGAGTCCGGTTCGCTGGTGAGCGGGGGTGTGGGTGCCCGATAGATGGGTGGTCGGGTGGAACGCGTCCGGGCAGGAGTCCGCAATCGGAGCCGCAAGGTATGGCCAAGCAATCGCTCGCAAAAGAGTTCCTGCTGTTCATCAAGCATGAGAAGAAGTGGTGGCTCGTGCCGCTGGTCGTGGTCCTGCTGATTGTCGGCGCGCTCATGCTCTTCGCCGGGTCCTCCCCGCTTGCGCCGTTCCTCTATCCGTTGTTTTGATGGATCGCGCTTTGACCCGTCAATGTAGCCCGCCAGGGGAAGGCTGGAAGCGCGTCTCCGTGACGCCTTGGCCATGAGTTCCCGGGTCGTGACGCGACAACCGCAGCCCTTCCCCCTCCCCAAACCACCGGAATAAGGCTGCGCAGCACTGGGAAGGCGGGGGGCAATCGGTTACGTTCAGGGCATCTGCTCAAAGGTCGATAAACCACGTGCGCCGACGTCCGTGCGAGGCGTGTTAGAGGACGTGGGCGTTTATAGGACTTAACGGCCAGGTGGCCTGACGGGCGCGGTCGCTCGGGTTAGGGGCGTTGCGTTCGCGGCCTTCGTTTGGTGTTAACCGGGTTTGGACGATCAACCGCTAAAAATCCTCTGCGTTTGCGGCGCCAGGCCGAACTTCATGAAGGTTGCGCCCATCATGGAGGTCCTTTCCCACACAGACGGTGTCGAGACGTTCCTCGTCCACACCGGACAACACTATGACGAGCGGATGAGCCGCCTGTTCTTCGACCAGCTCGGGATACCCAAGCCCGAGGTCAACCTCGAGGTCGGCAGCGGATCGCACGCGGTCCAGACAGCCGAGGTGATGAAACGGATCGAGGCTGTCTGTCTGGCGTACCGTCCGGACTGGGTGATCGTGGTCGGTGACGTGAATGGGACGATGGCCGCCGCCCTGGTCGCCGCGAAAAGCGGAAACAGGCTCGCGCACGTCGAGGCGGGCCTGCGGAGCTTCGACCGGACCATGCCGGAAGAGATCAACCGGGTCGTCACGGACGCGTTGAGTGACCTCCTGTTCGTCACCGAGCCAAGCGGTGTCGAGAATCTGAAACGCGAGGGTGTTCCCGAACAGAGGATTCACCTGGTCGGCAACGTCATGGTTGACACGCTCCTGCGGCATCGGGAATGCGCCGAGAAGTCAAAGATCCTCTCAACGCTCGGCGTAAGCGAAGGGCAATACGCCCTTGTGACCCTTCATCGCCCCAGCAACGTCGACGTTGCCGCCACATTCTCGTCCGTTCTCGACGCGCTTGAGGCGATCAGCGCCGATCTTCCGGTAATCTTTCCCATTCATCCGCGAACGAGGCTCAATCTGGGCAAGCTGGGGCTTTCCGAACGCGTGGGGCGTTTGTCGCGGATGCAGGTGATCGAGCCGCTCGGGTATCTCGACTTCCTCAAGTTGATGGCGGCGGCGGCGATCGTGTTGACCGACTCCGGAGGCATCCAGGAGGAGACTACGGCCCTCGGCGTTCCGTGCTTGACCTTGCGCGAGAACACGGAAAGGCCGATCACGATAACCCAAGGCACGAATCAATTGACGGGAAGCACGACCGAAGCGATCCTGGCAGCCTATCGCAACGTAAAGAACAACCCGCCCGAACGTGGGACGGTACCCGACCTTTGGGACGGACACGCGGCGGAGCGCATCGTTACGTGTCTTGTGACGGAGGGGCGGCCTACCTCTTCAGAGGTGAGGGACAAGAATGACGCGATGATTCGCGTCCCCCACGGCTAAAGCCATGGGGCACCCTCGTTACGTGTCTTGTGACGGATGGGCGGCCTACCTCTTCAGAGGTGCGGGACAAGGATGACGGGATGATTCGCGCTGGATCGGTTGGATAGGGTATGGCGAGTTTGACGGGAGTTCGTCTATGAAGATGTCGGTCGTGGGGACCGGATACGTCGGTTTGGTGGCGGGTACGTGCTTCTCCGATAGCGGCAACCATGTGATCTGTGTCGACAGCGACAAGCGCAAAGTCGACATGTTGCGCGAGGGGCGGATTCCCATTTACGAGCCCGGACTGGGCGAGATGGTTGCTCTGAACAAAAAGGCCGGGCGCCTCGAGTTCACGACGGACCTCGCCAGCGCGGTCAAGCGTTCACGAATCATCTTCATCGCCGTCGGCACGCCTCCGGCGCCGGACGGATCAGCCGATCTGTCGGCGATTGTGGACGTGGCGGGGACGATCGGGCAGGCGATGGACGGCTACCGCATCATCGTGATGAAGAGCACCGTTCCGGTCGGCACGCACAAGAAGGTCATCGAGGCGATCAAGGCACGGAGCGAATATCCGTTTGACTACGTGAGCAATCCGGAGTTTATGAAGGAAGGGGCTGCGATCGACGACTTCACCAAACCGGACCGCGTGATCCTGGGCGTGACAAGTCAGGGGGTCGTCAGCGTGATGAAGGAGCTGTACAGCCCGTTTATGCGTAAGAGTGAGCGCATTTTGGTCATGGACCCCGCCAGCGCGGAGATGAGCAAATACGCAGCCAACGCGATGCTGGCTACGCGTGTGTCCTTCATGAACGAGGTTGCGGGTTTGTGCGAGCGGTACGGAGCGGACGTCGAGTCGGTGCGTCGCGGTGTGGGTACGGACGCGCGGATCGGGGATGCGTTCTTGTTCCCCGGAGTGGGGTACGGCGGTTCGTGCTTCCCTAAGGACGTCAGCGCTTTGATATCGATGGGGGAGGAAACCGGGCATCGGATGACGATCGTCGAGGCTGTCGACAGCGCGAATCAACGGCAAAGGCGAAACTTCGCCCAGAAGGTGATCGATCATTTCGGTGACGCCTGTTCGGGTACGACGCTGGCTGTCTGGGGGCTCGCCTTCAAATCACGAACGGATGATGTACGGGAATCGCCGGCGATCGTGGCGATCCGCATGTTTCTCGAGAAGGGGATGAGGGTCCGGGCGCACGACCCCGAGGCCATGGAAACGTCTCGCGCCGAGCTCGGTGATTCCATCGAGATGTGCGAGGATGCCTATGAAGCGCTGGGAGGCGCTGATGCGCTCGTGCTCTTTACGGATTGGCCCGAGTATCGCACTCCCGATTTCGATCTGATCGCCAAGCGAATCGAAGGCAAGTTGATCTTCGACGGCCGTAACATGTACGACCCGAAGTTGCTGGCTGAGCGGGGTTTTCGCTATCATTGCGTCGGCCGACCCGTTGCATCGCCCGCGTAGTGCGTCACGGACGCGCCCGCGCCGTGCGGGCGAACGATCGCGGATCGTCAAACAAGCGAGGAGCGTGGTTTGTCTAGAATTGTTGTGACCGGCGGCGCGGGGTTCATCGGGTCGCACCTGTGCGAAGCCCTTCTGCGCGACGGGCACGATGTGACCGCCCTGGACAACTTCGACGATTTCTACGATCCAACCGTCAAGCGGCGCAACCTCGCCGACGGCATCACAAGTAACCACTTCAAACTGATCGAGGGCGATATTCGCGACGAAGCCCTTGTGGAGGACGTGGTCGGGCGCGGGTTGGATGTCATGGTACACTTGGCGGCGCGGGCGGGCGTACGACCGTCGATCGAACAGCCGCTGCTGTATCAGGACGTGAACGTCCGGGGGACCATCGTGCTGCTCGAAGCATGCCGGAAGGCGGCTGGATGTAAGTTCATCTTCGCCAGCAGCTCGAGTGTCTACGGCAACCGCAAGACCGTGCCCTTCCGCGAGAGCGACCGCGTCGACGACCCCATCTCGCCTTACGCGGCCACGAAGAAGGCCGGTGAGCTTCTGTGCCATGCGTATCACCACTTGTACGCGTTGCCGATCACTTGCCTTCGGTTCTTCACGGTCTACGGACCGAGGCAACGTCCCGACCTGGCGATCCACAAGTTCGCCCGACTGATCGAGGCGGGCGAGCCGATCCCCGTGTTCGGCGATGGGTCGATGATGCGTGATTTCACCTACATCGACGACATCATCGACGGCGTAATCCGATCGATCGAGCGGTGTCGGGGTTACGCCATTTACAACTTGGGGGAATCGGAACCGGTGTCGGTGAACGATCTGATCACCGCACTCGAGGAGGCGTTGGGCAAGAAGGCGATCATCGACCGCCAGCCGCTCCAACCGGGCGATGTCGAGCGCACCTTCGCCGACCTGATGCTGGCGGAGAAGGAACTGGGTTACAAACCGTCGACGCACCTGCGAACGGGACTTGCGCGGTTTGTTGAATGGATGCGCGGTCCGGCCTCGAATTGCGACTGCAAGTGAGTGACAAGATGAAGGCATTGATTACGGGAGGCGCGGGGTTCATCGGTTCGCATCTGGCCGAGTCGCTTGTCCGGATGGACCAGGACGTCGTTGCCCTTGACAACCTGAGTACCGGGAGCCTCTCGAATCTCACCGGTCTGCTGGATCATCCGCGGTTTCAACTGGTGATCGACGACGTGCGGAACTTGGAGACGATGCATTTGCTCGTCGAGCAGTGTGACATCGTCTATCACCTGGCGGCTGCCGTTGGCGTGCAGCTTATTGTGGATCAGCCGGTCCACACGATCGAGACCAACATCCACGGTACCGAGGTCGTGCTTACCGTGGCGAACAAGTTCCGCAAGAAAATTCTCATTGCCTCGACGAGCGAGGTGTATGGCAAAAGTGAGAAGGTGCCGTTCAGGGAAGATGACGATACCGTGCTCGGTTCGACGCGGTTTTCACGCTGGTCCTACGCCTGCTCGAAAGCCATCGATGAGTTTCTCGGTTTGGCCTATCACCAGGAATACGGTCTTCCGGCGGTCGTGGCCCGCTTCTTCAACACCGTCGGTCCCCGGCAGACCGGGCAGTACGGCATGGTGATCCCGCGGTTCGTGGAGCAAGCCCTCACGAACGAGCCGATCCTGATCTTCGGTACGGGGCAACAATCCCGCTGCTTCGCCTACGTGGGCGATGTCGTGGACTGCGTCATCCGATTGATGGACTGCAAAGGCGCAGCCGGGCGCGTGTTCAACATCGGCTCGACCCAGGAGATCACCATCGAAGGGCTCGCCGACAAGATTATCAAGATGACCGGCAGCAAGAGCGGGAAACGGTTCCTATCCTATGAAGAGGCTTACGGGCGACCGTTCGATGACATGATGTGTCGCGTGCCCTGCCTGGATCGGATCAAGGAGGCTGTGGGATTCGAGCCGAAGACGGACCTCACGAAAACTCTCGAGCTTGTCATCGAGGAGAAACGGGAAGCCCTGCGCGAGGCACGACGTTAGAGCAGGTTTCTGTTGCCGTTCCCAGAAAGGTACATGGTGCTTCTTCCTCCCCTCCTCGAGTACCTATTTAGCGATCCCTGCGCGCGTCGACCACACATCGCCGGACGTTACGGTTTTCTTGCCCCGGAGGGGCAGAAGGAGGCATCCGCGCTGGAGGAATCGGACTGGCGCCGATCGAGAACGCCCAACGCGAACGGCCGATCGGAGGTGTCAAAGGAAATCTGTGCCCGGGCACCCGGCGATATTCGTGTGCGGATTGCTCGACTTGCGCTCCCCTGCTAGGATCGCGGTTACGGCGTGGTTCCCATCAACCCGGCTTGGCGGGTGGAGCGAGTATGGCCGAGGAAGATCATCTAAAAGCGCAGCGTATCAAGAAGCGGGACGCACTGATCGAAGCCGGTGTGGACCCCTGCGGCGGGCGTTTCGACAATGTGACCGCGACGGCGGCTGTGCGCGAGCAGGCGGAACCGCTGGGACTCGGGCCGGGCGATCGGAGTGAGCTTCGGGCTCGCGTCGCCGGGCGGATCATGCTCCTACGCGTGATGGGCAAGCTCGCTTTTCTCACCATTCGCGACGGGACCGACAAGCTTCAACTCGGGTTCAGCAAGGCCGAGCTGGGTGAGCAGTGGCCGCTGGTCAAGAAGCTCGACCTGGGCGACATCATCGGAGCCGACGGTGTCATCGGCAAGACCAAGACCGGTGAGCTGACGCTTTGGACGGATAAGCTGACGCTGCTGTGCAAGTCGCTCCTGCCGCCGCCGGAGAAGTGGCACGGGCTGACCGATGTGGACCTTCGCTACAGGCGACGCTACGTCGATCTGTACACGAACCCCGAGGTGCGCGACGTCTTCCGCCAGCGCAGCGCGATCATCCAGGCAATCCGCACGTGCCTGGTCGACGTTGGCTACTGGGAGGTTGAGACGCCGGTTCTTCAACCGATCTACGGCGGGGCGGCGGCCCGGCCGTTCACGACGCATCACAACACGCTCGATCTGGACCTGTTTCTTCGAATCAGCCCGGAGCTTTATCTCAAACGGCTGCTGGTCGGCGGGATCGAACGGGTCTTCGAGATCGCGCGGAACTTCCGCAACGAGGGGATCAGCACAAGGCACAACCCCGAGTTCACGATGATCGAGCTGTACGAAGCGTACGCCGACTATCACGTGATGATGGAGCGGGTCGAGCAGATGGTCTCGGCTGCGTATGACGCATCGGCGCGGCAGGGCGTACCGAAGCGGCTCGAAGCGATCGAAGCCGAGTGTGCCCGGTTGGAATCGGAAAAAGGGAAGGAAGACGCCGAGGCGTATGCAGAGGAATCGCATCGAACGGCGTACCGCGAAGCGCGCGATGCCATTGCGAGCGGGCGGTTGGCGGGTGTCTTTGGCGGTGCGGTCCTCGACTTCACGCCGCCGTGGTGTCGGAGGAAATACGCCGATCTTCTTCTCGAACACGCGGGCGTCGACATCAAAGACGTCGAGGCGGTTCGGCGCAAGGCGGCGGAGCTTCAGATCGAGCACGCGGGCAAGGATAACGCCGTCGTGATCAACGCCGTCTTCGAAGCCACCGTCGAGCCTCATCTGATTCAGCCGACCTTCGTGTACGATTATCCGGCGGCGATTTGTCCGTTGACGCGGCAACATCCGGACGATCCGTCGATCGCCCTTCGGTTCGAGGCATTCACAGCCGGTATGGAACTCGGCAATGCGTACACCGAGTTAAACGATCCGGAGGTGCAGGCTGAGAACTTCGCTCGGAAGGTGGCGGGCGAGGGTGACGAGACGATGGCTGTAATGGATGAGGATTTCATCATGGCCCTTCAATACGGCATGCCGCCCGCCGGCGGGCTTGGGGTGGGGATTGACCGGATGGTGATGCTGCTGACGGATAGCCCGAGCATCCGCGACGTGATTCTGTTTCCGCTCCAGCGCCTTCAGTCAACCGGGGGCGATTGACACATGTACAAGTGGTTCCTCGCCTGGCGGTATCTGCACACCAAGCTGATCGCCTTCTTCGGCGTCGCCAGCGTGACACTATGTGTCGGTATGGTGCTGGTGGTGATCAGCGTGATGGGCGGGTTTCTCGACACCGTGCGGATGCGGTCGAAGGGGTTGACGGGCGAAATCGTGCTGGAGGGCGGGACGTATCAGGGGTTCCCCTACTACGAGGAGTTCGCCGAGTATCTACTGTCGCAACGCGGCGACGTCGTGCGTGTGTGCACGCCGGTGGTTCGGACTTGGGCGGTGTTTCGCGTTCCGGCCACGACGTGGACGAAGGGCGTACAGGTGCTGGGGATGCGCCTGGACGAATATGTGCGGGCGACGGACTTCGGCGAGGGTTTGCATTACGAACGGTATTACCCCGGTACGACGCATCTGGGAGAGCAGGCGGTCCCGGTCGCGGGTTTTGATAACGAAAAAGGTACGCTCATGCTTCCGCAACCGCTCAGGGAGGCGAATGCGCGCTGGCGCAGCCGGGAGACCGATCCCGAAAGAATCGCCGCCTATGACGAGTTGCCCTACGAGGTGAGCGAGCATCCTCGCGTGGTGTCGTCGTTCTCCGCCGAGCGTGTTTTCGCGGCTGCTCCGGGTGAGCCCCGGTTCGAGGGCACGCCGCATCCGGGGATCATACCGGGAGTGGACATCCTGTATCCGCGCAACAAGGACGGTACGTTCGCGCGGGTCCTGGCCAGAGGTACGCGGATCGCGCTGACTGTCATGCCCGTGACGCCATCGGGCAACGTGACGGGTGAGCCTCCGATCCGGTTGGCGTTTCGATACGCGGATGACTCGCACACCGGTGTTTATGAGATTGACAGCAAGTGTGCGTACGTCGATTTCGATGTTCTTCAGCACGCCCTGGCGATGGACGTCCAGGAGACGATCGACGGTGACGTGATCAGGCCTCGCGTCAATCAGCTTGCGATCGGGCTTCAGGACGGGGTGGATCTGAACGCGGCGTGGGAGGAAGTGTACCAGGCGTGGAATGCCTTCCGCGCGACACTTGAGCCCCGCATCACCGATGAGGAGCGGCAACTTCTTGACTTCGCCGGCGTGTACACGTGGGAGGACCTTCAAAGGCAACTTATCGCGGCCGTGGAGAAGGAGAAGGTACTGGTCACCATCCTGTTTGGGCTGATCAGCATCGTCGCGATCGTGCTTCTGGGCTGCATCTTTTACATGATCGTCGAGAAGAAGACGCGAGATATCGGGGTCCTGAAATCGCTCGGCGCGTCGGGGAAGGGTGTCGCTTCGCTGTTTGTTGTCTATGCCTGCGTCGTGGGAGTTGTGGGCGCGATCCTGGGGACAATCCTCGGGTGTCTGTTCGTATGGAACATCAATGACATTCAGGACCTGTTGGCCAGTCTCGACCCGGCGCTGCGCGTGTGGAGCCCGGACGTGTACTCGTTCGACAGGATTCCCGAGGTGGTCAAGACCGCCGATGCGGTTTGGATCGGCGTCATCGCGGTGGTCTCCTCCATGATCGGTTCCTTGATCCCGGCGTTTCTGGCGGGTCGGGTCTGGCCGGTTCAGGCGCTTCGATATGAGTAAGCCTCTGCTGAGTGCGAAAGGGCTGCACAAGTCCTACACGATGGGGAAGGTGGAGGTGAAGGTGCTGCGCGGCGCGTCGCTCGAGGCGGAGCGTGGTGAGTTTCTCGCGGTGATGGGGGCAAGCGGCTCGGGCAAAACGACCCTCCTCCAGGTGCTTGGCGCGTTGGACGTTCCGAATCGTGGTACCGTCGAGTTCGCCGGGAAAGAGCTGTTTCAGCTGAGGGACTCACAACGAGAGCTTTACCGGAATCGGGACGTGGGTTTCATTTTCCAGTTTTACCACCTGCTACCGGAGCTGAATGTCCTGGAGAACGTCTTGATCACGCGGTTGATTGGCCACTCCGCCTGGTCCTGGCCGCTGGCCCGACGGCAGGCCCGCCGCGACGTGGAGGAGATTCTGGAGCGCGTGGGGCTTGCGGACCGCCTGAAACACCGCCCCAGTGAGCTTTCCGGGGGCGAAAGGCAGCGTGTGGCCATCGCCAGGGCCCTGATCAACCGTCCGGCGCTCTTGCTTGCCGACGAGCCAACCGGTAACCTGGATGAGGTGATCGGGGCCGGGATCCTCGGCCTGCTGGCTGAGCTCAACACTGCCGGGCAGACGATCATCATGGTCACGCACGACGTAAGAGTGGCTACCCGTGCCCACAGGCGGGTTCAGCTCGCGGACGGCGTGATCCGGGAAACCGGCGGCAAGGCGGGTTGAGCGCCGTTTGTCCCGCCCGCGTAGGTGGAGATGACCCCATGACTACAGCCACAATTGAGGTTCCAAGCATGCGTGAGAATCCTTTTGCTCCCAAACCCGGTCTGATCGTCTGGATGGACAACGAACTCGTACCCGTCGAGGACGCCAAAATCAGCGTATTCGACCACGGCCTGCTGTACGGGGACGGCGTCTTTGAAGGAATCCGAATCTACAACGGCAAGATCTTTTTGGAAAAGGGGCACATCAAGCGCCTGTTCGAGTCGGCCAAAGCCATTCGTCTGAAGGTCCCCATGACGCCCGAAGAGGTCAGCACGGCCATGCACAAGACCATGGACGCCAACGGGATCACGGGTGACGGCTATATCCGCCTCGTGGTGACGCGCGGCGTGGGGTCGCTGGGACTCTCGACCAAGCACACGGCCAATCCGGGAGTCATCGTGATCGCCGATACGATCGCGTTGTATTCGCCCGACGTGTACGAACGTGGGCTGCACTGCGTGGTATCAGGGTTGGCCCGTAACCACGCGAACACGACGAGCCCGCGCGTCAAGTCACTCAACTACTTGAACAACATCATGGCCAAGTCGGAGGCGCAGGAGGCCGGTTGCGACGAAGCGATCATGCTCACCCTTGAAGGACACGTCTCCGAGTGCTCGGGCGACAACCTATTCATTGTTCGCAACGGTGAGGTCTGTACGCCGCCCACCTGCGAGGGAATCCTCGAAGGGCTCACACGGAACCTTGTGATGGAGTTGGCTCGCAAGCGCGGGTACCCGGTGCAGGAGAAAATCCTGATCCGTCACGACCTCTATATCGCGGACGAGTGCTTCGCCACCGGGACGGCTGCCGAGGTCATCGCGATCACCAAGATCGATGGCCGATGGGTGGGCGATGGGAAACCCGGGCCGATCACCACGCATTTGCTTGAGGACTTCATCGCCTGCCGCGGCCGGATCTAGTGCCGGTTCAACAAGGATCGTTCCGCTTTCTTCCCTCATTACCAGGGGGATAGAGGAAGGTCTGTTTCCTTCCCTCATTACCAAGGGGGGAGGGGGGGGGACGTCGCTACACGTCTTCGGAAAACGGTGTAGCCAGCCGGTCCACGGTATTCTGCTGCAATCCATTAGTTCAAGTGGAGCAGGAGTTCCGCAAGTGGCAATACTATGACGGCTGCCGTGTAGCGGATTTTCCCGTTCGCTTTTCCTCGCCGACCGGCCGATGACGCCGCCCTTTTCGCAATCGGCACGCACGAGCGCGCGGAGGCGGTACACTTTGTGCGGATCCCCCCCTGTTGCTCGCGTGGCGGGGTCGTTGCGCGCGAGTTGCGTGCACGTAACCGATGGAGCCCCTCCGCCCCGCCGATAGACCCAGCGTTGCGGGGTGGATGATTCCCTATGAGCGGATGGTACTTACTCGTTTGCGGTGTCGTGTGCCTGTGGGGGGCGGTCCAATTCCTCGGGTTTGTGGCCGGGGAGGTCGGCGCCTGTGAACGTGCGCTCAGCTCGTTGGAGGAGCAGGAGGAGAAGGCGGCCAAGAAGCGGAGGGCGGACTTGGAAGTGGTGGATGTGGTCGCGACCGGCAGGCTTCCGGAGTGAGGTGAACACCGCCGGGCCGCCAAGTCACGCCCGGTAAGTGGTTGACGCGTCATCTTTGGCAAATAGTATGGCACTGAACGGACGCGAGATTCCGGGACCCGCCCGCCTGGGCTGGTGGTTGACCAGCAGCTACGGATCGGATTGGGGCACTCAGGTTTGCAGGAGGCTTACATGTCACCCGCTCCCACACGGTTTTCCCGGCTTCGTTGGCTACACACGTTTGTTTGCCTGCTTGCGATCGTAGGCGCGTGCGTGCTGGTGGGTATGGGGCTTGTCGGATTCGAATCATCCATCCGCGTATGGCTGATTGCGGCGGGCGGGTTCGTCCTGTTTGTCGCGCTGGTCTTGATGACGATCATGCCGTTGCTCATCAAGATTGAATCGACCCTGGCTCGCCATCTTGGCGAGGTGCGGGACATGCGTGAGATGGTCTCCGCGCACGCGAACAAGTTGAGCGAGATTGCGGAAAACACGCGTATCTCGGATGCGGCAAAGTCGCTGGCGCACCGCGACCAGGAGATCGATACGCTGCGCAACGCCATCCGGGGTGAATTGCAGAAGCAGAACTGGGAGGCGGGCTTTGATCTGATCCAGGAGGTCGAGCGGCGCTTCGGCTACAAGCAGGAGGCCGCCGCCTTGCGCGAGGAGCTTGAAGAGACAAGGAAGCAGGCCATCCAGACGAAACTGTCCGAGGCCATCTCGCTGATCAACGCGCATTTCGAGACGCACGACTGGCAGCGGGCTCAGAGTGAGATCGATCGGGTGCTGAGGGCCGTTCCGGGTGAGGAGCAGGTGCTCGGATTGGTCGATCGGATGAACTTGTTGAAGGAGAGGCACAAGACGGAGCTCCACAAAGCGTGGGATGAGGCCGTGCGACGTCACGACGTCGACCTCGCGATCGACATCCTCAAGGAGCTCGATCAGTACCTTGCTCCCGAGGAGGGTGAGGCGCTTCAGGCATCCGCCCGTCACGTCTTCAAGGAGAAGCTCCTGCAGCTCGGGGTACAGTTCAGGTTCGCCGTGACCGAGAAGCGATGGCAGGACGCGCTGACCGTCGGGCTGGAACTGGTACGCGACTTCCCCAACGCGCGCATGGCGAGCGAGGTTCGGGAGGCCCTTGATACACTTCGTGAGCGTGCCCGGCTTGAGAGCGGTTCGGCGGCCGCACGCACGTAGGGCTCGATCATCCCGCCGGGACGTGTTCAGGACGAAATCCCCCACCGTTTTGGCGTTGCCGATAAGCGCCGGTGGAGTCTATCGCGCAGGTTATGGGACACTGCACGGCCGGCCCGCGCGTGGTGGTTGGCGTGTTGCCCTGAATCTCACCTTTGCAGTGCCCGGAGGGTCGGGTTCGAGGCTTGAGTAGCCGCCGCCGCATTCCGATACGCACCTTACCGGAACTTTGTTTGAAGCATCGCGCGCGGAGAACTCGCGTATGCCGAGGAATGTCCGCCATTGGGGGTCGTTCGGGGGACCGGATGCCGGATGAGGAATACACTGTAGAGCACGAGGAGCCCGACGGCGTACGTGGCCGTCTGCTCGCCGTGGTGACGAGCCTTCAGTTCAAGGCAACCAGCCTTGTGGTCGTGTTGACACTGTGTGTCACCGCCGCGGCGTCGGGGTACTTCGTGCGTTCCAGTATCAAGCTTGCGCGGGAGCAGCGAGACGAGCAGCTTGTGGAGCTTGCTGCGCTCCTGGCGAAGTCGGCTGCTTCGCGGTGTGCCGAGGGAGACTCGGCGGCGCTGACCGCGCTGGCGTCCGAAGCAGCGAACAGCATGCCACTTCTGTACGTCGTGTTCACCGATGCGGAAGGCCGCGAGCTTGCGGCTGTTCAGCATGAATCCGTGGACCTCCCTGACGTCCTTCGCAATCCGGGCAAGACCAAGCCCTCCGTTGTCGGCAGGCCGATCCTCCGAAGCGCGGGCAAGGGCAACCAGCCCGTCTTGGACGTTGCGTATCCCATCAATCTACAGGCCGTTCGGGAAGTCGCGCCAGGCCGGCGTGCGTCGGAGCTTGTCGGATATGTGCGCACGGGGATGGCGCCCAATCGATGGTTTCAGACGATGGCGAGCAAGTTGGACCTCGTGATGGGCGTCGGAAGTATTGCCACGTGCATGGCCATCGTGCTCGGATCTCTTCTGGTTCGGCGCATCGTTTCGCCGATCGAGAGCCTGGCCCACGCGATGTTGGAGTTCTCCGAGGGCAACCTGGACACACGGAGCCCGGTCAGACGGCGGGATGAGATCGGCAACCTGGTCACCTCGTTCAACCGCATGGCGGATCAGCACCAGCGCACGCACCAACGAATCGTTCGGCTCAACGCCGAGTTGGAGGAGCGCGTGGCAAAGCGAACGCAGCAGCTTCGCGAACTCGCGGCGCGCGATCCGTTGACCGGTCTGTACAACCGTCGCTACTTCAGCGAGGTTCTGGATCGCAGCTTCTCCGAGGCGGTTCGGTATGAGCGTGATCTGTCGTGCCTGATGCTGGATCTCGATGACTTCAAAGACGTGAACGATTCTTTCGGGCACCAGGTGGGTGATCGGCTCATCATGCTGATGGCCACGACCATCGTGAGCGACTTGCGTGCGCCCGACGTGGCTGCACGGTACGGCGGGGACGAGTTCATTGTGCTTCTTCCGCAGACGGACGCCGAGCGCGCCGGTGTTCTGGCGGCCCGTATCATCGAGAGATTCGCGCAGGCCGTTCAGCAGGAGTTTCCCAGAATCCGCACGAGCATAAGCCTGGGCATCGCCAGTCTGAACTGCCTCCAGGCGCCCGACGCGGAATCCCTGATCCGCAGCGCCGACCACGCGCTCTACGAGGCCAAGTCCGCCGGAAAGGACCGCATTGTGACGGCCACGACCCTTACCGCCCCCGCCTGCCACCTCGTGGCCGAGGCCGCTCCCGCCGGCGGATAATCACCCCTCACGAACGAATTACAGATGGCGGCGATGTTTGTAATCGCCACAGGCCCCGCCGCGCGGTAGAGTTTCGCGGTGGCAGTACGTCGTCCGCGGGTCGGCCGGGCCGTGTGGCCCCGGTTGCCGAGTGGAGTGGACGGTCATGTTTGCGACGATTGGACAGTACATCACCGGCAAGGTCGTTACGGCCATTCTGATCGTGTCCGGCGGCACGGCCCTGATCGTCGCGTACAAGCATCCGGAATACGTAGAGATAGCCTGGAAGACGTTGAAGTACGCCCTGGTATGGCTCGGGTTTGTAGCGATCCTGCCTTGGGCGACGTTCTTCGTTACGCCGTGGGTGGTGTCGAGGGAATCAAACCTGGCAGCAGGATCGATGCTGGCCGGCTATCTGCTGGTCGACGTGCTGTTTGCATTCTGGTTGATGGGTGGTATCGGACAGCTCGGCATCTTGATCTGGGCCGTGTTGGTGCTCGGCTTCTTATCGGCGGGAGTCTACAACTTCAAGGTCTGCGAATACCAGGCGGAGTGCGCTGAAGAACGACTGTGATCGGTTTGCATCGGTTGAGAGATCGGAAGCATGGTAACGCTGCATGAGGGCGACCGCATAAGCAACTACATCCTGGAGCACCGGGTTGGTGCCGGTAGCTTTGGGGAGGTGTGGCGCGCGCGGCATCACGTGTTCGGTGAGATCGTGGCGATCAAGGTGCCCACGGACACCCAGTACGTTCGGAACCTTCAGCGAGAGGGCGTGGCCGTCCACGGGCTCAGGCATCCCAACATCGTTCGTGCGATCGACATGGACCCTTACGCTGATCCGCCCTACCTGATCATGGAGTACATCGACGGACCTTCTCTTCGCGAGGCGATCGATCAGTCCAAGCGATCGTTCCCGATCGAATCGGCTGTCGCCGTGATGCGGGGCGTTCTGCAGGCGTTGGCCGCCTCACACGAGGCGGGCCTGATTCACCGGGATATCAAGCCTGCAAACCTGCTCCTGCAGCACCCGCTCGAGGGACTTTCGTCGATCACGGAGCGGGCGGTCAAGGTGACGGACTTCGGTCTCGGTGGCGTTGGCGGTCTGACCACTCAGACAATCATGCAAAGCGAGAGCCTGCTGACCGAGGACGGCCGAAGCATTGCGGGCACGCTGGCGTACATGTCGCCGGAGCAGAAGGAGGGTAAGGACCTCGATGCTCGTAGCGATCTGTATTCGTGCGGGATCGTCCTGTTTGAGATGTTGACGGGCGAGCGTCCGCAAGGCGGCGACGTTCCCAGCGCACTTCGCCCTGATATCCCGCGGTACCTGGATGCCGTCTTTCAGCGGGCTTATACGCGATTGGATCGTCGGTATCCCTCGGCTCAAGAGATGACGGCGGCGTTGCGATCCGAACCGAAGGCGACGGCGCCCGTAGCGATGGGCACCGCGCCGGGTCCCGGCGAGGCTCCCTTGGCGGGTGGACCGCACTGTCCCGCATGCAAGCAGGCCGTGCACCGTGATGACCAGTTTTGCATCCACTGCGGGCAGCAACTGATCGCGTCCGTACCGCACTGTCCGAACCCGGAATGTCGGGCCTTTGTCCACTCGATGGATCGGTACTGCATCTTCTGCGGGACGAGTCTTCAGGTATTGAAGGGATGAGCCGCAAGGAGCGATCATGCACGCTGACGTCGTCGTGTTCATCCTTGTTCTTCTGGTCGGGTGCGCCGCGCTGCTGTTCGGGGTCTTGTACCTCATCGTCCGTGCCCTAGGCGGCGTCGGGCGGGGGGTGCTGTCGATGTTCGGGCCTTCCGGGGCGAGCGGCCGTACGATGCGTGGGCGGCGGGCGCTTGTCTGTCCGCGGCCCCAGTGTCGCAAGGTGGAGTATCGTGACGCCCGCTACTGTAGCCAGTGCGGCGAGCGGCTTGTTGCGATACCGGTTGAGGATGAGCGTTAACCGACGATGAGCTTGGAAGACGTTAGAAAAGCCCTTCAGCACGAGACGGAGTTCCTCTCGGGTGTTGGTACGAACTTCGAGGCCGCCAAGGGGAAGTACTTCCGTGGCAAGATCTGGGAGCGGTCGCAGGACGATGAGCAGGACCGCCTCAAAGAGCTGATGGCCACGCGTCACAACTACGATCGTGAGTTGCTCAAGACGCTCCCGGCCAACCGGTATGTCAAGCTGCGCGGGTTCGAGCGACGGTTGTTGTTGTGGAAGCGTGCGACGGGTGTCGCAATCGCGTCCGTGCTGTCGCCGCTGGAGCACTATGCATCGGGAGCTTCGGGGCAGGCGCCGCCGATCGGTCTGGGTGCGCTGATGGATCATGTGCGGCGGCAGGTCGGCGAAGCGCGGGTGCCGCACATCATCGGCGTGTGCAGCCCCACGGGGTTCACCGATGAGGCGCGGGATTCGGGGCTGGACATGCCCAACGTGAGCGTGGTTCTGATCGAGCGGGACGGTTGCGGCGGGTGGACAACGAGCGGGACGGGCGGTTCGGTTGATCCGCGTCTGCTGAAGGTGTTCGATCCTGAGGGTGCGCGGGACAAGGTGGAACGTGTCCGCCGTGTCATCGATGAGCACAGCGCGGACTTGTTGACCGGCGGGTTGTCGGTATCGGCGGTGGCAAGGAAAACCGGGCTCAGCGAAGGACTCTGTCGCCAGGCGTTCCGGCAGGCGGCTGACGCCGATCCGGAGTTGCGGTGCGCGGAGCGGGGGGGGGAAGTACTGCTGTTCCGCGGCGCGGCGGTACAGCCTCAGGAGAGACAAGGGATGAACGTCATCGACCGCATCAAACAGTTCTTCTCCGGCGACCCCAGCGATACGGAGAAGGTGAATCTTCTGGCGGAGCGACGGGCTTTGCTCGCACAGCGACGTGACCGCATCTACGAGGACATCGCCAAGATCGAGAAGAAAGAGGCGGATCTCCTGGAGCAGGGCAAAGCCACCAAGTCGCACGTGCCTCGGCGCAGGCTGGCGGCGCAGCTTGCCCAGTTGCGCAAGGACATCACCCGTCAAAACACGACGGCTGCAATGCTGAACAAACAGATTGACATTATCAGCACCGACATCCACAACCTGACGCTGATCCAGCAGGGCCGGCAGGCGGAGCTTCCCGACACGGTCGAGCTGACCGAGCACGCCGTGGCAGCCGAGGAAATGCTCGAGACGCTCAAGGCGGACTCGGAGCTTGTGGGAAGCCTGGAGATGGGGATCGAGGAGACGCTGGCCAGTGAAGAGGAGATGGCGATCCTCAAGGAGTTTGAAACGGGCGACGAAACACCACCGGCAGCCGAGCCCCTGGAGTCGACAAAGAGAGTATCTGAGCCGAGCGAGGCGCCGCGTGTGGATGAGCCGGTGATCGAGGAGCCGCCGTCCGCAGTCGAGGAACCTCCGTCGAAGGCGAAACCGGCCGATCCGGAGGCAACGTAGAAAGCCGTGCGATGAACCAGGTGTCGGTCGCGGCCGGGAAACAGTCGAAGTGACAGGAGTATGGCAGATCTATGTCTTTTCTCGAATGGCTGACCAAGCGTAAGAAGCCGCTGTCGCAGATGGGCCGGTCCGAATTGCGGCGCCAGGAGTTGCTGCTGGAGAAGGAGCGCACGCAGCTTCTCAACAAGGTCACCAAGCTGGCCAAAGACAAACAGCAGCTCTTCGAGCGCGGTGCCAAGGAAAAAACACCGGAAATCCGGCGGGCGTTCGCCCAGGAGTTCGAGCTCAAGACAACGGAACAGCTCATGCTCGCAAGGCAACTCAACATCCGCAGCAAGGAGATGCTCACCGTCTCGCGCCTGCGCATGGCGAGGGAGAACGCGGATCGGGCCGGTCGACCGAGCAAGCTCGGACTTGTCAGTGAAGCCGACATGCTCAGGCTGACCAGGCTCATCGAGTCGGACGCGATCAAGACCGAGCTGTATCAGGAGCGATTGGATGAGGTCCTGAAGATCGGGGCCGAGGTGGATGAGGGTGCAGCCGGTCTCTCCGAGGCAGGACGGACCGTGATGGACGTGTGGGAGAAGATGGATGCCGGCGCCATCACCGACACCACCGAGGGCTTCGACGAGGCGGATCGAAGCGTACGCGAGCGGCATGCAGCCGCGGAGGAATAGTGCCGTGCCCGAAAAGATAATGGTGTCTCTTCCTCCCCTCCTTGATAAGGAGGGGTTGGGGGAGGTTCTTCTCCGTCCGCATGAACCCCCCTCAATCCCCCCTTGATAAGGAGGGAAGAAAACAGAACAACCCTTGCTGCAGCGGCACTAGGCTTTGGATCAGGGACTGTCGATTGGAGATTGTGAACCTGTTGGGGTCGGCGGGCAGCGCTACCGACTGTGTCCGATTGAATGGATTCGAGTGAGCGTCCGGCATGAGCGGGTATCCGAAATTGCTGCGAAGAAGTATGGCGAATCGCCAGATCGCCGGGGTGTGCGGCGGGCTTGGTGAGTACTTTGGTCTTGACGCGACACTGGTGCGCGTCTGCTATGTGCTTCTTTCCATCCCCTCGGTGATGCTTCCCGGCCTACTCGTGTATATCATCCTATGGGTACTGATCCCGGAGCGGGAATACTATTGACGGGTGATTGTCGATTGCAGTTCTTTCGTGGCTGATCGCCGATTGCCGAAACTGATAACTGATAACTGACGACTGAGAACGCAAACCCATGGCTTTGTTCAAATCCAATGAGGAACGTCGCATCGAGCGGGACATCAAGATTCGCCAGGGTATTCGGCGGATCGAGAAGTCCATTCGCGAGCAGGGCAAGTTTCAGGATGAGTTCATCCGAAATGCCCAACACGCCAAGAAAATCGGCGACGTGCCGCAGTATGCCTTTATCCGTAACTCACTGAAGAAGACGGCGACGATCCGGCGAATGCTCGAGCGGCAGCTTCTCTCGGTGAAAAACGCGCTATTGATCAAGCGGCAGGCCGAGGCGTCGGCTGACTTCGCCAAGAGCATGGGCTTGATGGCGTCCGAGATCGGCAAGCTGTTCGGCGAGACCGACCTGGTCAAGACCCAGGCCGACTGGGAAAAGGCCATGGTGCAGTCGCAGACGATGGAGGAGCGGATGGACATGTTCCTCGACACGGTCGAGGACGTTGCCGCACAGGACATGGAACTGAGTGCGAGCAGCGAGGCGATGACCGACGAGGAGGTGGATCGATTGATCGATGCGGAGACGGAAGCCGAGCATCAGAAGGAACTCGGCAAGCTGGCCGGCCTGCGCGCAGAACTGGATTCGCTCAAACAGCAAGGGGAGAAGACGAAGTAGGTGACCCCCCTCAATCCCCCCTTGGTAAGGGGAGAAGCTAGGGGAGCCCTGCTCGGTAGGGGAGGAAAGCTAGGAGAGTCCGCTCGATACCGGCGGAAGTTAGTAATGGCTGTATCCTTTTCCACATTTGATCGACTCAAAGGCAAGGGCGTCGCTGCGTACAAGAACGGCGACTACCTGGCTGCCAAGGCCTATCTGATCGACGCAACTGAGTGCATCATCGAGCTGGCGGAGGGCGCCAAGTCGCCCGAGGCCAGACGTCAGCATGAGGAGATCGCGGCCGAGCTGATCGATCTGGCGAGGGATTGTGATCGTCTCCAGAAATCACCCAAAGCCGCCCGTCAGCGTCAGCGCGAAAAGGAAGCCGACTCCGGCGCCGATGCCTCCGACTGGATCGTCCAGGACAAGCCCAATATCGGTTTCGACGACATCGCCGGTCTGGAGGACGTCAAGCAGGAGATTCGTCTCAAGATGATCTACCCGTTCGCGCATCCGGAGCTTGCGCGGCAATACGGGATTCACACGGGCGGCGGCGTACTGCTCCACGGCCCGCCGGGCACGGGCAAGACCATGATGGCCAAGGCGATCGCACACGAGATCGATGCGGCGTTTTTCGTTGTCAGCGCCGCCCAGATACTCAGCAAGTGGGTCGGTGAAGCTGAGCAGAACGTCCGCAAGCTTTTCGAGGCCGCCAAGGCGGAAGAGACGTCGGTCATCTTCCTCGATGAGATCGATGCGCTGGTTCCGAAGCGCAAGAGCGACAGTTCGAGTGTCATGCAGCGCGTCGTCCCGCAAATCCTCCAGGAGCTCGAAGGGTTTGATCGCACGGCGGATCGAGCGTTGCTGTTTGTGGGTGCGACGAACAAGCCGTGGATGCTGGACGAAGCCGTCCTTCGACCGGGCCGGCTTGACTCGAAGATCTACATAAGTCTTCCCGACGCGCCCGCACGGTATCGTCTGTTGGAGATTCATTTCGGTGATCGACCGCTGGCGGACGACATTGATTTCGGAATGCTCTGCGATCGGCTCGAAGGCTATAGCGGAGCGGATATCAAGCACATCGCCCAGCAGGCGGCACAGAGGCCCTTCATGGAGGCGATCGGCGGTGGAAAGGCCAGACCGATTGCGCTTGCGGACATCGTGAGCGTGATCGAGCGGACGCCGCCGTCGGTGCACGCTTCGGACCTGATTCGATACGAGAGGTTCGCCGAGGTGGGTAAGTGATGCCCGACGGACAAATATTCGGGCGTGCTCGCGGAATCATCATCTGAGGTGAAACACGATGGCTGGGAAGCTCGATCTGAAACAGCTCTTTGAGCGTGCTGACGCCGTTGCGGTTGTCGGGGCCGCCTCGGAGCTGTTCGGTCTGCTGACCCGTTCGGTGAGTCTGCCGGCGCAGTGGGGCGCCCTTGTGACAAAGGAAACGGGTGATCAGGTCATGGTCCCGGCGGGCGCGACCGTGGACGGCCACGACGCGCACGAGGTTTTCTTTGTGCGAACATCGCCACTCGATGTACGCGTGGAGGAGGACGGTCTGGTCACCAAGGATGGAATGGCCTGTCGGGCCGAGGGTCGGTGTCATGTCCGAGTGATTCCCGAACGTGCCGAGCTGCTCTCCTTCCGCCGGACGATCCTCGGCAGCGAACGCACCTCTTTGTCGGCTGACCTAGCCGATTACCTGACGCCGGCACTGCGAAGCGCGCTGAAGCAGGTGACTTCGGAGCACGAAGCCAAGTTGCTTGTGGATGGGACTTGTTCCGATGCCGTGTCCAAGGCGCTGGCCGTGGCGCTGGAGGGCCCCTGTTTCTCAGCCGGTCTTGCGATCAGCGCCAAACCGGTTGTGCAATTCTCGTCGCAAGCGCTCGAGCGGGTTCGTCAGGTGCGCACGGAAGCTGTTCGCCGTCAGCGGGAGCACGAAGCCTCGCGGGAACTCCGCCAGGCACTCGAACTGGCCCAGCGTGAACACCTGGACCATCTGGCGTCGCTGCTGTCGCGTCTGCGGGAGATGACTGATGCGTCGCCCGATGTCGAGCTCGGTGACCTGATCCGCACGTTTTCGGAGAAGCAGCGCGGTGAGGTGTATGAGGCGCTGTTTGCTTCCGAGCCGGTCGGCAAGCGAACCCGCTGGGTCGTCGTGGCTGCCGGTGGCGAGGTTCTGTTCTTTGATCCACAAAGCCCGGACGCGCCGACTCGACGCGTGCCCGTGGCTGGATCAGCCGGCGGTGTGCGATCGATTCAGACCGTCACCGACGCAGATGGGCAACGGACGCTGCTGCTGGGTGCAGCCACCGGCGTCTACCAGCTTGGTATCGAGAAGGCGGAGCCCGATGTTACGCTGGTGGTCGAGGATGCGCCTCCGGTTCGCGGCGGGTTCAACGCAGCCACACTCATCGGCGATCGCGTCTTGGCCACGCATTCCGAGCTTGGCCTTCGTGAGTGGCATGTGGACAAACCGACCGCCGCGCGGACGAGGTTCGAATCGATTACGCGCAAAGCGAAGGCGGTTCGCAACGTGATGCTGTTCGAGGGTGATCTGTATTGCTCGATCGACGATCGGATCCTTCGCTGGCCGGCAAACGATGACGCCGATCGCCCGACGCACTTCTACACGGGTGCTCGGGCCATGATCACGGCACTGCAACCGACGCCCGGCGGGCTTTATGCGGGCACAAGCGAAGGGGATGTGCTTCGCTGGATCGAAGGACGTGACACCGAGCCCGAGCAGGTCCACGCCGGCAGCCGACGCCCGGCGGAATCGCTGTGGCTGCTTGTGTCGCACGGGATCAGGCGATTGGTGTTCACGGACACGTCGGCCCGCGTTCACGCCCGGGTGCTCGGAGACAGCTTTACGTGTCATTATGAAGCCGGTGGGCAAACGCTCCCGCGCGTCGAGGTCGCTCCCGATCTGTGGGTAGCCACGAACGACGTCCGCGATCGTTTGATCTGCTGGAAACCGGGTGAACCCGCCAAACCGTTTATGACGACAAACGTGCACCGCATCTGTCAAAGCCACATCCAAGACGTCTGCCTCGTGCCCGAGGTGTGAGGCTGTCCAGTCCGGCGGCGTGGGAAAACGACCCTGCGACCTGTCCCGCACCGGAGACGCAAAGCCACCCGGCGGCAGGTGAAAACTGCGAGAGAACACACTCTATCAGCCCGTTGAAAAAGTGTAGCGCCGCCCCTCGTGGGCGGCGAAAAACCATTTGGGCGTCACCCACGAGGGGTGACGCTACATCATTGTGGCGGAGCCCGCGTTTTTCAACGGACTATGCTCTGGCGGGGCAACGGCAGCGTTGGCAGGGTCCGCCTTGCCGCTTACCATGCCGCCATGATCTTGCGGAAGGTGCCAGGTCTTCAGACTCCCCCGCCGATGGCGGTATCCCGGTTCGCCCGCTCCGGACTGTCGTTGCTGGTGGGATTGGCGATCGTGTCGTTTGCGGTGCCGGAAAGCGTACAGGGCTCTGCGGAAGCGCGGAGCGAAACGTCCCCTCCATCCACCATTGCCAACGAGGACCGATCGCGCCAGGAATTTCCTCGCCGCATCATCACGATCGCGCCCAATTCGGCTGAGATCATCTGTGCGTTGGGTGCGTGTGACTCGATCGTCGGTGTGAGCAAGTTTTGCGTATACCCTCCGAAGCTTCGGGATCGCCCACGCGTCGGCGGATTGTTCGATCCCGATATCGAGAAGATCATCGCACTTCGGCCCGACCTGATCGTCCTGCGCGGTCGAAGTGAGACGGTCGAGCGACTCGCGGCGGATCAAGGGATCACGCTGTACTTTGATCGAACGGAGAAGCTCGGCGATGTCGTGCAGACCCTTCGAGAACTCGGTGAGAGGTTGGGCTGCGGGAAGGAGGCCGAGCGGCTTGTTGAGAAGTTTCTTGCTCGGATTCAGCGGGTTCGCAAACGGGTCGAGGAGGAGTCTCGTCCCCGCGTATTGCTGACGGTATCGCGTCAGCCGGATCGTCTTGCGAACCTCATGACGACCGGGAGGGGGACGTTCCTCGACGAGATGATCGAGATCGCGGGCGGCGTCAATGTGTTTGGGCGCCTGGACATGGCCTACCCTCAGATCAGCCCGGAGGGGATCGTAGCCCATCGGCCCGACGTGATCATCGAGCTGATGCCGGAAGTCGAGTTGGACGCGAAGCTCGAGCGGCAGTTGTCCGGACAATGGAAGGCGCTGGACTCGGTTCCGGCGGTGCGCAGCTTGCGAATCCACTTTATCACCGACGATAATGCATTGATTCCTTCACCTCGCTATGTGGAGATCATTGAGAAGGTGTCACGGATTCTTCATCCGGAGTCGGACGATGGAGGCTGAGGCAACGCCCATTCTAACGCTGACCGACGTGCGGTTCGGTTTCGCGGATCGTCCGGGTTTTCTCGGGCCGATAGCGTTCTCCGTGTCTCCGGGTCAGTGCTGGGCGATTGTCGGTCCGAACGGGGCGGGCAAATCGACGCTGCTCAAGCTCATAATCGGGCTGCTCGAGCCGCGTGAGGGCGAGGTAAGACTCCGCGGTATCCACGTGAGCAGGATGACGGGCCGTGATCGTGCCCGGCGGGTTGCCTACGTGCCGCAAAATCCACCGAGTGATCTCGCTTCCTGCGTGCGTGACGTCGTACTGATGGGGCGGTTCCCGCATCGATCGATGGGGTTGTTCGAGTCGGTGGAGGATTACCGCATCGCCGAGCGGGCGATGGATGTGAGCGAGACGGTTTCCTTTGCCGATCGGGCTGTCTCGACCCTTTCCGGCGGCGAGGCGCAGCGCGTCCACATCGCAGCCGCCCTTGCGCAACAACCGGAGCTTCTGCTCTTGGACGAGCCGACCGCATCGTTGGATCTTCAGCATCAACTGGCCATCTTCCAGATCCTGGTGGATCGTGCGTCAACGGAAAACCTGGCTGTCGTGATCGTCACACATGACGTCAACCTGGCCGGGCGGTTCTGTTCCCACGTGCTGCTGCTCGATGAGGGGCGTTGTGCGGCGGCCGGGCCACCGGGGGACATCCTGACACCGGAGGTCCTGGAGCCGGTATATGGTGTCAAACTCGCGGCATTGACGATGGAAGGTGATGCATCGCGTCGGTGGATCATGCCGGTGGGGCGTCAGGAGAGAGCATGAGTACGAGCGCCCTCACACCGCGGGCCTACCTGTGTCGGCTGGGCCTCTGCATCGCCGGGCTCGGGCTGCTGGTGATGATCAGTCCCGGTGTCGGATCGGAGTCCGCCTCCTTCGGCTGGCGAGATGCATGGCGCGCGAAGCTCGGAATGGCGTTCACCGCCGATGAGCTAGCAGGTCGGCCGTTGGCCGATCTCGATGGGGACGGCGTCATCTCGACGGACGAGCTTGCGGGGTTCGTCGGAGCGGCGAGGTTGATCTTCGATCAGCGAGTCCCGCGCACGCTGCTCGCGCTTCAGGTAGGGGCAACACTGGCACTGTGCGGCGCCGTGTTTCAAGTTCTGTTTCGCAACCCGTTGGCCACACCCTATACGCTTGGAATCGCCAGTGGCGGTTCGCTGGGTGCATTGATCGCCATCCGACTCGGATGGGGATTCGTCCTCTGGGGAATCTCCGGTTTGACGCTTTCGGCGTTCGTGGGGGCGGTGAGCGTTGTCGCCCTGGTCTTCATCATTGCGCGCGGCTCGCGCCGGTTGACCTCGAACGAGCTGCTGCTGGCGGGTGTGACGTTGGGCCTGTTCTGCTCGGCGATGATGATGCTGGTGACCGCGCTGTCGAATGAGCGTGTGACGTTCACAGCCGTTCGCTGGATGATGGGGTCGCTGGACCCGATCAGTTCGCTGCAAGGCATTACACTGTTACCGTTCATCGTGCCGGCGTGGATCGTTCTGATCGCAATGACGCGGGCGCTGAACCAGTATCGGATGGGTGATGAGCTTGCGTTCGCGCGCGGGGTGCACGTTGCACGTCTTCAGGGCGTATGTGTTGCGCTCTGTACGTTGGCGACGGCGGCGGTCGTGGCGAAGTGCGGGCCGGTCGGTTTTGTGGGGTTGGTCGTGCCACACATCGTCGTATTGATGTTCGGGACGGACTGTCGACTGCTCTTGCCCGCCTCAGCCATTGTCGGCGCGGCCTTTCTGATCCTCTGTGATTGGGTATCACAGGTTGCGATGGGGGTGGCCGGCTCGGTTACCGGTCGGCATATCGGAAGCGCGACACTCCCTGTCGGGGTTGTCACAGCCATTGTCGGTGTTCCCATCTTCCTCGTTCTGCTGAGAGCGCGGCGGAGATAATCCACGAAGGATTAATCCGTCCTTACGTCCGGTAGCTCGATGCCATTGTGTAGGAAGTTGTCCAGCCCGCACGCTTGACCAGGTTTGCGTTCGCACAACCACCCGAAACATCTCCACCGGTGGGATCGGTCTGATCACACCTCGCCCCATGGTGCGCGGCGAGGCGGCTGAGGTCGTCTTAAGCCGCAATGGTCGCGAGCTCTTCCTTGCGGGGCTGGTCGCCTTCTGCAGGCACATCGAGCGCGGCGTTCACGAGGTGGGCATCCAATTCGTAACCCACTCCGTGGCGCCGGTTCTATCAGGTGATTCGGCGGCTCCACGGAAGCTCGATTGGGTTGCCCAGTCCCTGAGCAAAACGGCGACGGCGAACGGTGACGGTGACATGACCGGCGCCGCCGCTACCGCAACAGCCAAGTAACCGATCGATCGCATGTCCTTGCAGTTCATATCAAGGCGGCGCACGGGAACAAGTTCGTGAATGTAAGAACTTGTATCGCGCGACCCCGCGTTTTCCCCGTCTCGCCTTGGGTTTTGCATTCTCTGCTCGGCGGCCGCCGGACGCTACGAGACCAATGAAAGCGCCCTGGCGCCGTTTCAACAAAGGTTGTTCCGCTTTCTTCCCCCCTTACCAAGGGGGGATTGAGGGGGGTTCGTGCAGACGGAGAAGAACCTCCCCCAGCTTCTCTTTGTCAAGGAGGGGAGGAAGAAACACCATTGCCTTTCTGGAAGCGGCACTGACCGTGTTCACGGTTGTATCCGATCGTTATCGGTGGTATGATGCGCGTGGGAGTGGATCGGCACGCCTGGGGCTCCCGCGGCACATCGCGCCCTATCGCGCGATCACCGTGGGTCATACAGTTGGGGAAACAGGGTGCCACTGGCGTGACAGTAGCAGGAAACTGAATCGTCGTGTCGGCCGGTCATGCCTTGCATGGGGTGTTCCCGACGTGAGGTGCGCCGCGCCCGGTGAGGTGTTCCATGGTTCTCAAGCCTTCCGACCGTTTCCGGATGCTGATACCCGCTCTGGCGTGCGCGCTTACGGCGACGTTTACCGCAGAAGCGGCGCAAGAACATCGCGAAGGCACGCCAAGCGAGCCCCCTTTCCACCTCGAAAGACCGGACGACGCGCCGCCCGTGCTCCCGCGCGAGCGAGAGGTGTCGCCGCCGGGCCGGTCCGTACACGGGCCATTTGTCAGCGTACAGGTCAATGTGGACGCCAACGGGATGAACATCGTCGGCGATGCGGCGAACGAGCCGTCGATCGCCGTAGACCCGACGGATCACAACCGGATGGCCATCGGCTGGCGACAGTTCGACACGATCTACAACAACTTCCGGAGGGCGGGCGTGGGGTACACCCGTGACGGCGGTCAGACCTGGCTCTACCACGACGCGCTGGACCGGAATAGCTTCCGAAGTGATCCCGTACTCGATTTCGACTCGGAAGGGAACTTCTACTACAACAGTCTTCTCGGCGGCAACCCGATTACCTGCGACGTCTTCCGGTCAACCGACGGCGGAGCCACCTGGAGCCCACCGCTCTTCGCTCGCGGGGGCGACAAGGCCTGGATGGCCATCGATCGCACGGGGGGGATCGGGCATGGCAACATCTACACAGCCTGGAACCCCGACTATGGCTGTTGCGGGCTGAGTAGTTTCAGCCGCTTGGTCTACTGGGGAATGCCCTTTGAGACGCCCACGATGATCCCGGAACGTCCCAAGTGGGGGACGATCAGTGTCGGACCCGGCGGCGAGGTGTACATCTGTGGCGGGTTTGCCTCGAGCGGTATGGGCGTTGTTCGTTCCTCCAATATTCAGGATCCCGACGTGCCGGTTCCGGAATTCGAGCTGGTTACGCGTGTCGAGATGGGTGGATTCCTGGTGTTTGGCGGTCCGCCGAATCCGGGCGGTCTTCTGGGTCAACCGTGGGTCGCCACCGACCACTCGCGGACGGGTCTTCACGGAAACGTGTATTTCCTTGCCTCGGTGAATCCACCCGGCCCCGACCCGCTGGACGTGATGTTCGCTCGGAGCACCGACGGCGGAGAAACGTGGAGCGAGCCGGTCCGCGTGAATGACGACCCCGTCGACAGTAATGCCTGGCAGTGGTTCAGTACGATGTCGGTAGCGCCGAACGGCCGGATCGATGTCATCTGGAATGACACGCGCAACACAGGCGAAGCTCACCTCTCCGAGCTGTATTACACCTATTCGACGGATGGTGGAGCAGCCTGGTCGACAAACGTGGCAGCCAGCGAGGTGTTCAACAGTACCGACGGCCAGCCCAATCAGGACAAGATCGGCGACTACTACGACATGATCTCCGACAATACAGGGGCTGACCTGGCCTACGCCGCTACGTTCAACAACGGGGTGGGATTCGAACATGAACAGGATGTCTACTACCTTCGCATCGAGGAGATTGACTGCAACGGAAACGGCGTTAGGGATGTCGAGGACGTCACGGGCGGCACGAGCCTGGACTGCAACGACAACCTGATGCCCGACGAATGCGAACCGGACTGCAACGGGAACGGCGTAGCCGATCCATGTGACGTCAACGCTCAAACCAGCCCGGATTGTGACGGCAACTTCGCACCCGATGAGTGTGACCCGGACTTCGATGGTGACGGTTCGATTGACGCCTGTGATCCCGATACGGACGACGACGGCGTCGCCAACGAGGATGATCGGTGTCCCTTCACGCCTCTCGGTGTGCCGGTCCAGGCGGACGGGCAACCGCTCGGTGACACCAACGGTAATTGCGTGATCGGTCCGATCGACTACCGCCGGTTCCGCGCGTGCCTCGTGGAAGGCGGTCCCGAGATGCCGGTCGGTTTGATGGGTTGTCTCGATCTGTTCGATTCCGACACCGACACGGACTTGGACCTGTTCGACTTCTCGCGCTTCCAGACCGTGTTCGGCCTGGAATGATCGCCACGTCAACGCGACCTGTGAATTGTATGTGATATCCTGACGCGCCGCGTACTGCAAGCCCGTTGAAGGAGTGTCTGGTGCCGTTTCCAGAAAGGTAATGGTGTTTCTTGCTCCCCTCCTTGACAAGGAGGGGTTGGGGGAGGTTCTTCTCCATCTGCATGAACCCCCCTCACTCTCCCCTTGGTAAGGGGGGAAGGAAGCAGACCCCCCTCTATCCCCCCTTATACCAGATCCAGAATGCCGATTCCCCACCACCGAGCCGCGGGCTGCCGCAAGGCGGCTTTGCCGCGCCCGCGCGGACGCGAAACTGCAGGAAGACACCGGTAAATCTGATGCGACAAATCGGCACTGTCAAACTGCCCTTGGTATTATTGGCTACGGCTCGTTTTTGAGCGCTCTGCAAAGAGGCCACTTCATTTGGGTCAATCGTCGATCTGCGATAAGATGACCGTTTGAATTGTCGGCCGGCGATTGTGGATTGCGGGCTGTGAACGGGCTCTCGTTCGAACGGTGATCGCCGTCCACGGTCAGCCACTGGACCAGAGAACGCTACAGGAAGGGCTCTACGGTCACATGCCCGGACCATCGTTCGTCCATCTGCACGTGCACACTCATTACAGCCTGCTCGACGGCGCGACGCGGCTCAAGCCGATGATCGAGCGGGCGAAGGCGTATGATATGCCCGCGGTCGCGATGACCGACCATGGAAACATGTTCGGGGCGGTCGAGTTTTATGAGGCGGCGGTCAAAGCCGGCGTCAAGCCGATCATCGGGTGCGAGACCTACATGGCCTGCGGCGATCGGCGAGTGAAGGATCGCGATAGCCTCAAGGAGTCCTACCACCTGCTGCTTCTGGCCATGAACCTCGAGGGGTATCACAACCTGATACGGCTGGCGAGCGTTGCGTATACCGAAGGGTTCTACCGCAAGCCGCGGATCGATAAGGAAATACTTCGGGAGCTTTCCGGCGGTTTGCTCTGCACGAGCGCCTGTCTCGGCGGCGAGATTCCGCAGGCCTTGCTCCGTCAGGATCGCAAGGCGGCTGAGGACCTCGCCAAAACCTATCTGGACATTTTCGGGCCGGAGCGGTTCTTCATCGAGCTTCAGGATCACGGGATGGAGGAGCAGCGGTTTGTCAATCCCGAGTTGATGGACCTGGCGGATCGGCTTGGGATCGGCGTCGTGGCCACCAACGACGTGCACTACCTTGATCGGGAGGACGTCGAGGCGCATGACGTATTGTGCTGCATCAACACGGGCGCCTTGAAAAGCGATGAGGTTCGGTTCAGGTTCCCCAACGATCAATTCTATTTCAAAAGCGCGAACGAGATGGCCGCCCTGTTCCCCGACCGTCCCGAGGCGACATCCAACACGCTTCGTATCGCGGACATGTGCGACCTCGAGCTCGATCTGACGAAACGGTACGCGCCGGTCTACAAGGTTCCGGAGGATGTCACGAATGACAAGGGTGTGCCGCTCGATGATGCCGCCTACCTCCGGCAACTCGTGTACGCCGGTTCCGGGGAGAGGTTCTCAGAACTGACGCCCGACCTGCGCAAGCGTATCGACTATGAGCTCGAGGTCATTACGTCCAAGGGGTTCGCCAGCTATTTTCTGATCGTCTGGGACTGTGTGAACTTCGCGCGTGAGCATGGGATTCCGGCCGGCGCGCGAGGCAGCGGTTGCAGTTCGGTCGTGTCTTACTGCCTCTACATCAGCGCGCCCGATCCGATCCGTTACGGGTTGTACTTCGAGCGCTTCATGGACCCCGACCGTGACGAGATGCCCGATATCGATCTGGACATCTGTCAGAACGGGCGGGCTGACGTGATTGACTACGTCCGGCGAAAGTACGGGCACGTTGCGCAGATCATCACCTTCGGCACGCTCAAGGCGAAAGCGGCAATCAAGGACGTCTCGCGTGTGATGGGGCTCGGCTTCGACGAGGCGAACCAGCTTACCAAGCTGATCCCCAACGAGCTGAAGATGACGCTCGATAAAGCGCTTTACCAGGAGCCGGAGCTGAAGAGGCGCTACGTGGAGGACGAGACGATTCGGCGGATCATCGACATCGGCCGCAAGCTGGAAGGCATGGCGCGCAATGCGGGCATTCATGCGGCCGGGGTCGTCGTGGCGGATCAACCGCTGACGGACTTCCTCCCACTCTACAAGGCGCCGGGGCAGGACACCATCGTGACACAGTATGACGGGCCGACGGTGGAGAAGGTCGGTCTGTTGAAGATGGACTTCCTCGGTCTGCGCACGCTCAGCACGCTCGAACGGGCCAGACAACTGGCCCAACGCAGCATCGGCGAGACCATCGACCTTGGCCGGATTGACCTGGCGGACCCGAAGGTTTACAACCTCTTCGCGCGAGGTGATACGAAGGGCGTTTTTCAATTCGAGTCGGGCGGTATGCGCGATGTGCTGATGCGCATGAAGCCGAACCGGATCGAGGACCTGATCGCGACCAACGCCCTGTATCGTCCCGGCCCCATGGAGTATATCTCCGACTACATTTCCCGCAAACATGGTGCCAAATGGACGACACCGCACCCGATCATGACCGAGGTGCTGGAGGAGACCTATGGGATCATGGTTTATCAGGAGCAGGTGTCGCGGCTTGTCAACCGACTTGGCGGCATTGAGCTAAAGAGTGCGTTTCGCCTCGCCAAGGCAATCAGCAAGAAGAAAACGGACATGATCGAGGCGATGCGCGAGCCGTTCCTGGACGGGTGTGTCGCCAACGGCGTCGGCAGGAAAATCGCCGACGAGGTGTTCGAGGACATTCTCAAGTTCGGCGGGTACGCGTTCAACAAGGCCCACTCGACCGGATACGCCCTGGTCGCCTATCAAACCGCCTGGATGAAAACCTATTATCCTGTCGAGTTCATGGCGGCTCTGATGACGTTCGAGATGTCGAGCACGGACAAGGTGGCGGAGTATCGCGAGGAATGCCGGGAGATGGGAATAACGATCGGTCCTCCCGACGTGAACCGATCCGAGCTCGACTTCGTTGTGGAGCGATGTCCGCCGGTCGCGGGCGTGGAGAGCGAGCCCGAATGCCTCGGCGCAGACGGGCGATCGAACGACCGGGCGTCCATCCGGTTCGGCTTGGGCGCGGTTAAGGGCGTCGGAGCCAAGGCCGTCGGCGCTGTTGTTGCCGATCGCGAGCAGAACGGAGAGTTCAAAAGCCTGTTCGATTTTTGCGATCGCGTGGATCTGTCAGCCGTCAACCGCGCAACGGTCGAGGCGTTGATCGACGCGGGCGCGTTCGATTGCACCGGTGGTATGCGCAAGGCGCTGATCGAGGCCGTTGAAGGCGCGATCGCGTCCGGCCAGGCCGCCCAGAGCGATCGCAGGAGCGGGCAGATGTCGCTGTTCGGGGGTGAAAACGGCAGTGCGCTGGCGGCCCCACCCGAACTGGTGATCTCGACGGCCGAGTGGGCCGAAGCCGAGATGCTGGCTCGAGAGAAGGCTGTCCTCGGTTTCTACATCACGCGTCACCCGCTCGCACAGCACGAACATCTCCTCAATGCCTGCGCGACGGCCACGACCGCGGAACTGGATCGACACGAGGATGGGAACGAGGTCGTGATCGGCGGGATGGTCTCGACACTGCGGACGGTGGTGGCCAGGAGCGGACGCAACGCCGGCAAGCGTATCGGCGTGGTAACGTTCGAGGACCTCACGGGTCGCGTCGAGGCCATCGCGTTTCCCACCACGCTGGCTGAGTATCAGTCGGTACTCGTGCCCGATGCGATTGTGTTCCTGAAAGGCGCCGTCGATCGCAAGCGGGAAGAACCCTCCCTTCGCATCTCCGATGTCGTCACGCTGGACCGTACGTGTGAGGCGTTCTGCAGGTCCGTTCTGCTGCGTGTGACGGCTGACACACCGCTCGAGCGGCTCGTGGAGATTCTGCGATCCCACCCGGGAGGCGCGACCGTCTACATCAACGTTGAGACGGCTGACGGGATGGCTGTTCAGGTCGAGTGTAACCCGTCGATCCGCGTGTCGTGCGGGTCGGAGTTTCTCTTGGACCTGGTGGAACTTCTTGGTCGGTCGTCCGTCCGTGCTCTTGGACGGAAGAGCAGGACCATTCCGCTCCCAAGCCTCGGGCAACCCAGGCCCCAAAGCACCTCGGAATCGGTTTCAACGCCCGCTGTGGCGTGAGGGCTCCCGGGGCGGCCCCTTCGGACGGGTTGCCCGAAGGGTTGTTGATCGATACACCTCATGATTTATTGCCGCCGGCGTCCCGGGCCGGAAACCGTGCTCTCCAGCTCCCGGGATCGTGGATACTCGGCGCGTTCCGGTCGTGGAGTAGGCTCTTCGCACCGGCGAAATACGCGGTATCGTAGTGCGTGGTCTGCAGGAAATCCCTGCAAATCACGGCTGAGTTGACAGGCGGCAGGCGGTGTGGGCGTCTATTGGAGTGATCATGACGATGGCGCTAGCTAGCGAGGGCGACCCGGAACAGCCGGTAATCGACGCGATTCGAGGCGGCGACCCGTATGCCTTCGGTGAGCTGGTAAGCCGACATGATCGCTGGGTCCGGGGCGTTATCTTCGGCGTCCTGGGGAACCACGATCGGGTGGAGGACGTGGCCCAGCACGTATGGATGACCGCGTGGGAGCGGATCAGCCACCTTCGTGATCCGGGCCGCTGGCGCCCATGGCTTTATCGCCTGGCCCGCAATGCGGCGATTGACGCCGGTCGAGACATCACGCGTCGCCGTGACCGCGTCCGATCGGCGGACCTGGAGGCGTCCGGGAAAGCGGGTGGTCGGACGGCGGACGATTCTGCCCAAAGTCACGAGCGGCATCACGAGGTTCTTCAGGCGATCCAGGCGTTGCCCGCGTTGTACCGGGAGCCTTTTGTACTGAGGCACCTGAACGATTGGTCGTACCGGCAGATCGCAGACGTGATGGACATGCCGATCGATTCGGTGGAGACGCGACTGGTGCGAGCCCGTCGGCTGTTGCGCGAGTCACTCAAGGACAAACTGGCGTAAGAACGATGGAACACAAACCTCACGACATTGAGAACCTGATCTCCCGTCATCTGGACGGTGAGCTGAGCGAGGACGAGGAGCTCGAACTGAACCGCGAGCTCATTCGTGACCCCGATGCTCACCGGTTGATGGAAGAGTGTCAAAACCTTGACGCCCTCGCCGCCGCGGCTCTGGATCGGGCCGTCCCCAAGCAACGGACTTCCTTGGATCCGACGGCGCTGGCTGCCGGGCGCAACATGCGGCGAATGCCGCGTTATCACCGTGGTTGGTGGCTTATTCCCGGTGCGATCGCCGCCGCGCTGCTGGCTATCGCAGTGAACCGGACCACGCTTCCGGGCGGCGTGGAAACGGGTCCGATGCAGCCCATCGTCGCGGAGGGACCGATTCCCCGCGTGGGGTCGGAGCAGCCCTGGAATAACGCCGACAGCGTAATGCGGCGGGTCAATGATGTGCCTGTGCCTCGCAGGAAGGTCACACGCAACGTGGCTCGTAACGCGTACGGGATCATAGGAAACGACGGTCGGATCTACTGGATTGAGGTGGATCGCGTGCGAACCATCAAGCGTCCAAACGCCAAGTCCTCCTATCGACCGGTATCGGAGGTTTATTAGGCATTGTGACAGGCCCGGCGGAGCCGAGTCGTCCATCAGTTCGCATAGACGCTGCAGCCGGATATTGAAGGAAGCTCGATAGGAACGGGACAGGGTCGAGTGGAACCCGACGAAGCCGACCGAGCATTGGACGCAGGAGAATCAAAGATGATCAAGAGTATTCTTTTCGGAATGTTGTTGACTGGTCTACCGCCGTGGGCGGCTTCGACCGTTGCCGACGGCACGGATGACCAGGCCAAGGTTCATACCGCGGTCGTGGTCCTGGCGGGGGATGAGGGTGGCGCCGTGGCGGGATGTTGTGACGCGAAGACCCTGGAGGTCTTCATGACCCCGGATGGCGATGACAACGAGATGGCTGCCGGCACCTATGTCGTGTCGTCCGACGGCAATGTGATTACGACGGCGGGAGGCGCCGCGGGCGCAGCGATCAGCGCCTACGTGATCGCATCCAAGGAAGATGAGAACGTGGAGGGCGGCCCCAGAACGCTGAGGGTGGTGGCGAAGGCGGGCACGTGTCAGTCGGATACGGGTGGTTGGCTCGGCGTCTCCGTGGGTGAACCGGAGAAGGCGCTCGTGAACCAGCTTGACCTCGGAGACCGCGGTGTCGTGATCCTGAACGTGGTCCGAGACAGTCCGGCCGATCACGCGGGCATCAAGACTGATGACATCGTTTTGTCCTTCGATGGTGAGGACATCGATCATCATGCGGCATCGTTGGGCCGTTTGGTTGGCTCCTATAAGCCGGGTGACAAGGTCGAGATCGTCGTCCTGCGGAACGGTGAAGAGGAGGTGCTCAGTGCCGAGCTCGGCTCCCGGGGGAACACGGGGGCCATCAAGTGGATCCGCAAGTTGGACCCGTTCGCCGAGGTTCATGAAAGCGTCATTACGAGTGGCAAGATCATTCGCCAAGATCCCGACGGCGAGTGGATCATCGAGGACCTTGGCGACCTGGATGCGTTGACCGGATTGTCCGAGGAGGTTCGGTCGCTCTTTGTCCCGAAGGGCCGCAACATCTCCACACAGGTGTTCGTGGACGGAAACCGCACTTCGGTCAAGACGGTTACCAGGGTGCAGGACGGCGTTTCCGTCTCCATCGAGCAGGAGGACGACGGCGAGATTACCGTAACGCGGAGCGATGAGGACGGCGAGGAGACGGTCACGATTTACGCCGACAAGGAGGAGCTGGCTGTGGGTGACCCGGAAGCTCACGAGCTTTACAAGGGCACTAGCGGTTCTGCGTTCGTCCATTTGAACCTTGGTGATTTGGACGACATCGACATCGACGTCGAGCTCTACGTTGAAGGGCTGGAAGACGACCTGTCCATCTATTGGACTGATCTTGAGGGCCGCCTCAACGAGGCGGGCGAGGCCTACAGTCAGGCGATGGAACACGTTCATGATGTGCTTCGTCAGGCATTGGAGCACTATGAGCAGGCTGCCTCGGACGGCCGCAGTGAACCCGCGCATCGGCTGCCCCTTCCCGACCTCGAGGGCCTGGAGTCCCTGCATAAGCTCCCCATGTTCAAGGGTTTGACGCACGTAGGCAAGCCTCGTCACTCGTTCACCGTGAAGGAGGACGGGCGTATCGAGGCCCGAATCCGCAAGGGTGATTCCGAGCTGGTACGGGTGTTTTCTAACGAGGATGACATGTCCGAGCGGAACCCGGAGTTGTATGAGAAATATCACGCACTACTCGAGGCCGAGGAGTAGTGATCGGACGCTTCGGACTGCAAACACAGTTGGTCACCTTACCCGGGCGGGCGCCGTTAAATGCGGCGCCCGCTTTGTTCATGGATCGATGTATGCCATGTTATTGGCAGCAACTGGCAAGTCCGATAAACGTGCGCGATCGACGGGCCGGGCAACCCCGCGCGAAAGGCTCGAAAGGCTCCTAGTGCCGCTTCCAGAAAGGTAATGGCGTTTCTTCCTCCCCTCCTTGACAAG
>CBDUZO010000020.1:0-51467 GCA_965371725.1 uncultured Phycisphaerales bacterium
CAGGATTACCTGCTCAAGGTCCTCGCAGGAGCAAATTAGATGCGATTGCCCTGCCTCGATCCCCCCTTGGCAAGGGGGAAGAAAGCGGAACGACCTTGGTAAGGGGGGAAGACAGCGGAACAACCCTCGTTGAAACGGTGCTATGTATTCCACGTGTGGCGGGTTCCCGCCAGGTAGCAGAGGCGGCCGAACAGGTGGTGACGCTTTGTGATCAGGCGCCGCAGATGTGCGAGCGTCTCCTCATTGAACCGGCTCGTGTAACGCCACGAGATGATGTCCTCCTCGAGCTCGGCCCATCGTTGCGAACCGGTCAGCTTGCGTTTTCGCTTCCTGTCGATGTTCTCCAGCAGTTCGCGGACCTCCGTCTCGATCCGCTTGAGCTCGATACCGACGCGTCTGGCTGAAAGCTCGGTATCAAAGTTAACCGGTCTGTCCGTCGCTGAATCAGCCTCCGCCTGTGATTCGTCGGGTATCAGATCGGTGTCCCCGGCATCCTCTTTGCCGGTGGCGTCGTCTGCGGCCACGAGGTTCACGGCCGGCGTTCCTTCGGTGTCCGCGTCCTCCGGTTCCGCCGTTTCGCCCTCCAGGGCACGGGAAGCCGGGTCGAGTAGCTCGGGCTCATCCTCCGTCACTTCCCGGTTGGCTGACTCGTCCGGCGCGTAGGCGTCCTCGATCTCCGGGGCGCCGTCAGGATCGGGCGGCGTGTTTTGTGGTTCCATAGCTTCGGGATTTTCGGGCGGCATTGTCTTGTGTCTTCCTGCTTTGCAACCGCGCGTCATGCTTTGAATACCACAAACACCGGACGGAATCAAAGGCTACCGCCCCAGCGCGGTTTGCAGTGCCAGGATCGCGTAGGCTGTGACCAGATGCGGGTTGCCCTCGAACCAGCGATCCTCCTCGTTCAACCAGCTTCCATCCTCCCGCTGGAGCGCCGTGAGCTTTTCGCATAGATCGCTCCTCCAGCGATGGGGTACCTCGTCGGCGTCGACGATCGTTTCCTCACCCCATGCGTGCAAAGCCCGCGCGAGAACATGGTAATAGTAGTACAAACCCTGCCTGGATTGCGAGCCGGGCAGGTTCGGGTTGTGGTCGAGCGTGTAGTGTCGTCGAATCCAGCCCACCGCCCGTTCGACGCGGATGTCATCCCGGTCCACCCCGGCGTACAGCAGGCTCTTGAATCCTGCGTAGGTCATCGAGCCGTAGCTCCGTAGCCGCGGTTTGCCGTCGACCACCTCCGTGCCCGCCTTGGATTCCCCGCCGTTGACCGGTGTGTAGATGAACCCGCCGTCGACGCTCTCGGCCGCGAAGATCTGATCGTTTGTGGCACCGAGCATCTGGCAGCGGGAGATGAACACCATGGCCTTCTTGTAAGCCGGGTCGTCCTTATCGAGCCCGCTTTGCTTGAGGGCCTCGAGCATCAGTTGCGTGTTGGAGAGGTCCGGGCGCTTGCCCTGACCATACCCCGCGCCGCCGTACCAGGGGCTGGATGTTTCATGGCCCTCGCCGCTGTCCCACTGGAGCTTTTTGAGGAACTTCCGAGCCCGCTCGATTGTTTTGGTGTGCGCGGGATCCCTCGTGGCGGATAGTGCCATCAGCGCGACGCTCGTGTGGTAATTGCGCATCCCCTCGTTGGCGACGTAGATACCACCGTCGGGTTGCACGAAGCTCAAGACGAAATCGAGCCCGCGCCTGGCGGCGGGATGAGCCGGGCCGTGCTTTTGATCCTGGACGAGGCACTTGACCACCAAGGCCGTAATGGCCGGATGCGATCGTCCGAAGGCCTCCCAACCGCCGTCCGCACGCTGCCCCGCAACCAGATAGGCCAACCCCTTGTCAATCACCGCCTGCGTGCGCGTGCCCAGTGCCAGGTCGACTGCCGGCTCATCCTCTGCCTCGGCGAGCCCGCCCCAAGCCGCACCGAGCACGACCAGTGATATACACAGTATCTGCATGGGTGTTCGAGTCCTTCCGATCACCTTGGTCAACCCCCAATATAGCACTCTCCGAATTTGTGTAGCGGGCACCGGGCGAGAAACCCAGGAGAAAAGGGTTGGTTCACCGCTACACGAAAAAAGAGCTTGCTCTAGAGCGAAACTCGGTATTGTGTTCCGGCGTTTCATTCGCTGGATACCCTCTGGCACACGTGAGTCCGCGCGGGCGCGGCAAAGCCGCCTTGCGGCAGCCCGCGGCTCGGCACACAGAAACGGGAAACGCTATAGCCAGAGCAGTTTCCGTCATTGTGCATTGCATCACCCTCCCGCGCAACACGCAGTCTGCCATTGTATCCATCTTTCCTCGCAAGGCGAAGACGTGAAACGATCGTCTTCTCAAACGCGAGTGCAGGCATCTTATGGTGCGTTGGCCTGGGCCTGGGGCGGCGTGATCCTCAACGGACAAATCCTTGACATTAACGCGTCGAACGGGCAAATACCCGATGTGTGAAGCGGTCGGACTCTTCAACTTGGCCTACCCGGCTGATCGATCGGCTGTTCAGCCTGTCGGACGCCGCCTTGCGGATCGCCCCGCTGCTTCCCGTGGCGACCGGATTGATCGTCGGTGTCACGCTTGACCACCGGTGGCCGCTCGACCGTTCGTGGGGATGGGGATACGTGGCTGTGCTGGCTGCGTTGACGATGATCAGCATTTCTCGGCGCAATCGCAGCCGGTTCGGTGTTCTGCTCGTGTTTGCCGCGTCCGTGTGTACGGGCGCCGCATGGCACTTGAGCGTGGAGCGAACCGTTCCCGCCTCGAGCATCGAGCACTATACCGACACGACCGATCGGATTGCCAGGCTTCGCGGCCAAGTGGTCTCAGCCCCACGAGTTCTCCCTCCTCCGCCGAACCCCTTCGGAGTATGGACGTACGGTTCGGAGCGGACCGTGTTTCTCCTTCGCGTCGAGTCCATCGAAGGGGTCAACGGGGACTTTGTCCGGGTTAGCGGCTTTGTTCGTGCGACCGTTGACGAGGCTATTCTTGATCTGAAGGAGAGCGAGCGCGTCGAGGTGTTCGGTCGACTGTATCGCTTCAAGCCTCCGCGCAACCCCGGCTCGTTCGACTGGGCAAGCTACTATCGCCATCGGGGGATCGCAGCCGGGTTTCTGTGCAGGCATCGGGAGAACGTCAAACGCCTTGGCGGTGGCATGACGACGTCCGGTACGGGTCTTGCGGCGTGGTTCCGCGCCGTTGGCGCCCGTTGCGGGGAAACCGCTCGTGGAATGCTCACGGACGATCTTGCCGCCGGAGCGGATGAGCAAGCCAGCCTGCTCGAGGCGATGGTCCTCGGGCACCGTTCACGTCTCGATCGGCGCATCAATGACCTCTTCATCCGGGCCGGGTGCGTTCACTTCCTGGCGGTCAGCGGCGTGCACGTGGGGATTGTGATGTTCTTCGCCTATCTGGCCTGTCGGGTGCTGATGTTGCGTCCGCGCACTAGCACGTGGGTCATGATGCTCACCGTGATTCTCTACGCCCTTGTCGCGGAGCCCAGACCCCCCATTCTTCGCGCGACCATCATGGCTCTTCTGTACTGCGTCGCCCGCCTGATCCGCCGGCCCCGTGCGGGTTTGAACTGGTTGTCCGCAGCCGCCGTCATTCTGATCCTTGTCGATCCGGGCACTGTTTACCAGGTGGGATTCCAGCTTTCGTTCGCCGCCGTGTTGGGTGTCATGTACGTTGCACCGGCACTGCGACAGGCATGTCTTTGGCTGCGCCGGGTTTTCGAGACGGTCGTTCTGAAGCGTCCGTTTCTCGAGATGGATCGACGATTGACGGACGCCGCGGCGCCCACGAGTTCAGGCTGGGCGTACTTCGCATTGCGTGTGCGCCGCATGCTCTGGCGAGTCCGCCGCGTTGTCTGGCGACTCACGTTCTTCCCATTCAGCGTGGGGATAGCCGCTTGGCTCATCTGCTGGCCGATCGTGGCCATCCATTTCCATCGCGTACATCCGTGGGGGCCGATCAACTCGGTCATCATCCTGCCGCTGGTGTCGCTCGTGATGCTGCTTGGGTTCGTGAAGATGATCCTTACGGTGGTTCATCCACTGCTCGGCGTGCTTCTTGGCGGAGGGCTCGTTTTTCTCGATGGGTTTCTGATCGAGGTCGTGGAGCTTCTTGGTTCACTACCGGGAGCATCGATGTTCGCGTCGACCCCAACCTGGTGGGTTGTGATGTCCTACTACTGTTTCCTCATGCTATTGGCCTGGCGGTTTCGCCCGTCCATCGAGTTCAACGGAGTGGAGGGCGCACTTCCCGCGATGGGAGCGAAGTCTCCACCGCCCGTCTGGCTCAAACGGTCCTGCAGGGCGACCTTCGCCGTCTTTATGGTGGGTGTCGCAATCTGGCAGTGGCCCGTGCGGTCGGATCGCCTTGTAATCACGTTCCTTTCCGTCGGGCGTGCCTCCGCCGTTGTCTTGGAGCTGCCCGACGGTGGGGCCGTGCTCTGCGACGCCGGTAGCATGGACCCTTATGATGTCGGGCGAGGTACGGTCGTGCCGTTTCTCAGGCACCGGGGCATCACGCGAATCGACCGTGTCTACATCAGTCATCCGAACCTGGATCATTTCAGCGGACTTTTGTCAGTGATCGATGAAGTTCCGACCGGGCCGGTGTTCGTGAATCGGTGCTTCGATTCGCGGAGCCCGCCCCGCTCACCCGCCCGACATCTCCTCGAAGAGCTTGCCAAGCGGAACCATCCGATCGAAAGGCTCGGCGGGCCGGTAAGACGGTGGGAGATGGCGGGCGTGTTGTTCGAGTACTTCTCTCCGCCGGACGATCTGAGTGATGCAGTCTCGACGAACGACACATCCACGGTCATGCGGTTGAGCTACGCGGGACACTCCATTCTCTTGACCGGTGATATCGAGGAGCGCACGCAGCGGGCACTCATTGAGTGGGGAGGCGTTAAGGCGGATGTTCTCGTACTCCCTCACCATGGCGCGGTTCGGGCGGCGACGCGCTCCTTTATCCATTCGGTCTCACCGCGCATCCTGATCCGTTCGAGCGGTGAAAGGATGACGGAAACTCAGGGCGATCTGCAGGACATTATTGGTGGAATCCCCTTGTACAACACGGGCGATCTCGGGGCGATCGAGGTCGTGATCGACCGTGCGGGCGTGCGTGTCTCTCCCCGTGCCGACGCCCCGCCGCCGCCCTGAGCAAGCCTTCCGCCGCCGGTAGCGGTGTTTGCGTCAACGTCCCAACGCCGATATAGTCGCCGTGTGCGTCATCGCATGGATTGAGGTAAGACCTTGTAAGGAAGCGTCACGGCCCGTTGCCATCGGGGGCGGCGGCCCCTAGAACAAGTTCTATTATGATGTGGCGTCCGAATCCCGAAGTTCCCCCGGAGGTTCTTGGTCGTCGGATGCTACGAGACCACTGAAATCGCTATGGCCTGCCGTCGGTCGGCCTGGCTCAGTGCTCGCTGACCAGGCTGAAGTGGTAACTGACCGCGTGCATGGAGGTGCCGCGACATGAAGAACGTCATCATTGCCATTCTGGCGCTGACCACGATTGTTGTGGGATACGTGTTGCTCACGTCGAAGCTGAAGCTCTCCATCGAAGCGCTTGAGGGCAAGACGGAGAAGATCATCCGCGGTGACCTGACCCTCCCGATCGACGCCACCGGGGAGGTCCGCCCCCACCAGCGCGTCGAGATCAAGTCCGAGGCCAGCGGCGAGGTTATCGAGATCGCCAAGTGGCCGGGCGATCCGGTCAAGAAGGGGGACAGCCTGATCCGCCTCCAGCGGGATGACGAACAGCGCAACGTGGATCGGGCGAAGCTGGACCGTGACCGGGCGGAGGCGCAGCGTGAGATGGCCCGGATCATTCTTGAACAGGCGCGGGGCGCCGATATCGAGGCCGCCCAGGCAAGGGTGGATCAGCTTGCCCAGGCCGTCCGGCTTGCCGAGTTCAGGTTGGAGAGGATTCATTCGCTCGATCCCTCGCAGACCAACGCCGAGGAGGTGCTCCAGCGGGAGACGACGTACGAAAGTCAGTTGGCGCAGCTCAAAGGCGCCAAGGCTGATCTGGCGAGGGCGCAGTGGGCCGTCCCGCGCGCCGAGCAGGAGCTCAGGCGATCGCAGGCGACTCTCGAGACGGCTCAGAAAAACCTCGGCGATGCGGAAAAGCGGTTTCGGAAAACGGACATTGTCGCGCCGATCGACGGGATCGTGGGTGACGTTCGGACGCAGATCGGTGCCGTGATACAGGGCGGAATGACGACGTTGACCGGTGGAACCGTGCTCGCCTCGGTGCTTGATATGAATCGACTGATCGTCGGCGCGGAGGTGGACGAGTCGGACATCGAACAGGTTCGGAAGATCGCGCCCGCGTGGGCGATTCCCGGGCACGACGCTACCGTGACCATGCCGGATGATCTCGAGCAGGCAGCCGGCGCCATGGAGCATCTTCCCGTGATTACCGTCGAATCGTTCCGCGATCAGGAGTTCCGGGGCGTGGTTGAGCGGATTTACCCTGAACCCCGCACGATCAGCGGCGTCGTGACCTATCTCGTTGACGTGGTAATCACGAGTGAGAATCGGGATCTGCTCCTGCCGGGAATGCGGGCGGACGTGCGCTTCACGTCCGAGCACTTTGACAACGTCTTGCTCTGCCCGAACGAAGCCATCCGCGAGGGGGCTACGGGTCAGTTCGGAGCCTATGTGCCCAAGAAGGATGTACCCTCCTCCGAGCGCGAGGTCGAGTTCGTTCCCTGCGAGTTCGGGTTGAGCAACGGGACCTACACGCACGTGCTGTGCGAGGGGTTGGCGGAGGGGACGACGATCTACACGAAGCTCCCGGCGAAACAACGCAAGGACGAGGACCGCAAGAAACGCTGATGACCGTTGTTTCACTCGGCTTCTCCCGGTTTGTTGGTGAAAGTGCTTGATGATTCGCACCGTCCAACTTCGCAAAGACTACTACATGGGCGAGTCCGTCGTGGCCGCGCTCGATGGGGTTGATCTGACGATCGAGGCCGGCGCATTCCTCAGCATCAGTGGTGCGTCGGGAAGTGGTAAGAGCACTTTGATGCACATCCTCGGCTGTCTCGACCGCCCGACCGGTGGCACGGTCGAGTTCCAGGGGCAACTGATCAGTTCACTCAGCGACAAGAAGCTCGCCGAGATTCGCAACCGGGACGTCGGGTTCGTGTTCCAGACGTTCAACCTGATCAACCGGACCACGGCGTTGGATAACGTCGTCGTGCCCCTGGTTTATACGCGCAAGGCTTTCAGCAGGAAGACGGCGCTGGCGGCGCTGGATCGGGTCGGGCTCGCAAACCGGGCCAAACACAAGCCCGGTGAGATGTCCGGCGGTGAGTGCCAACGTGTTGCCATCGCCCGCGCGATTGTCAACAGCCCGCGCTTGCTGTTCGCGGACGAGCCGACCGGAAACCTCGATACGAAGACTGGCGAGCAGATCATGCGGATCTTCCGCGAGCTGCACGAGTCCGGGATCACCATCGTGCTCGTCACACATGAGGTGGATATCGCCGTGCAGGCCCAGCGTATGATCCACATGCGCGACGGCCGGGTAGTCGAAGACACGGTTGTGGACGAGACGCGGCGCAGGGAGATCCTCTCGCGGACGATGGAAGTCGAGAAGGCGATGTTGCGGCAGGAGGCCGCTCGTCGGACGGAGTTGTCATCAAAGGAGGTCGTGCCCTAGAGCCGTTTCAACAGAGGTTGTTCCGCTTCCTTCCCCACTTACCAAGGGGGGATTGAGGGGGGTTCATTCAGGCGGGAAAGAACCTCCCCCAGCCCCTCCTTGTTAAGGAGGGGAGGAAGATGCACCATTATCTTCTCTGGAAACGGTACTAGCCTGCATGCAGGTTGATTGGACTGATCCTGCGATGTTTCACTGGCGAATCATTCTCATGGCGCTGAACGGTCTTCGGCAGAACCTGCTGCGCTCCATCCTCGCGACGCTCGGCGTCATCATAGGGGTTGGCGCAGTGGTCTCAGCCGTGTCCATCCTCGAAGGCGCCCAACACGAGGTGATGGAGCGCTTCGAGGCGCTCGGGGCGGACCAGGTCATCATCGTGAACGGCAGTGAGCAGCAGCGCGGGCGAACCGTGGCCGTCTCATCGCTCAAACCCGAGGATGCCAAGCGGATCGAACGTGAGAATCCCGACCTGGTCAAGGCTGTTGCGCCGCAGTATCAGGGCGGCGGACAGATCAAGTACTATCAAAGGAACGTCATCGGAACGGTCCTCGGCACGAGCGAAGCATACGCCGGGATGAACAATTACGAAGTCGTGTCCGGGCGATTTCTGACGCGCGAGGACGTCCGTGGCAGCGCGATGATCTGTGTGCTGGGGTACAAGATCGCCCAGGACCTGTTCGGCTATCGCTCCGCCATTGGCGAGCGTGTCAAGATCAACGGCAAGAGCTTCATCGTTGTCGGCGTGATGGAGGAGAAGGGGACGCTCGGCTTCCTCGAGGTGGACAAGCAAGTCGTTATCCCGCTGACCACTGCCATGGCCCGCATGTTCGGCGCACGTTATCTCACGTTGCTCGTAGTGCAATGCGTGGACAGCAGCAAGTTGACCGCCTGCATCGATCGGGTGAAGAGGACCCTTCGTGCGGCCCACCGCATCAAGCCCGGTTCCCCCGATGACTTCATCGTGTTTACGCAGGAGCAGATCAAGCAGCAGTTCGCCCAAGTGGCCAAGATCTTCGCCGTCGTGCTCTACAGTATCGCCGGGATTTCCATTGTCGTCGGCGGGATCGGGATCATGAACATCATGCTGGTCTCCGTGACGGAGCGCACTCGCGAGATCGGCGTGCGCATTGCCGTGGGGGCTCGCAGGTTCGACATTCTCAAGCAGTTCCTGATCGAGGCAAGTACGATCAGCGTGTTCGGCGGTGCTTTGGGTGTGGTCTGCGGCTGGGCCATCGCCAACTTCCTGGGCGAGTTCACGCAGGTCCTCAAGCCGTCCACGCCGCTCTCGATCATCGCGGTCGCGCTGATCATGGCCGCCGCCATCGGGATCGTCAGCGGTATCTACCCCGCCATCCGCGCCGCCGGGCTCGATCCCGTCGAGGCGCTGAGATACGAATAGACCTCGACCGGATGGAATGCCGGCCCCACAGGAAACGGCCCGGTCAACACCGCAGAGGGTCGGTGTTGTAGATGGTTGCGGTCTTGCGAACAGACCGCCTCACGCCACGACATCGTCAAGCGTGTACAAGCCGGGCGATTGGCTAACCACCCAGGCGGCGGCCCGGAGCGCCCCGGAAGCGAACGTGTCTCGTGAGTGGGCTGTGTGGCGGACGGTCAGCGTCTCACCCGGCCCGCTGAAGTGGACTTCGTGCTGCCCGACGATCTCACCCATACGCACGGCGTGCACGCCGATCTGTCCTTTGGGTCTTTCGCCTACCCGGCCGCCACGACCAAAGACAGCCGCCGATTCGCGCGGAAGACCTTTCGCCCGGGCGAGCGCATCGAATAGGGCGAGCGCCGTTCCGCTTGGCGCGTCGACCTTGTGGCGGTGGTGCGTTTCGACGATCTCGATGTCGAACGGATCGCCAAGTTGACTTGCGATACGTCCGATGATCGACCGCATCAGATGGATTCCCACGCTGAAGTTCGGCGCGGTTACGATGGGTATGACCTTGGCGCCCTCGCGCAACCGCGCGCGTTGCTTATCGTCGTGTCCGGTCGCACCCGTGACCATCGGAACCCCGAGCCGCTCGCAGACTTCCAGCCAGGCGATCGTGCCCGAAGCCGCCGTGAAATCGATCAGCACGTCACATACTGTCTCCAGTCTGTCACGTACCGTTATCACGGCATCGCCGATGTGCAGGGTGGTCCCGATCGCGCGATCCTGTGGTTCGGTCAAGGCGGCTGCGACGGCAAACCGCTCGTCCGTCGTAGCGAGCTCCAACAGGCACCGCCCCATTCGCCCCATCGCACCGGCCACGGCTACCCGAATCATGTGTTGCTCTCCGTACCGAGCGGCGTCTACCCGACTCGTCCTACGCCGGACGCGCTCAACCGGGCGGAATCAGTCGCGCTCTCTTTTACACCGCTCTGTGAAAACGTGCAGCGACCGCCCCTATCAGTCCCTTTGCATAGCGAGGACGCGGGGGATGCGATACGCAATCACGGTAACGGCTCCAGACGCGTCGTTTGACAGGATAGCAGATTCGGTGACGGTGTCACCGCGCCCACCGACAATGAGTTGCAGATACCGGTCCCCCTTGGGCAGCCGGTGACCTTTGACCGGGAGAATGCGCGAGGACCTCTCCTTCGGGTTCCTTGCATCTGCAGTCTGGCTACGGCTGCCTCGTGGATGGGTTAAAGCACCGTTCGCCGCGATGCTGAGACTCCATAGAGCAGCGAATCCCTCAGCCGGGTTCGTCCATCCGTGCCGCGAGCCAAGAAGCCTACTCGCACGGGATCGGGCAGCCCGTATCAGCGTACGGCTTGCTCTGGAACCCGGCGATCGCCGACAGAATGTCGTCAATGTCGATCTCACCGTTCGGCGTACACGGGGACAGGTCGGCAGCTGCCATCGTCACATTGCTGAAATCACTCTGGAACGCCTGGATAAGCAGCAAGATGTCGTCGATGTCGACGTCCTCGTCATTGTCCGCGTCACCCCACATCCACGTCGTCGCCGAGACCGCTTCCGACAGAACGTCCGACGCCCAGCACTGGATCGTGTAGGTCGACGACGGGACAATCAACTCACCGCGAACGGCAACGTCGGCCCACTCCGCGGGCATCCTCATCACCGGGGTCCCCACCAGCATCCCGTCTGCATCCACATACATGGACAAGCATGGATAATCCGGCGACGTCACGAGTACAGCCACCTGCCCCGAGCACGATTGCGGCGTCACTGTCAGGGCCCGGGCGCCCTCACCCACGGCCGACGGCGTCAGGATCAGGTGCGTCACCTCTCCAGTAACCGGGTCACATAGGTCGTCCGTGCAATCGTTCCCATCATCGAGCGTCGTCAGATCGCCCGTCATCGGATAGCAGCAATCAACCAGTGGATCATAGTTGGGATCATGGCTGACACTACCATCCGCGTTACAGATATCTTCCGTGCAGTTATCCCTGTCGGCGATCAGCGTCAGATCGCCATCGGTCGGATCGCAGCAATAAGCCAGCGGATTGTAGTTGGGATCATGGGTGACGCTGCCGCCTGGGCCGCAGACGTCGTCCGTACAGGCGTCATCATCGTCGATCAGCGTTAGATCGCCGTTGGACGGATCGCAGCAATCAACCAGCGGATCGTAGTTGGGATCATGGCTGACACTGCCGTCCGCGTTGCACGTGTCATCCGTGCACTCATTCCCGTCGTCGATCAGCGTCTGGGCGCCGTTGGACGAGTTGCAGCAATCAACCAGCGGATCGTAGTTGAGATCATGGCTGACACTACCGTCCGCGTAGCAGACATCGTCCGTGCAGCCGTCATCGTCGTCGATTAGCGTCAGCTCGCCCGTCGCCGGATCGCAGCAATTGACCTGCGGATCGTAGTTGGGACTATGGCTGACACTGCCGTTCGCGTTGCAGACGTCGTTCGTGCAGGGGTCATCGTCGTCAATCAGCGTCAGATCTCCGTTGGACGGAGCACAGCAGTAACCCGCCGGCGTCGTGTCAGTGAAGATACACGCGCCCGCGTCGCATGTGTCGTCCGTGCAGACACTGAAATCGTCGCAATCTTCGGTATACACGCAATCGACGCAGCCACTAACCTCATCGCACATCTGGTCGCCGCAGGGATAGGTTCCGTCCTGGCAGACACCGTAGGCATCGCACGTCTCGACGCCGTTGCAGAAGAGGGGATCACTGCACTCGCCGTCGGACAGACAGACGCAGTCGGGACAAGGTCCGCCACAGTCGATCCGATCCTCTTCCTGGTTCAAGATGCCGTCCTCGCAGGTCGGTTCACCGGGATCGCAGTCGAAGGTCGAAATGACGAAGTCGTCGATTCCGGCCTCGACCACCGAACCGGCGGACGCGGCGTCCGACGCCTCGAAGCGCACCTTGACCTGGCTCGTCGGTGTCACGTAGTCGCTCACGAGGAACTCGTGCTCGAACCACTGATAGCCCGGCGTGCTCGGCCCGATCGACTCGACGAGCGTCCAGCTTGCCCCGTTGTTGTTGGAGATATGGACATAGAAGTAGTCGTTGTTGGCAGAGGCTCCGTTGTCGTTGGTGTACCACAGAGCGAAATGGATATTGGCGTTTCCGTTGTCAAGATCGAGGGTCGGCGAGATAAGCCGTGTATATCCTCCGTCGACGTCGCTGTTGCAGCCATCGCCTGCGCTGTTGTCGGTGAGGTAGCACTGTCCCGAGCCGTCGTAGTCGGTCGGCGGATCACCTCGATCACAGTCGACCGGTACACCGCGATCCCACCTGCCGTCACTCGCACTGCTCGACACCGTCCAACCCAGATCCGTCTCGAAGTCGTCGGTGAAGACGATTGCGCTGCCTGTCGCACAAACGGTGGAGAAGGTGACCGTGGGAGCGTCATGCGGGTCGTTCACCGTGGAGGAGAAGCTGTCCCGGGCGCTGAAGTAGAAGGCGACAGTATCGCCGCACAAACACGCTGGGATCGTCCCGGTGTAGTGGTTCGGGGATCCCTGCGCCATGTCAACGTGAACGAATGCCCCGCCGTTAACCGAGTAGTGGATCTTACCCGTGCCCGGTTGCGGCGAGCCCCCGATGGATACGACTTGGACCTCGATGTCCGTCGGCGAGCCCGGCGCCACCATTTCGGGAAGACCGTTCGGGTAGGTAAAGCCGATGGAGATCAGTTGCGGGCATGGAATACTGTGCGCTGAGAACCCGGCGCAGATTTCGCTGCGGTGCGGTGTCCCGTTATTGATGTTGCCGTCGTCATCGTCGATCGTCAGAAAGTGGATTGGGATTTGCTCGTCAATGCCCGTGCCGGTGTGGAGTAGAATCGAGTTGACGGTGATGTTGGACAAGATATCCATGTAATCCGGGTGGAAGTAGACGAGGATGTTACGAATGCTCCATACGCAACCGGACAGAAGCTTCCCGCAGTCGTGAATCTCACTACCGCATGTCGAGCAGCCGACCTCGAGGTACTGACAATCGTTATCGGCCGTGCGCAGACTGGAATCACAGTCGCCGAAGAACCCGTAGCCGAGGTTCGGATCATCAACCGGCAAAACGGAGAAACAGTCGCTCATGCCCTCGCCGTACTCCCCCTGGCCGCTGGCGGTGAAGTCGATCACGTGATGGCCGTACTCATGGTTGAGCACGCTTTGCCAAGCCGTGTTCGGGCAACTGCCGCCGGGCTGGCAGAAGTTGATGGAACCGTCAGAACTGCTGGACCAGGCGTTGCACGGGCAGTAGAGGTCAGTCCGGTTCACGACCGTCGGCACGCCCGTCTCCGTCGCAATACCGGGGAAGGATGGGTTCTGGGCAAGAACCCAATCCCTGACCACGTTACCGGAGACATAGATATTGGTCTGGGCCAGAATGTGGTCGTTCGTATTTGCCTCGTTGTGAATGAAGTCAACCGGTCCCGGCGGCGAGACGTCGTAGGCAGTGAGCGTTTCCTCCGCGCCGGCCCGGTTATCGATCGAGAAGTACAGCCCGTCCACGTAGGACCGCACATCGACATCGGAAGTGCCGGCGTTGGGTATCGTGAAGTTCCCGTCGCCGTCCGCGTAGACGCTCGTTCCGCCTACGATCTCCACCCTCGCCCACGGATAAACGAACAGTTCCTCTTCCGTGCAGATGTTCGCCTTTGGAGGCGGCGTGGCCATGGCCTGCACGGTTCCGGTTACGTCGACGAAGTGGATGAGAGTTTCCTCGTAGAGAATCTCGCCGGTAAACGCATCACAGAGAAACCGAAGTTCCTCGTGACTCGCGTCGGTCCTGTCATCCACGGCTTCAAACAGGATGGCCAGTCGCGGTTCGACGACGATGTCATCGACGCCGGCCCAGATCACGATCTCGGGCTCGGTGAAGTGGATCATGTCGGGATTCATGTTCAGGACGGCGTCCTGCGCAAGGTCGAACCGCCCATCCACCACGCGCGCGTCGACCTCGAAGTCGCCAAGGTCGTGGAGCGACGAATTCGCCAGGACAACGGGGAAGTCCGACTCGTTGCGAACCAGGACCTTCAGATCGGATCGGAAGACGGGGATGTCACCGACGAACTGCGTGTAATACACGAGGGTGAACTTGTACTTGCCGGTCTGTCGATCGTACACGAGCGGCTGCGTGTGCCGCCTGTCACGAACGAGGCCCTCCGGGCGCAGGTCCATCGGCTGCACACCGAACGCCCGTACCTCGCCCTGCACGAACGCTTCCGCCGATTCGACGGCCGATCGGCCGGTGGTCATCGGTCGACCGTAGACCATCTTCTGATGCACGCCGTCCGTCTGCAGTCTTAGACCGGGATACCGGTCGAGCGTGCTACGCATCGCTTGCGAGGAGCTCACGTCGTCCTTCGCCGTTACTCCAGCGGAGGATACGAGTACGCAAATTACTGCCAACAGGGTTCCTGTTATTCGCTTCACGATTGGCCTCCTTGGTGCATTGAGTTAGACCATCCCCGGTGCCCACAGTGTGAAGGGAACGCGTGTTGGCGGCTCCAGTGGGCACTTCTGAATAGTGGATGATAGCAGAATCGGTCTCCGATGGGAAGGGTGGCGTGGGTGTGGCATTGCCGGGTGCGAAGCGCGCAGATTCGATCGGCGATGTAGCCTATCGTGACGTGTGAGAGTGCAAGATTCTGGATGGCTGACTCATTGTGAGGCCGTGACCCACGGTCGGTCGCACTCGAGCGGATGTGATCCCGGGGACCAGCAACACCAGGATGTACAGCCAAGTTTGACTCTGCGTCGGCGAAGCGTCAGTTGAGTGGCGTCCGGTGGTGTCTCGCGTAACCAGTGGCCGGGAATCGATTGCGACGTACTGGAGCCACGCCTTCACGTGCAACTGGTGGTCCCGGGTTGTGAAACGCCTATCGAACGTCTGGGAACGTCGGAAACGGTGATTCTACCGGCTCCCGGAGAAGTGTTACGCAGACGCGCCATCGTAGCCTACTCTGCCCGTGACGTACTCGGCGTCGAAGAGGTATCACATGCCATCATCGTCGCCGTCGCAGGGAACGAAGGGGTGCTCCTCCTGGGACTCCACCTCGGGCGACGCCGTGTCCGGGCAGGAGACCAGAGTGGCTGAAGCCGTTCCGGTTACCGTTTGCGTTATCGTCATCGGCGTGCCGAAGGGCCCTGTAGCCGTGGTTTCGCTGACCTGCTCGAAGGAGGCGTCGCCAAAGCCGGTTGGCGGGTTTCCGAGGAGCACGGCGTCTTGAATCTCGAATCTGGAAGACCCCGTGCCGAGCTCCTCGCATTCGAGAACTACCAGGGCGTCGAATCCCCAGCGTATTGTCACCTGTGCGTCGTCCTCGCCGGCGGAGACGTTCTGCCCGACATCGATAAGGATTTCGGCCATGGGGCCGGCGTTTGGGGAAGTGAAGCGTATCAGTTCGGTGAGCTCGATGCCCTCAGCGGTCGGCTCGCCGTACACACCCCACAACCGCTCGAGCCGGCCGAGGCTGTCAAACTGGTAGATGACATCTTGGTCAAAAGGCGAGTCGTCAAACATGGGGTTGTCACTGGTGGCGTTCTCGAAGCTGACGCGCCAGCAACCCGACATGATTTCCACACCGCCATCCTCGTTCCAGTCATTGTCGAGCCCGCTCCCGCCGGTTGTGGCGTCCCCGTTGGGGGGCATCGTAACGCTGCAAGCCGCGATCGTGCAAAGTGCGGCAAGACCGACAATCCACACCGACGATTTCTGGCGTGTCAACGTCATGGCATGTTCCCTTCCGTACCGGTCATGGTGGTTTGAATACAGGGTGACAAGCGACCCTCCGCGCGTCCTTCGTACGGTGTCCGGCACGATATCCGGTACTTCGGCCGGACACGGGGAACTTACTCGACCGGTGACCGTGTGTGAAGGGTTTGTTTTTTGTGCTCCGCTCCTGCACGGTGACCGTGCCGCCGAGCGATGGGATTGAGATACCGGTAGTGGTACGGCGCGGGCGGGTGCCCCATCCTTTTCGTTAGAAAAGGGTGGGGGACAGAGTGAGCGGCCGAAGCAAGTAGGGTGGGCACCGCCCACCAAAAACATCGCTGCCGATGGTGGGCCATGCCCACCCTGCAATCCTCGACCAACCGTTCGTCCCCCACCCTTCGCTCCGCGAAGAATGGGGCACCCATTGAAGAATGGGGCACCCATCGATGGGATTGAGATACCGGTCGTGGTACGGCGCGGGCGATGGGATGGACGGAGTCGGTGGCGGTGCGGAGGGCTACAGCTCGCGGCCGATGGCCTGGGCGATGGGGGCGAGGCGCTTCAACAAGTCGCGGAACTGAGCGGGCGTGAGCGTTTGCGAGCCGTCGCTCCAGGCCTTCTTCGGGGAGACGTGCACCTCGATGAGCAGACCGTCCGCGCCACACGCGACGGCTGCGTTGCTCATGGGGGCGACCAGATGTGCCCGGCCGGTACCGTGTGACGGGTCCACGATGATCGGAAGATTGCTGATACGTTTGATCTCAGGAACGATGGCCAACGCCAACGTGTTGCGGACGTATTCCTCATGTGTGCGGATGCCCCGCTCGCAGAGGATCACGTTCTCGTTGCCGCCGAGCATGATGTATTCGGCTGCGAGCAGAAACTCTTCGAGTGACGCGCTCCAGCCCCGTTTCAGCAGGACCGGTTTTTCCTGCTCGCCCACGGCCTTGAGCAGCGGTGAATTGTGCATGTTACGAGAGCCGACCTGGAGGACGTCGGCATAGGGTTGGACGAGATCAACATGCTTGCAGCACATGACCTCGGTGATGATGGCCAGACCGGTTTCCTCTCTCGCGTGGGCAAGCATCTCAAGCCCGCGCTCTTCGTGCCCCTGGAAGGAGTAGGGTGAGGTCCGCGGTTTGAAGGCTCCGCCGCGCAGCGCGATAGCACCGGCGTCGCGCACGGCCTTGGCGGTATCGATCAGGGAGGACTCGTTGTCGACGCTGCACGGGCCTGCGATGATGCCGAGCTTTGTGCCACCAATGACGGCCCGCGGGCCGACGGGAACCTCGAAGGTTCGGTCGGCGCCATTGCCGCCAAGGCGACCGGCCGCCAGGATGGGTTTAGGGGCGTCGAGCACGTCATCGACCATGGGCGCACGCTCAAGGCTGCTTCGATCGAATTGCTCAGTCAGTTCAAGGAGTTCGACGACGCGGCGTGACTTTCCCTCGATGACGTGGCTGTTGACACCCATACCGCTCAGGAGCCGTACGACGTCGTCGACGTGCTCCCGAGAGCTGTTTGGGTTCATCACCACAATCATGTTTCGTCCCTCCCGCTACGACACGCGGGCATGATCGCGTGTCCGGGCGGCTCCCTTCCATTCCGTCAAGTGCGAGGCCGGTTGAGCCAGTGACAAGACGCCAAGCGGCGCCGCGCAAGCTGCTGTCGGTGATGGGAGATACAAAGATAGCTTCCCGCCCGTCCGGGCAGGCAGGGTCCCAATGCCTCCATGTCCCCACCGATGCGGCGTCGGACTACGCTCTCGACGACCCGCACTACATACGCTACCACTTTGGTCTTGCGATTTCAACCTTCTACTACCTAATATACGTTTTTTCATTGAGACTGATAAACAGCCTCGCCGGGCGTTTACTTCGCGCGGTTTTTCGGAATCATGGCGATGGCCTCGATCTCCACGAGCAACTCGTGCCGGCAAATCCTGGCCTCGATGCACGTACTCGCCGGGAGCGGGTCGAGTTTCTCCCCTTCGAAGAAGGCGTTTCTCGCCTCATTGAAATCGTCGTAGAGCCTGAAATCGGCCAGATAACAGGTCGTCCGGACGATGTCATGCCAATCGGCCCCCTCGCTTTCGAGCAAAGCCTTGATGTTCGTGAGCGTGCGACGCGTCTGGGCCTTCACATCACCAGGATAGATGGATTCACCCTCTTCGTTGACACTGGCGGTGCCGGAAATGAACAACATAACGCAATTATCCAGGTCCACCCGCATCCCACGAACGAACGAGACCTTGCTCGGATAGTCGTAGGCCTCGTTCAGTACGTTCTTGTTCTCGATGGGAGCCTTTTCGATACGTGTTTTCTCTGCGTTTGCCATGGCTTCATTTTCTCCGCTGTCGGCCTGTTTTTCGTGATTGCTCTGCTGATCCGCTGACGCCCTTGGGGCGGAACCGGGGCATCCGCTACCCCGATCGAATCGCAACTACCTCGGATATCGCCATAGTACCGTTCCGTCTCGTTCTTGTGTATGTTCCCGCGCGTGATTCGTCCGGACACGTTACGCCCGATCATTCGGTCTTGGAGAGTCCAAGGCTGTTGGAGCACGAGTATACTTTCACTTCACTCCGGCCTGCGTTGCCGTCTGTTGATGAATGATCACCCGCCGATCGGACACCACGTGCTCGATCACCTTGCTCGATCCGTCGGGCCAGGTCACCTCGATACGGTCGATTTCGTCTGCCGCGCCGATGCCGAAGTGCATGCGCGGATCATGGTTCGAGAGGTAGCTGCCGCCTGACAATCGTGGCTGCATCCGTATTCGGTTCCCCGTTATCACCTTGACGACGGCGCCGATCGCATCTTGGTTGGGGGCTCGACCCACGAGTTCGACGGTCAGCCAATGCCTCCCGCGACGCAGTGTATCGTTTCGCAGCAGCGCCGGGCGATCATTCAGGTGGTTGACCAAGAGGTCCACGTCTCCATCGTTGTCGAAATCCGCGCGGGCCACCCCGCGGCTCACTCGGTTCGTTCCGAGGGCTTGGCCGGCCTGATCGGAAACGTGTTGGAGGCGTCCGCGCCCGTCGCCGAGAAAGAGTCGATCAGGATGGCCCTCCAGGTGGCAGGCGTTTCCGGTGGCGATGTACGCATCGAGATGGCCGTCGAGGTCGAAGTCCGCCAGTACGCCGCCCCAACCGTGATGGCGGCTCATCACCACAGCCAGGCCGGATTGGACAGCTACGTCGTCGAACATTCGGCCGCCCAGGTTCCGATAGAGGCAGCACAGGTTCATGTCGGGCGCGAGGACATCGAGCCATCCGTCGCCGTCGTAATCAGCGATCTCAACCGCCATGGCGGCGGCGGCGTCTCCGGCTTCGCTGAAGGCCGCGCCGGCGAGCAGCGCGCCGTTCTCGAAACCCGCGGCGCTGCGGCTTGCCTTGTTGTGCAGGAGGAAGTTCTCCATGGCGTCATTGGACACGAAGACATCAAGGAAACCGTCATTGTCGTAGTCGAACGCTCCGACGCCCATGGCCCGGCCGATCGGTTTGATTTCGAGGCCGGCTTGACGGGTCACGTCGGCAAACGTGCCGTCGCCGTTATTTCGATACAAGTGATCCTGCTGCCCGGTGTAGGCAAGGGGGCTTCGGACAATGTCCCGGGCGTGCTCGGGCGTGTCGCCCGGATCGTAGGTCAGATAGTTGCCCACGTAGAGATCGAGCCGGCCGTCACGGTCGTAGTCGAGGAAGACCGTGCCGACGCTGAAAGCCGGGTCGTCGACGCCGGCGGCCTTGGCCACTTCGTCGAAGGTTCCATCGCCGTTGTTACGGTAGAGGAAGTTGGGACCGTGGTTCGTGACGTAGATATCCCGGTCGCCGTCACCGTCATAGTCAGCCGCCACAACGCCCATGCCATACCCCGGTCGGTTCAATCCGGCGCGAATGGTGACGTCCTCGAACCGGACCGTTCCCGAACCGCCGAGGTTTCGATAAAGCCGATCGGTAGCACGGACGAGCTTGTCACGTGTCTTCGGATCAAGATCGGGGTCGGATATTCCGGCCTTCCAGCACCCGCTGACCAGGTAGATGTCCATCCACCCGTCGCCGTCGTAGTCGAGGAACCCGCACCCCACGCCCGTGGACTCGACGATATTGGTCATGCGATCGTCCCCGATCGTCTCGACGAAGTCGATTCCGACCTCGGTGGTGACGTCGGTGAACAGTACCGGCGGATCACCGGATAGCGGTTCCGGTGGCTTGGCTTCGACTTTCGGTGTTGGAGGGATCGTGGTGTCCCATGCCAACACAGGAAGCGCACAAGGCAACATGGCGACGACCATCGCCGCCACGCAAGGCAGTTTTATGTTGGCGCTATGCACCGTCCCGGACTCCGACCGCTTATCTGTTCTGCTACGTGAATGCGCAGGTTACCGCCCGCGCGCACGCGAGGTCAATAGGGAGTAGGCGCGTGAGCGATCAAGTTGACGTCGGCTTCGCGCTTTTCCACACGAATCCCGGCCGGAAGGCGGCCACGGCGGCCGGTAGCAGCGTGACGCTGGTGAGGAAGCTGGTGATCATCCCGATCCCGATCAACAGGCCGAACCGCACCAGTGTGCGGAACTCGGAGACGCAGAGCAGCAGGAACCCGACCGCGACGACAAAGGCGGTGAAAAACAGAGCCCGGCCCGTGAAGGCGAAGGTACTGCGGAACACCTCAGCCGGGTCGGCGTCCGGATCGCGCAGGCCGATCCGCAACCGATCCAGCATGTGGATCGGGAAATTGACGCCCGCTCCGATTGCGATGCTGGCGAACATCGACGTTCCGACTCCCAGGGGGATGTCGCCGAAACCCATGATGGCGTAGTTGATCAGAACGGCTACGCCGACCGTGAGGCTGCACAGAACGCCGGCCACAACCGAGCGGAACATCAACCCGGTCAGCAGGAGCACGCACGCGAACGAGAGAACGACGCTTCGGATGTGACTGGTGCGAATCAGGCGAAGCCAGTGATAGTCGAGGTTGACGCGCCCGGCCAGTTTGGCCCGTAGCGGTCCGTCTGCGAAGTGCTTATCCAGGTGTGTTTGCAGGGTTTGAATCACCGCTCTTTGATGGATGAACTCGCTGCTGCGCATACGGACGATCAGGTTTGCGCGCGCGTAGGTCTTGTCGATCACCTCGTGGAGTGAGCGGGCCATGGGGGAGGTGTCTGCGCCGAGCACGTCGAAGTAAAACTGCGTATCGAGTTCATCCTCGGGGATGGCATAGAACGCGGGGTCTTCATCGTGCATCTTTTGATGCGCACGTTTCACCCACCCCGCCGGTGAGTGCGTACCGCCGACGAAGGGCAACGTCTCCGTGAAGGTTTCAAGCTTATCAATTCGCCGGAGCAGCTCGGGCCGCAACAGAGCCCCTGGCTCGGAGGCGGTGATGATGATGTTGAGGTGGCTCGTGCCGTCAAAGCGCTCGTTGAGCGCATCGGCCGCCTGGACGATAGGGTGGTTGTCCTTGAAGGCGAGAATCCGCGCGTCGTTGATGACCAGTTTGGAGGCCCCGACCCCGGCTAGCACGATCAGCGCCGCGCCCAGACCCAGTACGAGCCCGCGTCGCAGGAAGACAAACGATGCCAGTCTGATCATCGTTGAGGCGATGAGGTTCAGCGCGCCGGCGCGGTCAACCTCGGTCTTGCGCCTGCGGAAGAGGTTGCTCATCGCGAGCGGCCGGATCATCAAACCGGCTGGAACCACCGTGAAAGAGTATGCCAAAGCTCCCAGCACGCCGACGCACGTGAACAAACCGAAATGCCGGATCGGCGGCATCACCCCGGCGAGATACAGGGCGAAGAACCCGGCGACATCGGTCAATGACGTGATCAAGACCGGATACCAGAGCGCCATGCAGGCATCGACGATGAGTTCCTGCTTGCCGCGGCCGCGAAGGTCAAGCTGCTCCTCGTAATACTGGCCGATCAGGTGGACGGAGTCGGCTACGCCCAAGGCCATGATGATGACGAAGATGCCGTTGGTGACGATGTAGATCGGCACGCCGGCGGCGCCCATCAACCCCAACGCCAGGACCGAGGCTCCGCCGATCACGCACAGAGGCAGGACCGTGCCGCGAACCGTCCGGTAGGCCAGAATGATGAGCACGGCCATCACGATCGGACAGATGAAGTTCATCCGCAGGGCGTCGTCGGAGACGGCCGAGCCCATGTACGCTCGGACGGCTGCCTCGCCCGCCACGACGAGTCGCTCATCGTTGACGGGGAAGTCGCGCAACCGGTCCGCCAACCCCCGGTAAATCTCGTCGGCCCGCCTATCTCCGCGCGGACGGATCAGGATGCAGGCGGCTGAACCATCCTCGGCGACGATCGTGCCGCGATACAGCTCATACGCCAGGATTTCATCCTTCAGCGATTCGAGCGCCTCGGGCGTTTGCGGAATCTCCTTGAGCAACCGGTCGAAGCCCGGCTCGCCATCCTCGAAAAAGACGCCGGATTCGGTGGCCAGGCTGAGCACGTCGCCGGGTTCGATTCCGGGGAGTTGCTGGATATCCTGCGTCAGCTTCCGGATCAGCGCGAGCGTATCCGGATTGAATACGCCACCTGGTTTGTCGCGGATCACGCCGACGGCGATCGGCTCGGACAGGCCGAAGGACTCCTCGACCTCCCTCTTGAGAGCCATGGCCTCATGGCCCGGTGGGATAAAGGCGTCGGGGCTGGTATCGCGGGCCAGGTTCACCACGAACGGGCCGAGGACAAGCGCGACAACGGCGGCGATGCACAAGATCAGCAGAGGATGTGAGGTAACAAAACGAAAGTAGCTGCGCATAGGAAGTATCGGTCCGGCGTCAAATCGCTGCATCTTGGCTCTACGGACTAACGTATAGATGGTCCATCCGGGGAACTGACGGTGGGACGAGAACCCTGGCTGTGGTCCGACCGGTTCCGCTCGATGGATGATCTACAGCCGTGCCTTGACGCCACACTACGCCGTCCGTAAGCTAGAAGTTCGCGCTCTCCCCGTCAAGACACGGCCCCGGAAGCGGCGGATGACGCCGATCATTCAAAGGAGAAGAAGCGAATGGACGCACGTTGGCAATGCGGCTCTCGCGTAACGCCGGTGCTTGTGGCGAATCTTGTGCTCCTCGGTGTCGCGACCGCGGCACTGTCAGCCGACCCGAAGACGGACGCGAAACCGAGCGCCAAGGCATTCGTCGATATCACCGATAAGGCCGGCGTTCGCTTCCGGCACCACAAATGTGTGCTCGATCCGAAGCTGGAGTGCATCATGTCGTGGATGGCCTCGGTGGGGGCATCGGTGGCGGCGGCCGACTACGACCGGGACGGCGACATTGACATCTATGTGGTCAGTTCGAGGTTGGACAAGCCAAACAAGCTCTTCCGCAACAACGGTGACATGACGTTTACGGATGTCGCTGCCGAGGTCGGCCTGGACGGGCCGAACTATCAGCCCGTGCTGTTCACGATGACCGCGGAGGTTCAGGGTGATCTGGACAAGGGCATTCTCTCCGACCGGATGCGTCAGGAGTTGTTGAAGCACAACATTACCCTTAGCGGTGGCGAAGAAACGGTTCTGGTGCTGGAAGCGGGCAAGGAATGGCGCGTCACCTGCATCGGACAGGCCTATACCGTGAGAAAGCGTGGCAAATCGCTGCAAGTGTGTGAGAACCGCGGTACCTGTATGGATGCCGTCTGGGGAGACTACAACAACGACGGACACCTGGACCTCTATGTTGTGAAATGGGGCCCGAACATTCTCTATCGTAACAACGGCGACGGGACCTTCCGCGACGTAACCGAACAGGCCGGAGTCGGTGACTGGGGCAACGGCAATGCGGCCATCTGGTTCGACTACAACGGCGACAGTTATCTCGATCTCTACGTCGGGAACTACTTTCGCCACGAGCATTTGTGGGCCCTGGAAAACTCGCGGACCATGCACGAGGATTTCGAAACCGCCCGGGACGCCGGGGCCAATGTGCTCTATCGCAACAACGGCAACGAGACGTTCACGGATGTCAGCAAGGAGATGGGCGTTGATGACTCCGGTTGGACTCTGGACACCGGCGCCGCGGACTATGACAACGATGGTGACCAGGACCTCGCGAACGCCAACGATTTCGGCCAGGACCGTGTCTATCGCGTAAATGCCGACGGGACCTTTACCAACGTCACCGACGAGGCGATCGGGTGGGACACATACAAGGGTATGAACATTGAGTTCGGCGATTTCAATAATGACGGCTGGCTTGACCTCTATGTTGCCAATATCTGGACGAAGGAGTATGTGAAGGAAGGTAACCAACTTTATCGCAACATGGGCGACAAGACCTTCAACGATATCTCCTTCGAAGCGGAGGTGTATGACGGCGGTTGGTGTTGGGCGGGGCGATTCTGGGACTATGACAACGACGGCGACCTGGACATCATGGTGGCCAACGGTTACATCTCCGGAACGCCGGGCGATGAATACTTTACCAAACTGGCCACTTCGGTAACGCAGGCCGGTTTCGATCCCATCGACGCCCAAAACTGGCCGTGGATGGGTGATTCGACGTTTTCCGGGTACGAAACCTCCCGCGTTTGGCGGAATGACGGGAATGAGGTGTTTACCCAGATCGCCGAGGAGATTGGCTTGGCAGACATTCGCGACGGCCGGGGGTTGGCTATCGCTGACTTCGACAACGACGGCGATCTCGACGTCTATATCTCCAATCAGGGTCAGGACAGCACATTCTACCGTAACGACATTGGAAACAAGAACAACTGGCTCCAACTTGAACTCACCGGCACGAACTGCAACCGAGACGCCATTGGTACGCGTGTTACGCTGGTGTCGGAGGGACACCTGATGATCCGCGAACTATACGGAGGGAATGGTGGACACTCTCAGTGCCCGTTCCGCCTGCACTTCGGCCTCGGTCAACGCAAGACCATTGACTCCATGGAGATCCGCTGGCCCACCGGATATTTGGAGAGGTTCGAGAACATCAAACCCAACCAACTTCTCAAGTTCACCGAGAATACCCCGCAGAGCTTTCTTGACGAGCGGAAGGTGATCAAGGAAGCTGAGATCGCGGCCCTGAAGATGGAACTCAAGAGGCAAAAGGAGAAGGCCGAGAGCGCGGCCACAGTCGAGGTCGAACCGATTGACTGGCGCGAGATGCTCGGCTTCAAACAACAGTATCTCGACTTCATCAAAAGGATCGACAGAAACCCGGATGATCCCGAACTCCGGTATGAGTTTGGGATGCTGCTCGATAAACAGGATCGCAAGCGAGCCGCGTTGGATCAGTTGGAGCGCGCCGTCCACGTCGATCCGGACGCTCTGGTATACAGCAACACGTACCGGACCCTCATCCGCCGGTATGGGCAAACGTATTTCGATCAGTCGATCCGTTTCTTTGAGAGCCTCGTTGAGAAGTACCCGGATAGGGTTATGCCGCGCCTGAACAAGGCGTTGTCCTATGTGGATAAGATGCCCTATCCCAAATTGGGAATCGTCAGCCAGGGAAAGCTATCGAACAAATCCCTGGCCGAGCTCAACAGGATTCTGGAGATAGATCCGGCGTGCTGGACGGCCAAGTTCATCCGTGGCATGAACCACCTGCACTGGCCGCGTAAGCTGAACCACGCCCCGCTGGCCATCAAAGACTTCACCGAGTTAATTGCCATGCAAAAGGCCCTGCCTGCGGAGAAGCAGCGAGATTACTTCGCCCTGGGGTATGTCGGGCTTGGTGATTCCTACGTGAAGAACCGGGAGGAGGGTTTTGAGGAGAACCTGCAGAAAGCCCGCGAAGCTTGGGAGCAGGGACTGAAGGAGTATCCCGGGCGCGAGGGAATGGAAATGCGTCTCGAGTTGTTCAGCAAGTCCGAGGATAGGGCGGAGCTGATCGAATACGTTCGGGGCCTGCGCGGTTTGGAGGACCCTGTTGATACGGATCTTAGAAGCGTATGGGTGGATTAGGGCGATCAGACGGTACTTTCAGTAGTCAGCCGTTTGCTGACCGCTGACTGGGACAAGCCAACGGGTTTGGCGCATAGGAGTCATCGAGATGCCATTACTGCGAGCCGGTGTTCTGGCCTTGGTAGGCGTTGTGCTCGCAATGCCGTCCGACAAAGAAGTGGCTGAGGAACTGGACGCCCGGCGGTTGATCGGTAAGGCCTACTATGAGAATGCAGAGACGCCTCCGCAGTTTATACCGGCGGCCGATGAGTTTCGGCGTTGTATCGCGTTGGCCCCGGATTCAGCCGTGGACCGTTTCAACCTTGGGCTTACCCTGATGCGTGCGGAGAAGTTCGAGCAGGCTCTGGTCACGCTGAAGGAAGCCCGGGACCGCGACCCCGAATTACTGGCTGCAGCCTATGTTATGGGCATCGTTTACAAACGCCTGGCCAGGCCTCAGGAAGCGCTCCAATGCTTGGAGGAGGTGACCGCGCGCGATTCGGAGTGCGTGGGAGCATACTATAATCTGGGTGTGTGTTATAAGTTTCTGAAAGAACAAGAGAAGGCGGTTGCCGCATTCAAGAAGGCCGTCGAACTGCGGCCGACGCACCCGAGTTACCATTACCAGTTGATGATTCTCTACCGTAATATGGGTCAGGTCGACAATGTGAAACGCCACAAAGAGGTTTTCGATCTGGTGAGGGGTAGCATCGATGAGTCGGAGAAGACGGCAGAGGCTCTCGAGCGCAGTCGGTACTCCTATATTCTCGATGCTCCCCGACAGACGCGGGACCTTGTCCCTCAGCCTGGGGCGAAGGTCCGCTTTGTGGACGTGACCGCTCGGGCCGGGCTCGCTGCGCCGATGAAGACCGCCGCGCCACCTCTGCTTCCCGGCAAGTTTCGGAAGGACGAATATAGGGAGGAGGACGCCCGTGATCTCTATGTGCCGGCCGTGGGAGGAGCTGTGTCCCTCGGTGATTTTGACAGCGATGGGGATTTGGATATTTACGTTGTCAATTGCTCAGCGAATGCCGAGGCGTCGGCGAATCAGCTATACAGTAACCAGGGTAACTGGCAATTCGACGATGTGACGGAAAGCTTCGGGGTCGGCGATACGCACATGGGGATGGCGGCGATTTTCGGTGACTTCGACCACGATGACGGGGGCAGTGTGGAACTCGAGGACGAGAATCTGGATCTGTACGTCGTGAACTACGGTCCAAACGTCCTCTACCGCAAACAGGGGCACGGCGCGTTTCAGCTCGACGGATTGCAGGCTGAGACCGACTACGGGATTGCGGTTGTGGAACTCGAGGGGCCGTTGTCGGAAGGGTTTGAGGTCGAGGCGGATGTTGAATCGCTTGAAGCCGCAGAAAGGTACAACAACGCCTATATTGTCTTTGACTATAGCGGACCGGATGACTTCAAGTTCGCCGGCACCGACATGACCACGGGGCAATGGGTCATTGGTCACTACAACGGTTCGTGGGTGAATGATGCCAGCCTCGATGAGGGATTGATTCTAGGAGAGGTATACACGTTGCGGCTGCGCGTCCTGGGTCACACGGTCACCTTGCTGCGGAAGAAAACCGGCAACTGGATCGAGAAGGTTTCATACGATTACGCCGAACCGCTGAATGCGGGAGCCGTGGGCCTGGCGGGGAGACATTCGATCGCTCGGTTTGACAACGTCCTGATACGCAAGCTGTCCGGCCCGAATGCGGCTTCGGATGCTACCGTCGCTCTTGTTTATCAGGAGAAGTTCAAGGACGGGGTGGCGGATCAGTTTCGCGAGGTCACGGGTACGTGGAGCGTCGTGGAGTGGAAATACGACGACATATCCGAACAGGCCAACGTTCAGGAGCCGCAGTTTGGGCGCAAAGCTGTTTTCCTAGACTACGATCATGACTATGATCTGGACATCTTCGTGGTCAATGGTGTGGAACTGGCGATCGTGCCCGAGAAGGAGACATTTGCACTGCCTGCTGACTTTGGTGGACAGTTCAATACGCTGCTTCGTAACAACGGCAATAGGACCTTCAGCGTTCAGACGGATGAGGCCGGATTGCTCGTGGACTGCTCGCAGGCCCATGACGTCCTGTTCACCGATTTCGATGCAGACACCGACACGGACTTGTTCGTGGTCAACGCGGATGCCGCGAGTGTGCTATTCCTGAATGCACGAGGCGGCAAGTTTGAGCCTGGGGGATCGTTTTCTCCCCCGCTCGAAACGAACGGACGTGCGGCGGCCGAACGTGACGTGAACCGCGACGGACATCCGGATCTGTTCTTCGCGGCAGGTAAGAACCTCTATCTTTACACGAACGACGGGCGAGCCAACTTCACCGGTACGCGGCTGGCCCTGCCGGATGCGTTGCGCGAAAAGGGAGTCGGGCGGATCGACGTGTGGGACTACAACAATGACGGTTGGGCGGACATCCTTCTGACGGGGACCGAAGGCCGGTCTCTGGCGCTCATGGCCTGTGCCGGGCCGAAGCAGTTTCACGATGTTTCCGCGTTCGTGGGTCTGGCTGATGCGTTCGAGGAGATTGCCGATCTTGCGATTGGAGACCTCGATGAGGACGGCGACGAGGATATCGCTCTTCTTATGCGTCGGGGGGGGCTGCGCCTCCTTGAGAATCAAGGGGGCGAGAAAGCACACTGGATGAACGTGTGCCTGGTGGGCAAGAAGGTGAATCGTGGCGGTTACGGCGCCCTGGTTGAGGTGGCCTCGGGCGGTCACTACCAAAAACAGACCGCTTCCAACGGGTGGGTTCATTTCGGTTTAGGTGATCTCTCCAGCGTCGACGTCCTGCGGGTTACGTGGTCGAACGGACAGGCCCAAAACGTCGTCAACCCGCCGATCAATACGGACGTACCGTTTGTTCAGTATGTCAAGGTCTCCGCTTCGTGTGGTTTCCTTTATACCTACAACGGGACCGGGTTTGAGTTAGTCAATGAGATTCTCGGGATCGGTCCGCTGGGCGTGCCCATGTCCCCAGGCGTCTATTACCCCCTGGATAACACGGAACTCACCAAGATCGACGCCCATCAACTAGTTCCGAGAGATGGGTTCTACGAACTCCATCTTACGGAGGAACTCCGTGAGATCACGTACGCAGATCAGATCACGCTCCGCGTGGTAGACCACCCGACGGAACTTGAGGTCATCCCGAACGAGATGTTTAGCTCGCCACCACCGGAGGATAAGTTCTTTGCGGTAGCGGAGCGGCGGGCGCCGGTATCCGCCGTAGACGAGCGCGGTGTCGATGTCCTGCCTCTCGTTCTGGAACGTGACGGGCGTTTCCCTACCTTCCCGCTGATCGAGCAGTATGACGGCCTGGCCGAACCGCATTCCCTCGTCCTCGACCTCGGCGATCTGTCAAAGGCAGAGTGGATCGTTCTGTTCCTCGACAGTTGGATTTACTGGGCCGAGTCGAGCGTGGGCATAGCCATCGGCCAGGACCCGCGTTACGAGCTCGCTCCGCTGACCCTTGAAATCCGCGACGAGCGGGGCCGTTGGCATCAGGTGATCGACTCAGTCGGTTTGCCGACCAGTAAGGAACTCATCATACCGGTGGATCTGACGGGACGATTCCTGTGCGACGATTATCACGTCCGACTCTCCACGAACATGCGCGTGTACTTCGACCGCATCTTCGTGTCCACGCGGGATGAGGCCGTCCGCTGCCGTGTGACGGAACTGCCCGTCGCCCGCGCGGATTTGCATTATCGTGGTTTCTCGAAGATGACCCGCGACGAATTCGGCTTTGAACGCTTCGATTACCATGATGTGAGCCCGATCGGTTCGTGGAGTCCTCCCGCAGGGTTCATGACGCGCTATGGCGACGTGACGCCCTTGCTGGACCGCCCTGACGACATGTACGTCATCTTCGGACCCGGCGACGAACTCTCGATGCGTTTCGACGCGACGACGCTCCCGGAGCTGCCGGCCGGCTGGACCCGCGACTTCATTTTCTACGCCGACGGCTGGGTCAAGGACGGGGACCTGAACACCAAGTTCTCCGAGACCGTGACTCCCTTGCCGTTTCACGGGATGTCCGGTTATCCCTACGCGCCTTCGGAGCACTACCCCGACACGCCGGAGCTTCGACGATACCGCGAAACGTACAACACCCGACCGGGCGGTTGCACAACGGGGACGCTGATTTCGTCAGGCTCGTCGAGGCCGTAACGTGCGTTGCCGACGATGGTGTCCGCCCGGCGGCGCGGTGATTGGACGACGGTTGTGGCGTCGGGAAAGCGGCGTATCGGCCGCGCTGGTATCGAGAACCCACTTCGGATAAACTTGCGGATGTGGAACAAGACTGCACCGCCAAGCCCGCCCGGCGCAAAGGACGTTACGGTATGATTGGAAGGCGGAGAGGATGCGTTAGCCTGCACGTGGCCGTCATCACTTTGACGGTCGGCGGTGTTACCGGTCTTGATAGGGCGGACGATCCAGCGCAAGTCGCGCACCACGTCGATTCACCAATCATCCTCACGCAGCTTCCCGCACACCCGGATTCGGAAAGCCGGCCCGATCGTTGCGGCGGTATGCTGCGAGGCGGCTATGGCGAGGGCGGTCGGATCGTCCGGATCGATCCATCCGGTGAAACGCGCGTGCTGACGGGTGGGTTCAGCAGCGCCAGCGGAGCCGACGTCTCGTTTGATGGCAAGCGCTTCCTCTTTGCTGCCAAGCGCGCTCCGCACGATCCGTGGGACATCTGGGAGATGGGCGCGGACGGGACCGATGCTCGCCGAATCACGCGAGACCTCGGCAACTGTCGCAGCCCGGCCTATCAGGCCACGTTGTACACGATTGTATCAACCGAGCCGTGGTATCAGATCATGTTCGTCAGTGATGCAGCCGGCGCGATGAACGAGTACGGTTGCGGTCCGGCGACGAGCCTCTATAGCTGCAGGCTGGACGGCAGCAGCGAGCGTCGCTTGACCTGGAACCTCAGCGATGACTTCGATCCGTTTCTCGCGCAGGACGGCCGGGTGCTCTTGGCGAGTTGGCAGCGGGCGGATCTTCGTCGCGGATTCAACGGGCGGGTGTCGCTGTTCGGTGTGAACACGGATGGAGCGGACTACGCCCTGTATTGCGGTGACCAAGGCTCGCGCATCAAGCACATGCCCTGCGCGACTTCGGATGGACTTGTCGTGTTTGTCGAAGCTGAGAAGGTTGGCTGGGATGGCGCGGGACAGCTCGCCTCGATCACGACACGCCGCAATTTCCACTCCCACACACGGATCACGCATGACGCGACTGTCTTGTACCATTCCCCCTCGCCGCTACCGGACGGATCGCTGCTCGTGTCCAGGCGACCGGTGGACGGCAGCGCCACGCACGCCGTGTACCGCCTTGACCCGCGGACCGGGTGGGCCGGGCTGATCTTCGATGATCCCGACTTCCACGACATCCACGCTCGCGCGCTGGTACCTCGCGTCGAGCCGGATGGGCGCTCGAGCGTCGTGAACGAGAAGTACCCGACGGGTAAGCTGTATTGCCTTAACGCGTACATCACCGATCCAGGCGTGCAACGGCACCTACGCCCGGGAATGATCCGGCGGGTTCGCGTCATCGAGGGTGTACCGCTTTCCACCTCCGCCGAGTCCGTCTTTTTGCCGGGTAGGCAGAAGGGCTGCGTCAGCGGACCGGGGTCGAGCGTCAACTCGCTCGTGCCCGTTGTGCAAAAGCGGCTGCTCGGCGTCGTTCCCGTCGAGGAGGACGGCTCATTCCAGATTGAGCTGCCTGCCGATCTTCCGGTTCAGCTTCAAACGCTGGATGAGAACGGCATGGCGCTGCAAACCTGCGGATGGATCTGGGCGAAGCACCGCGAGCCGCGCGGGTGTGTCGGTTGCCACGAGGACCCGGAACTGACGCCGGAAAACCGGTTTGTCCTGGCGTTGCGCAAGGCGGCCGTTGACCTCACGTTTCCAGCCGAGGACCGCCGCAACGTGGATTTCCGGCGCGATGTGATGCCAATTCTCACGTCCAAATGCAAGGGCTGTCATAATGGCCGGGAATCCGCGCTAGGGTTAGGTGATGCGACGGTGGCCCACTTCAACCGCGCGTACGTGAGCCTGCTCGCGGAGGCGAGCGGCCTGCGCAGTGAGGGCGAACCCGTGACGGGTAAGTACGTGCACCCCGGCCGGGCCAGGACCAGCCCGCTGATCTGGCGGCTCTTCGGCCGGAACACGTCGCGGCCGTGGGACGCGACGTACGATCGCGGCTGGATGGGTATGGCATGTCCGCCGCCGGAAGCGCAGCCGCTGAGCGATGACGAGAAGATGACGTTCGTGGAGTGGATTGACTTGGGGGCTCACTTCGACGGTATTCCGGGACCGGAGGGGCTCACGGGCGATGCCGGCAGAATCAACAAGGGCGAGAACAACGAATGATGCTTCGAGCTGCGTTATGGATGTCTCTTGGGTGCTGCCTTGGATCGGTGCAGGCGGCCGAGCAGGCGTTGCCCGTGTTTGAGGATGTGACGCAAAGCGCGGGTATCACCTTCAGGCACAGCTACGGCGACCACAACATGAGCAACATCGTCGAGGGGACCGGTCCGGGCTGTGCCTTCTTCGACTACGACGGCGACGGTTACCTTGACATCTACTTCCTCAACGGGTGCTGGCGGCGCGAGGTGAACGACAACCTCGGTCGTGATCTGCGAGGGAACCTGTCCAACGCCCTCTACCGTAACAACGGCGACGGCACGTTCACCGACGTCACGAACAAGGCCGGCGTCGGCGATCGCGGTTTTGGAATGGGTGCGTCGGCCGTTGACTATGACAACGACGGTGATGTCGATCTGTACGTCCTGAACTACGGCCCTAATGTGCTCTATCGCAACAACGGCGATGGCACATTCACGGACGCCTCATCCGAGTCGGGGCTCGCCGATCCGCTGTGGAGCCTATCCGCTCCCTGGCTGGACTATGACCGTGACGGCGACCTCGATGTCTATGTTGCGAACTACTTGGAGTATGATGCCGGGAAGTTCCGTGATTTCTATCCGGCGGCCGGTTATCCCGGTCCGCTGAGCTACAAGGCCCAGCCAGACCGGTTCTACCGCAACAACGGGGACGGGACGTTCACCAACGTCACGAAGCAGACCGGACTCTTTTTCCCTGACGGTCGGTCCATGAGCGCCGTCGCTACGGACCTCAACAACGACGGCCACATGGACATTTATGTTACCAATGATGCCACGCCCAACTGCTACTTCATCAATGACGGTAAAGGCGGCTTTAAGAACGAGGCCCTGAAGTGGGGCCTCGCGTTCGGGGAGGGCGGACAGGGTGCTTCCTCGATGGGCCCCGTCATAGGTGATGTGGATCGCAACGGTCTGCTCGACGTTTACATTCCCGATATGGGATACGGTTGCCTGTTGGTCAACAAGGGAGAATGGTTCATTGACCTAACGGCGCCTAGCAACCTGGCCGTCGTGTGCGGGCAGTACACGGGTTGGGGTGGGTTGCTGGTCGATTATGACAATGACGGCTACCTCGACGTGTTTGTGGCCAATGGCAATGCCCACCATGAATTCACCGAGGAGGACGTGCTGCTCCGCAACGGCGGGAATGGCAGGTTCATTGATGTGGCCGATGGGTCGGGTCCCTATTTCAGGCGGAAGTACGTCGGCCGCGGTGCCGCTTCCGCCGACTATGACAATGACGGTGACATCGATTTGCTGATTATGAACATCAATGCGTCACCGAGGCTGCTTCGCAACGATGGCGGCAACCGGAATCACTGGCTGACCGTTGTTCCGAAGCTTGCGAGCAGCGGTACCGTTGCAATCGGCGCGCGCGTGACCGTTACCGTCGGGTCGATGCGGATGGTACACGAGATCGCAGCCGTGACGGGTTATCTCTCGCAGAGCGATTCGCGGGCGCATTTCGGATTGGGCGGCGCGACGCGGGCTGATCGAATTGAGATTCGCTGGCCGGACGGTCGGGCAACATCCCTGACCGACGTCGAAGCGGATCGGATATTGGACATCGTTCAGGATGGGAAGTGATGTGGGGAAGACGTAGTGGCCATAGCAAGATCCGTGAGACCGACTTTCCAGTCGGTCGGCGGGCGGGCTGGAAAGTCTTTTCCAAATTGCCGCGCGCGATCCTGCACGCGGCGCGAGCCGCGGGCTTCAGCCCGCGCGGTGAGTCGGAATGCGTTGCGCTGCACGATTGCGCACGGTCAGTCAGATTGCACCCGCTTTCGGTGCGCGGTTCCACGTCTTGGCTCATGGGACTGACAGCCGCGACGGCGCTGCTTGCCGCACCTCTGTGGGCTTCCGATGCCGGTGTCTCCGACAGGCATCCCATCTATGTCGGGGCGAGCGTGTGTGGACGGTGTCATGCCGGCCGTCCTGGGGGTCATCAGCTCAGCCACTGGTGGGCGAGCAAGCACGCGGTCGCGTATGCCACGCTCTGGAGTGACCGGGCCAAAAGGATTGCCGAGTACAGCGGGATTCCCGAGGAGCCGCAGGAGGCAGCCAACTGCCTGGGATGTCACGCCACGGCGTGGGATACGGAGGCATGGGAGAGGGAGGACACGTTCTTCCTCGAGGACGGCGTGCAGTGCGAACGGTGCCACGGCCCTGGCAGTGAATACATCGATCCCGAGGTCATGGCCGATCGTGAGCTGGCCATGCAAAGCGGATTGAAGATGCCAAGCGAGCGGTCGTGCATGATGTGCCATAACACGAAGGGTTCGCATCTTGCCGTGCTCGACGTGGTTGAGCTCGACATCAACAAGGAAATGAAAGCGATCTGCACGGAGATCGTCGACTTGTCCGGCATGGATGTCGTCCCCACGAGCGAGGCTGGGACTTCGACAAAGCGGAGCGCAAGGCATTACGGCGGCGATCCGGGATACATCGGTGTCATGCGTTGTGCTCAATGTCATCAAGGCCCCGCGAGGGCGTTTCAGTTCAGCAAGTGGCGGTTGAGCGGGCATGCGGGGGCGTATGCCGTATTGGCCACCAAGGCCGGTTATGAGATCGCCGGGCGCAAGGGTGTCCATGGAGATCCGCAGGCGTCTGCCCGCTGTCTTGGTTGCCATACTACAGGTGTACGGGAACCCGGCGCCCATTCTTGCGAGGGATTTGATCAACGTCGCGGCGTCCAGTGTGAAAGCTGTCACGGGCCGGGCAGTGAATACGCTACCGAGGGCGTCATGCCGGATGCTGACGAAGCCGCACGCGCGGGCCTTGTGCCCGTCACGCCTGCGACGTGTATGAGATGCCATGACGGTGCCCACGGACGGGAGTTCGACTACCAGACCGCCCTGGAACGGATTGCCCATCCGAGACATCCGGCGCGTGAACCCGACGGTACGCCCGAACTGCGTTACAAGACGCCGCTCAATATGGCGCTCACGCCTGACGGACGGGAGCTTTATGTGGCGTGCGAGGCGTCGCATTCCGTCATCATCGTGGATACCGCTGCGCGCGCGGTCGTCGGCGAGATCGCGTGCGGCGGCCAGCCCACGGACGTGACCTTCAGCCCCGATGGTTTATTGGCCTACGTCACCAATCGTCTCGACGATAGCCTGAGCGTCATCGCAACACGATCGCGCCGCGTGCTGCGGACCATTCCGGTGGGGGACGAGCCTCACGGCGTGCTCACGGATAAGACCGGTCAGACCGTCTACGTTCTGAACACCTCGGCCGACAGCATCTCGGTTATTGATGCGGATTCGCTGGAGGAGACCAAGCGTCTCACGGCCAGCCGCGGACCCTGGTCGCTGGCCCTGTCACCGGACGGCAGCCGAATCGCCGTCACGAATACACTGTCGCGATTCGTCGAGTTCCGAACGCCCTCCATGTCGGAAGTGACGCTCATTGACACGCAGCGCGCCGTCGTCGAAGACCGTGTTGTCTTTCCCGGTGCCAATCTCATGCAGGGCATTGCCTGGCATCCCAGCGGCGAGTTCGCACTCGTCACGCTCAACCGTACGAAGAACCTGATTCCCATGACGCGGTTGCTTCGGGGCTGGACGATCACGAACGGTCTGGGCGTGATCCGGCGGGACGGTCGGGTTGACCAGGTGTTGCTCGATGAGCCGCATCTGTGCTTTCCCGATCCGACCGACGTCGCCATCAGCCCGAACGGCCGATACGCCTTCGTCACCAGCAGCGGTTCCGATCGCGTGGCGGTGATCGATATCGACAAGCTCCTCGCATTGCTGACAAGTGCCTCCGACTACGAGCGCGAACACGTTCTGCCGAACCACCTCGGTAAACCCACCGAGTTCATCGTGAAACACATACCCGTACGGAACAGTCCCAGGGGCGTGTTGTTCTCCCACGACGGGCAGACCGCGTTCATCGCCAATGCGCTGGATGATTCCATTACGGTTATTGACGTGGGGAAACTTGAAGCGGTGGCTCGAATCGGCCTCGGCGGACCGGAGGAGATCACCAAGGTCCGCTACGGCGAGCGGCTCTTCCATAGTGCAGATGTTACGTTCCGCCGTCAGTTCTCATGCCATTCGTGCCATCCGGACGGGCACGTTGACGGGTTGACCTATGACATTGAACCGGACGGGATTGGAAGCAGCCCCGTGGACAATCGGACCCTTCGAGGCATTCTCGACACCGCCCCGTTCAAATGGGAGGGCACGAACCCGAGCCTTCAGCGGCAGTGTGGTCCGCGGCTGGCGGTGTTCTTCACTCGGATTGACCCTTTCACGCCGGAGGAGCTGTCCGCGCTGGACAACTACATATGTACGATCCCTCGCCCACCGAACCGTTATCGACCGGTTGGCGGAAAACTCACACCCGCCCAGCGACGGGGGAAGGCTGTCTTCGAGCGCACGATGACGAACGACGGCAAGGTCATTCCTCTGGAGAACCGGTGCGTTACGTGTCACTTTCCACCGCTCTACACCGATCGGACACAACGGGACATCGGCAGCAAAATGTGGCTCGATCACGAGTCCGTTTTTGACGTACCGCATCTGAATAACATCTATGACTCGGCGCCCTATTTGCATAACGGTATTTCCGAGACGCTGGAGGAAATCTGGACCATGTTCAACCCCTATGATACACACGGGGTTTCGAACGATATGACGAAAGACGAGCTGAATGACTTGATCGAGTATCTGAAGACCTTGTAGTGTCGTTTCCAGAAAGGTAATGGTGTTTCTTCCTCCCCCTTAATAAGGAGGGGTTGGGGGAGGTTCTTCTCCGTCTGCATGAACCCCCCTCAATCCCCCCTTGGTAAGGGGGGAAGAAAGCGGAACAACCTTCGTTGAAACGGCAGTAGGTATGGTAAACTGACATGCGTCAAAGAGGCGGGTTGATGTGGAGATTGAACATGGCGCGCTATCGTGTCGCCGCTTCGGCAGTGCTCCTTTTCGTGATGGCGTCGATGGCCGTTCGGGCTGTGGATGGGACGTCGGGGACCGAAGGAGGAGAGGGCGATACGGCCGATCCGCTGGGTATGCCCTATGTCTACTCGAAGTGGGAACATTTCACCACCAAGGATGGTTTACCAAACGACCACATCTTCGCGGTCAAGGTTGACGGGGAGCGCGTATGGATCGGTACGGAGTGCGGGTTGGCGTGTCTCGACAAGAGGACTCGCAACATCCGGTCGTGGGGCGAGGAGGACGGGTTGCCGTGGCGCGCGGTGGGCGCCATCGACGTAAACGCCAACACGGGCGAGGTCTGGCTTGGCCTCTTCGGCGGCGGGCTCGCCCGGTTCAGCGGTGGGCGCTTTGATCACTTCCATCAACTTAACAGCGGGTTGATTAATGATGTGGTTTATGGCGTGGCTATCGAGAATGACAACGTCTGGGCAGCCACGACAGCCGGAGCGAGCCGCTACAATACGGTCACGGGTGAATGGGCCATGTTCACCGAGAAGAACTCCCCCATGGAGGAGATCTGGAACTACGGTGTGTGTTATGCCGATGGTCTGGTCTACCTGGGTGTATGGGGCAGCGGTGTTCTGGAATACGACGTGGCGGCGGGGAAATGGAAGGACTACCTCGACCCCGACGGGGAGATGGAGATCGATCTCTATCGTGATGATGGCATCGTCCATGTCATCACAACCGGTGTGAGCTACACGGACAAGGTGCTGTGGGTGACGACCTACTTCGGTGCTTGCCGATACGACGGGCGGCACTGGCGAGGGTTGTTCGCCCACGACTCGGGACTCCCGAGTGATTTCAACAACGCCGTCAAGGGGCGCGGCGCCAACGAAGCCTGGTTCTGCACTGACAAGGGTGTTGGCGTACTGGCTGATTTCGCGTCGGACACCTGGGTGGTCTACGCGTCCGACCATAAGAACAACAGAGGCAGCGCCGTCATCAAACGTGGGACCAGGATCATCAAGGAGGTCGAGACCGGCCCCAACCTTCCGCACAATTACGCTCTGTGGGTGGAGTTCGATGGGAACGATGCCTGGATCGGAACTTCCAAGGGGCTGGGACGCGCGATTGGCGACGGTTATTATCCGGGGCTTCGGTCGCACAAAATCGGCGTCTCCAGGGGTGAGTAGACGAACGGAGGTTTGAATCATGTTCACGCAACGGTCGGTTCTAAGGCTTGCCGGCGTCGGTGGTATGCTGGCCGTGTGTCTGGCGGCTGCGCTAAGTCCGGCTGAGGAGCCGGGGACATCCGCGACGCCGGAAGACGACGCGATGGCCGGGCTTCTGGAAGCAATCGACGTCGGACCGTACGAGGTGCCGAAGCTCGAACTGCAGAAGGATACGAACTACGCCGGGTCGACGGTGGACCTCGAGCCGTTCCGTCACGTGACGCCGTTCAAGGAGCATTTCCTCGAGCAGATGGAGTATACCGGCCCCGGTCGGGCGATCCGGGAGCCCGAACATGTGGACACCGTGAAGATCGGGTTCATCGGCCCGATCGAGTCCACCGTATCGGTCGCGACCGGCGGGAAGAGCCACGAGGAGATATTGGGGCGCGCGATGCTCAAGGGATGCACACTCGCCATCGAGCAGGCCAACCGGAAGGGCGGATACCTGGATCGCGACATCCCCTTCGAACTGGTCATCTCGAACGATAACGGTCTGTGGGGCGCTTCGGGCAACGAGATCATCAAGATGGCTTATAGGGACAAGGTGTGGGCCATCCTCGGCACGATCGACGGCGCGAACAGCCACATTGCCATCCGCGTGGCACTCAAGGCCGAGATCGTCATGATGAACAGCGGTGATACGGACCCGACATTCATCGAGACGAACATCCCCTGGGTCATCCGCTGCATTGGCGACGATCGGCAGATGGGCTATCTGCTCGTGGATTTTATCTACCGCAAGATGGGGTATTCGCGCGTGGGGATCATGCGGGCGAGCAATCGATACGGCCGGTTCGGCGTCCGCGAGATTAGTGACGGCGCCAGACGGTTGAAGAAACCCATCGTGCTCGAGATGGCCTATCAGGTCGGCGGCGAGGACTTCTCGCTCCAACTCGAACGTCTCAAGGCCGCCGGTCTCGAGGCAATCGTGCATTGGGGCGATGCAGCCGAGGGAGCCTTGATCCTCAATCGGATGCGGGCGATGGGGATGAATCAACCCTTCTTCGTCTGTGACCGGTGCGTGTCGGACGAGTTCCTTGAACTGGCTGGCGAAAACGCCGAGGGCGTCATCGGTGTATACCCGTGGGACCCGACCCGAGATGATCCTGACGTTGAGGCGTTTCACGAGGCGTTTCGCGCTCGCTTCGACGTTGAGCCCGAGACCTACGCCGCTCACGGTTATGACGGGATGAACATCCTCATCTGGGCGATCCAAACCGCCGGTCTGAACCGGGCCAAGATTCGTGACGTGATCGCCCATCGTCCGACGCCGCACAAGGGTGTGACCGGTCTGATCCCGCTCAGTGCATGCCTTGATGACCTGGGTGAGGTCTTCTTCGCGAAGGTCGAGAGCGGGCAGTTCGACTATTACTCACGCGAGGATTGGGACGTTCCCCGTGGCGAGATCCACTCACGCGACCGAGTCACCCGAAAGACGGTAGTGACGGAGTAGAACAAGTTCGTTTTACGTCAGGCCGATAGATGACAACCGTGGCCCGCACGTTCTTCCCTTCTCTTCTCATCATCCTTCTCGGGGTCAACGGGTGTGTCGAGACCGCCGGCGCACCCCGTCGGACTCGGCTGTCCACGCCGCCACGGGAACGCGACCGGGCAACACGGGCGCCCTTTTTCGATGCCCGTGAGCACGAGGCCGAGTACCACGGTCCCGGCCGGGAAGTGCCACCACCCGACACTATCGAAGAAGTCAAGATCGGCTGGTATGGACCTTCCGATCCCAAGCACGCCACAGGCGGGCAAATGTGGATGGCTGCAACGCTTGTGATCGAGGAGGCGAACCGCGAGGGCGGCTACAACGGACGACCGTTCCGCCTGCTCGCGAGCTGGTCCCGGAACCCGTGGGGTACGGGTGTCAGAGACGCTACGCGGCTGGTTTATGATGAGCGTGTCTGGGCGATGGTCGGTGCTCCGGACGGCCCATCGGCCCACCTCATCGAGCAGATCGTCGCCAAGGCTTGCCTCTCCTTCGTCAGCCCCGTCAGCACGGACAAGACGGCGAACCTGGCCAACGTTCCGTGGATCTTCTCGTGCGTGCCGGATGACCACTTCCTGGCGTCCACGCTCGCGAAGGCTCTGGCGTTGCGCGCCCGTGATAAGAAGCTGATGCTCGTGTCGTGCACGGATCATGACTCGCGGGCGTTCACCACGGAGTTGCGGGCGGCGCTGGCAGGGAGCGGAATTTTCCCCGCGAGGCATTTGGAGTTCAACTCGGGCGGCATCGACGGCGACCGACTTTCGGTGAGTATCCGTGAAACCCGGCCGGACGTGATCGCCCTGATCGCCGGTCCCTTGGACGCATCGGTGGTTCTTTCCACGATGCGACGGGCAGGGTTGCACGTGCCCGTCTTCGGTGGGCCCGCGATGAACTTTCGGTCGTTCGCGGACACCGCCGGAGAAGATGCCGGTAGCGTTGTGTTCCCACTCTTGTGGGATGCATCGGCCGCCGCTGAGCCATCAACCGCGTTCGTGCGCCGGTTCAAGGAGCGGTTTGGGGTCGAACCGGACTTCACGGCTGCCTACACGTACGACGGCGTGAATCTGCTGATCGCAGCCATTCGCCGCGCGGGCCTGAACCGCGCGCGCATCCGTGATGCGATTCGTGAACTCGCTCCCTTTCCCGGCGTCAGTGGGCCCATCACGTGGGACCCGACCGGTCGCAACAATCGCCCCGTCCCATTGGGTACGATCCGCGACGGGCTCGCCGTGCCCGTATCACGATGAGCCACAACGCGGGCTCACCGAGAGCGGCCGCCGGGTACGACACTTCTCTGCCTGACATTCCGCCGCTGATACCCGGAATTACTGGACCGGGCACTCGTCCTTCGCCGAACAATGAACCGGAGAGGTTGTGCGCTCCGTTTCCGATCTGGGCGAGCGGCCTCGACCATCAGACGACCGGCTGTGCGGCCGGGTAGTGGTCACAATGTGAACCTCGGTAGGGAGGATCGAGCGTATGTACAAGCGATCTTGGGTAGCGGGTTTCGCTGCGACGGCGATTGGGCTGACTTGTGTGGTTGGGTTCGTCGGATGCGACGGCACGGGTGGTGACGGCGAGGAACAGGACGGCGTACAGGATTTCACGCCCTCCGGGGTGACGTTCGGCGTCGACAGGCCCGACCCGGCAGTCGTCGAAGCCAGACCGCAGGCGATCAACCCCTACGCAGCCAATGCAAGCGCGCAGCTCCCCACGTCGGCCGACCTCACCGCCGTGATGCCGCCCATCGGTAACCAGGGGGCTTTGGGTTCGTGTACGGCGTGGGCTGCGGGTTATGCGGCCGCGTCCTACACCGCCAACCGCCAGTTTGAGTGGGGGGCTGACTCGCCGAGTCATCAGGCGAGCCCGGGTTACCTGTACGAGATGCTCCTCGAGGAGGATAACCTGAACTGCGGTTCGGGGACATCGATCGCAACCTCCATGGACCTGCTCGTGCAGTCGGGGTGCTCGAGCCTGGCAACCGTTCCGTACACCGATGTCACCTGTATCGAGAATCCCTCCGGCGCCGACGCCACGAATTTCAAGATTGGCAGTTTCAACCGGGTCGTGGAAACGGATCGTCACGCGATCCGCGGTGAGCTCTCCGCCGGTCGCCCCGTTGTTTTCGGCGCCTACATCTACGACGACTTCTCCTATTTCTACGGGGACGATGTCTACTACGGAAGTGGCACACTTATGGATTCGGGGGCTCAGCACGCCGCACACGCAATGACCCTGGTCGGATACGACGATGGCCTCGGTGCTTATCGCGTCATGAACAGTTGGTCCGACCAGTGGGGTGACGAAGGTTTTATGTGGATGGCGTTTGATACCTTCGAGGATACGACGTTCGAGGCCTACTCGATCGAGCCGTCCGGCGAGCGCGAGCCGCCGGACGACGACGATGGCGTATCGAGTGAGACGCCGAACGGCTATCTCGATGAGGCCTATCAATTCGCCGATGCCGATCCGCAAACGCGCGAGACGGTTGTATACCTGGTTTTCTACTATCACTTTGACGACGCCGTCCTGATCCACACGGTGATCGTGACCGATCCCGATGGGAACCAGGCGGAACAGAGCTACGAGACATGGTACGCAGACGGATACATCTACTTCGTGCAGGACGTGGCGTTCCAGTGGCAACCGGGTACCTACCACCTGATGTTCAGAGCCACCACGCAGGCCGGCTACCAGGTCACCTACGAGGTTGATGCTGACATCGAGGCGCTCGAGGGCGGCGGCGGTCAGAGCGGCGGCGTCGGCGTCTGTAACGATCTTTGTATATTCGCCTTTGACGGTGAGTGCGATGACGGCGGTCCGGGCAGTAACTACGCCGTCTGTGACTACGGGTCGGACTGCGGTGACTGCGGCCCACGTGAAGCCGGCGGCGCCGGGGCGGCCGGTGAGAGCGGTGAGAACCTCGTCTGCACCGACACCTGTCAGTTCGCCGGCGACGGAGAATGTGACGACGGTGGTCCCGGCGCGGATTACGCGGTGTGTGATTACGGTACCGACTGCACGGACTGTGGCGCTCGCGATGCCAGGACCGCGCCGGTCGGCGGCGAGCTCTGCCTCAACTCCTGTCGGTTTGCCTTTGACGGGGAATGTGACGATGGCGGACCGGGTTCTCAGTACTCCGAGTGCGGCATCGGGACGGACTGTGCCGATTGCGGCCCGCGACCGAGGGAGGACTTCGGCGCGTTGGAAGGCCCTCCCAAACGTCTCATTGGTGCAAACCCGTTCGGCCCGGATGATCCCAAGGTGACGACACGAACCTTCCGCGGCATGCCGGTCGTGGCGCCGCCCGGCGCGGAGAGGCTTCCCTGCGCCGGTGTGAGGGAAGGCGTCCTCGGCGCCAATCGCAAACCGGCGACCATCATCCCGGCCGGGAAGGAATAGCGCCGGGCTTCGCGCGATGCGCATGACCGTTAACTGCACCAGAGCGCAAAGCGATCACCTGTAGCGGTTGCGCGTCTGGCATCCCCCCTTACCAAGGGGGGAAAGAGGGGGGTCGCGCGATACACATGACCGTTGCCTGCTATAACATGTGCGGACGTGCATGTGCATCATTGCACGGAGCAGGTCATTCGATCCGTCGCGTATTGAATCGTGTCTTCCAGGCGCGCGCATCGGCTGTGTCGGGATAGTGCTCGCCCTGCGGATATGGATACGCGCTCATGTCCTTGAAGGGCAGTGGCTCGACAGTGTCCGGCGCAGCCGTGTACAGGTCCATGTCTTTGCAGTAGGCGTGCGATATAAGAATGAAACTGCGGATATGGCCGTCGTCAACGGGCAAAAGAGCATGGGCGTCGAAGCTCACCGCGAGGTCGTCACCGCTGCCGAGGATCACGTATCGGTCATCGAACTCGGCCAGGAGCGGTTCCACATGCCCGTAGCGCGTGTACGCACCGCGAGGTATCTTGAACGACGACGTCGGCTCGATGATGTCGTAGGAGTAGATCGTCGGGTGCCGACCGTCGGGTGAGTATTCCAACGGGAAGCCCATTCGACGAAGCTCCGCCCCGACCATAGGCACGCTTTGTATGGCGAAACCATCCGTCCCCCTGTCGGATGCGATGAACAGTTGGTCGTAGTAAATCTCGAGGTTTGTCGAGATGCGCAGCCTGCACCGACCGGCGGAAAGCTTGTTCGTAAGATCGACCGTGATCATTCGCCCCATTCCACCCGGTGCCCCGGCGTCCGGCACGATTGTTTCCCACGTGCCGTCGCGGGCGAGCCGTTCGATCCTCATCGGCTGCCACGTAATGCCTGCCTGGGAAGCGCCAAACGTCGTTTGCGAGTAGGGGTATTCAATCCAGCCGTTCAGGAACATGTACACGCCGCGCTCGGATGTCGCCTCAGCCAATCGGTCCGGAACGTCAAACTCCATGATCAGCGAGTGCGGCTCGCAGAAGCCGTAGAAACGCCGATCGAGGTTTGGCTGATAGGCATACACGCGATCCACCTTGCGCAGTTGCTCGACGCAGTCGGACCCATCCGGTGCGAAGGCGGCCACGGGGAACAGGGGATCGGCTGGACACAAGAGCCGGTGCGTCGGCGCGGGGCCCGTGATGGCCAGGCGTTCGTCGGGATACACGGCGAGGTTCGCGGGATGGTCCACCGCCACAAGCTCGAGCCGGTCGATGTACGCCACCTCCTCCATCGGTTCGCAAGCGCGCAGCTCGTAGAGGCCGTTCCTCTCGATGAGTTGCTCCGGTTCGATCTTGACGTGCTCCAGCGGTTGGGGCGGTGCGTACTGATCCGGTGCCGAGAAGTAACCCAGCCCGCCCACACCGGCGAAGTCGGACACGAACCCGAAACGCTTCCCGTTCCACGCGAACAGGACGGGGCAACTGGAAACACGCCGTTCCAGTTCACTGATCCGGTGGTGACTCCCGGCTGTCAGCTCGTTCTCACATTGTGTGACACCGTCGGGCCAGGTCAGCGACAAGTAGTCGGCTTTGACCGCTCCGCTCAGACCGAACGCGACCGGCCGGACGGATTGACTCAATCCGCCGCCAAGGCCCGTGAACGTGACGACCTGGCCGTGCAGTCCGCAATGCAGCTCCAATCGTGTGCCGAACCCGCTGGCGGGGCTGCGAGTGCGCTTGTCCTCGCCGCGGTCACCGGTGGGTGTGACTGATAACCAGTTCGCGGACGGGGTCAACTTCGTGGGGACAAGCTCGATACTGCCATGGCCCGCACCGACGATACGCAACAGGTCGGGCAGACCGTCTCCGGTCAAGTCTGCCATCTCCTGCCCCAAAATCGGACCCCCGCCCGCTGCCGGCCAGACGTTGGCCCTTGTCACGAATCGTCCATACCCATCGTTTAGCAATACGTGTCCTGCGGCCCCGAAAACTGCGATGTCCAGGTCGCCGTCAAGATCGATGTCCGCAACGCGGGTCCTGCCGATACCGCCCCACGTGGCCACCGCATCGAGACACCCGTTGAATTGCGGGCTGGGTTTGAGTGTCTCGGTTCCGTCAGTCAGGTACAACCGGCCGCCACCCGTCGGACCGGGCAGTACAAGCAGGTCCACCCGCCCGTCACCGTTGAAATCCTGCAAGATCCCGCCGTAATCGCCTCGGATCGGTTCGGTTGTAATCGTTGTTCTGTGATAGCGTCCGAGCCTGTCGTTGAAGAATACGTCCGCCGGCGACCCGTGATGAAACACCACCAGATCGGTGTCACGATCACCATCGATATCCGCCGGGGCGAGCATGATGCTTCTCTTGTCGGCGCAGGCCACACCGGCCGTGGAGGCGATGTCCGTGAACGTGCCGTCCGTATTGTTGTTCAGCAACTGGTTGGCCGCCGTAGTAGTGCCATCAGTTGGCACTGCCTGGCAGACGAAGATGTCCAGATCACCGTCGTGATCGGCGTCAAGGAAGGCCGCTGACATGCTGACGGCATTGGGACCACCTGTTCCGGTTTTCTCCGTGACATCCACGAACGTGCCGTCGCCTCGGCCCCGAAACAGATGGTTCAACCCGGTGCAACTCAGGAACAGGTCAACGTGGCCGTCGTTGTCGTAATCCCCAAAGGCACAGGAGACGACGCCGCGCACGTCTTTGAGCCCGGAAGCTTCGGTGGCATCGCGGAACCCGCCGTCGGGCCGGGCAAGCAGAAGCAGCAAGGCTCGACCGCCGATCCCGGTTGCGGCGTTCGCGGCGATGTCGAGGCGGTTGTCGCCGTTGACGTCGGCCAGGGCGAATTGGGCGCCGTGACTTGCCAGGATGCCGCCCACCGCCGCGGCCGGCCCCTTTGCATCGACGCCGCCGAGCGGCACTTTTGAAGATCCCACGAACAGTGTTTGGGCCGGTTCGAGCCCAAGCTCCCCGCCCAACACCGGGCGTCGAATCGATCCCGTCATGGGTTGAACCACCGCCAGCGCTCCCATCTGACGATAGTGCGGGATGACCACCATGTCGCACAACGGGCTCTGGCGCAGCTTGGTGAAGGTCTCCTGGTAGGTCCTTGCCTCATCCTCCCGGCCCTCTCGCCAGGCGAGCCGCATGAGGTCATAATGGGCGCTCGCAAGGGCGGGGTTCTCCGCAACGGCCCGCTGCAACTCCGTTTGGCAGGGCTGTCCCAGGTGGGTCTTGCTTCTAGACAGCAGGTACCAGAGCGTCCCATCGTTGGGGAACCGTTTCACCAGACGCTCGAAGCATGAAAGGGCTTGCTCATCCCGCCCGCTGTATTGATGGATCACACCTCGAAAGTACAACGCTCGCGCATGGTCCGGCTGGTCGGCAAGGACCTCATCGAAGAGCTTCTCGGCTTGTTCGAGGTCACCTTTTCCGGATCGGTTGAAGATCGCGATGGCCAGATTGACCCGAGCGTCCGGTGATTCGGGAACCAGCGCGACGACTTGCTCGAACGCCTTGACCGCCTCCGAGTATTCATACCGTTCCATCAGGGCGACCCCGCGATTGGCCGCTCGCACGATCGGATCGAGGGTTTTCCAAGCGTCCCCCGCGACGGCGGGCGGCTCGGCCCGCAGGAGGACCGCTTGATTGGACAACATGGCTGCTGTGACGGCGAGCAAAACAACTGTGGACGTTGCCGGTTGTGATCTGTGCACGATCAGGATCTCCAGGGACCTCGCCCGCCCGAAGTCGGCGGACACTTGGAATCAACGCTGCACTTCGACGGGCTGTGGACTTGACGCGAGAGCAAGCTCTCTTTTTGTGTGGCAGTCAAACGACTCCTTTGTCCGGCGCTCTTCGCCCGGCGCCTGCTACACGAGTTCGGAGAGTGGTATAAGCGCAAAGGCCCGCCGTTTCAAGGGATGGAAAAGCACGCAGTGAGACCGGATCCCGTTCAAGAACGCCGATTCCCCACCACCGGGCCGCCGGCTCTTAGCCCGCGCGGACGCGAAACTGCAGGAAGATGCGAGTAAATCTGATGGCTGGGTGCCCCATTCTTCGCGGAGCTGGCTGGGTGCCCCATTCTTCGCGGAGCGAAGGGTTGGGCACGGATGGCTGGTCGAGGATTGTAGGGTGGGCATGGCCCACCATCGGCGGCGATGTTCTTGGTGGGCGGTGCCCACCCTACTCGCTCAATCCGTCTCACGCGTTAGTGCCGCTTCCAGAAAGGTAATGGTGTTTCTTCCTCCACTCCTTGGCAAGGAGGGGCTGGGGGAGGTTCTTCTCCGTTCGCAGGAACCCCCCTCCATTCCCCCTTGGTAAGGGGGGAAGAAGGCGGAACAACCTTTGTTGAAACCGCGTTCGGGATAGATCAGGGGCAGTTGAAGGGCCCGTCGCCGGGATAAGACCGGCTCTGAAAGCCTTGAATGTTTGCGAGAATATCGTCGATGTCGATGGATTGGTTCGGTAGGTTGGCCCCGTCAGAGGGCGCGATGTCGAACCATACCAGCGGTGTGTTGCTGATGCTCTGGAACGCGGCGATCGTAGCCAGAATATCATCAATGGACACATCGCCGTTTGGCGGCAGACAGTCATAATTAACACAGGTCGAGACGACGTCGCCCCAGACGGACGGGGTGTGGAGCGTTACGGCTTCTGAGTAGTCCGGCCTTTCCATGCCCTCGTCATACTGGATAGCCTGCACGTCGTAGTCTTGCCCGGTTGCGATGATGCATCCGGTCACGTGGACCACAGCCGGCCAGTCACCGGTAAAGTCGACATCCGCGTAGACCGGTTCACTGACGAGTTCCGCGAACATCAACCCGTTACCCTCGTACGGCGCACCGACCCAACCGAAGATCTGCTCACCGGCGAGTGTGACGCGTCGTGCCGTGTGCGGTACCTGATCCGGGTTGTGCGCGATCGAGAGATAGCGGTGTTTCGGCGTATAGCACACACCCAGCTCGCACCGTGCCTCGTAGGGGCACTCGGCGTCGTCCGTGCACGTGATCCCAAGGCTGTTCTCCGGCAATGGTGAGACAAGCTCACATTCGTCGGGAATGCCGTTGCCGTTGTAGTCATTGGAGTTCCCGTCGGCAATGTCACACTCGTCCGGGATGTCGTTGCCGTTGCAGTCCTCGGAAGTGCCCTCGGTGACCTCGCACTCATCCGGGACACCGTTCGGCTGGCAATCCAGACTTGTACCCGCAGCGATGTCGCATTCGTCCGGGATCAGGTTCTCATTGCAGTCCAGGCTTGTGCCCTCGGCGAGATCGACGTCATCCGGAACGCCGTTTCCATTGCAGTCCGGAATGCAATCGCCCATCGCTGACAGGTCCATCTCGATGAAGTCCTGCGGCGTGCCGTCTCCTGCTGACAACCCCACGATACCGTCATTGGCTGTGCACGACAGATAGCTGAGCGCAAGGGCGCCGTTGTAGAACATCTCGACCTGGAAGGTGTTCGAACCGGTCGTTGTATACTCGGGTACGTCCAGCCACGTGACCGCGACGCGGTCGTCGAACTCCTCCCACCATACACCGCCGCCGTTTTGGGGGCTGAAATCGTCGTACAGCCCGGAGATGCGTGGGCGGGAGAAGTGCTCGCCCAGCGACTCGTCCCACTCGGAATCGCCCGATCCGAACGTGATATACCCGTTGCTGCCGATGTAGAACGTGCTGTAGGAGGTGCCATAGAGTGACACCGTATGTCCGCTGCCAAGCGAGACCGTGGCGTAGCCGTCGTCCTCGTTGGTGAAGCTTGGTTGGGCACCGGTGGCCGGGTCCGTCGGAAGCGTGTCAATGGACTCGGCGCATCCGACGTAGTAATCGTTCGAGCCGTTGGGAACGAACTTCAGCGTCGTATACTCCAGGTCGAACCCGCTGGTGAACTCTTCCGTGAAGTAGCTGGGAATATCCGTAGTCTGGAACGAGTAGCAATCACCGCCGTTATCGTCGCTCGTCGGGTTGCCCGCTTCGTCCTCCGCGTCAACGGCGTAAAAGTAGGTCCTGTTCTCGGCGAGCCCGGACAGCTTGACGGAGTGATCCGTCCTGTAGCCGCCCTGCGCGGCCGTCTCGGTCAGCGCGCCGCACGACTCCCCGTATCGCACCGTCCCGATTGTCGGTTCGTCCGTATCGAAGGTCACCGATGCATCGAACGCCCCGATATCGACCGTCTGAACGTTCGAGACAATCGGCCCGGTGCAATCCACCGGAGCGGACGCCGTGACCTCGATGTCAACGCCACCCTCGCCGTCGTCCGCGTCGATGTAGGTGACGGTGATCGTGTCACCCTCCGCCACATGGAGGATTCCCACATCGTCGGTTGTACTCAGGTTGATGCTCCCTTCGAACCTCGCCGTGCCCACGTTCGTCTCGGTGAGTGTCACCTCCTCGGCACCTGTTTCCGAATCGGACTCGACATCCACGGTGACATACTCGATCGTCTCATTGTCCATATTGAGACCGCAGTCCAGCACGACGATGCCGGCCGTCCCCTCGCAGGCATACTTGGGCCGATCAAGAGCAACCGTTCCGGCATCTTCACAGCGATTACCGATGCGGAGGTAGTAGACGTCCTGCTCGCCGTTGAACGTGGCTGAATACACGATGTCGGCCCCGAGATTGTCGGAAACCATGTCGTAGTAATCACCGATCTTGTTCTGGTCGGGCCATCCGATGTGAGGATCGAACGGTAGGCTAAGCGCCACATTGGCCGACCACGTCAAGCCCGCGTTCTCCGAGTAGGAGTAGGTAAGCTCCGAGTCATAACCGCCAGGATCGCTGCGCGTATCGTTCCAGATCGCGTCGATACGACCATTGGGCGCGACGGACATGGTGCTAAACCACTGATAGTTCGAGGTGCTCGGGTCATCGTTGATCCGGACGGGATCACTCCAAGTAGCGCCGCCGTCGGTGCTGCGTGAGAACATGACGTCGAGCGGGTCCGGCGTTGACCATCGCTGCACGGAGCAGAGCAGGTAGACGTTGCCTCGTGTCGGACCGCTTGAGTGATCCGTGGCGATCCATGCCTGTCCAAGCAGGCCACCCGGGTTCGGGCCGCCGCTGCTCGTCATGCCCCCGTCCAGGCTCACCGTGATCGAAAAGTCCCATGCCACCGGAAGCGAGGAGTCTTGCATCGTGGTGGATTTGGCTACGGTGAAACCGTCACCGACCACGTACAGCTCGCCATCGGGACCGACCGTCAGTGTGCCCCACTGCGGACTGCCCGGCACGTTGGTCGTCGGAAGGAACGATGCGCCGGCGTCGTACGAACGTGTGAAGTGTCCCGTGCATCCGGGGCACGTGAACCACTTGGTCCAATAGGCGTAGATGTTGTCATGCCCGATCCCGCCTGTGCGATCGATCGTCATCCACTGCTTGTCACCGCCGCAGGCATAGACACCCTCATCCCAACTCGCGCCACCGTCGGTCGACTTGTAGACGTTGCACCAGAACTCGCTCAGATCGCTCGTTGCAGTCAGGCTGTTATAAAAGAAATCGCCTTGTGCGTTGAAACCCAGGACGGGGTCCGACCGGAACACAGTCGGTTCGATTACGCCGGGAAAGGTCCACGTCTCTCCGCCGTCGGACGTGTAGCCCCAGCCCGCCTGACGGAAGTTGTCCGTGGCGTCGTCGAACTGCCGCCATCCGATGGCAATCTCATTCGGGTTGACCGGATTGACGGCGATCGACGGCTCGTTCGCGGCGTCACCGATGATGTTCTGGCCGAACGGATCGACGTTGGCCTGCACGCTGACATACTCGTCGCGCACGTATCGCCCAGGCGGACTTGTCTCTCGCCCCTCACGAGGTACCGGGACATAAGGGTGATCGGGCACTTCCATATGTCCGGTTCTGAGCTCACGTTCGTGTGCCGATAACTGGGATGTTTTAACCTTGGTTTCCGGGTCGGCGGTCCCTCTGTCCGGACTCGCGGCCTCAGCCGTTCGTGCCATGGAGACGGTCAGGGTCAAGGCAATCAGAGACAGCAATGTTCGGGCCATCGTGGCTACCCCCTTCTTTGGGCATGTGGTCCTTCGCGGACCAATCGCAACGGGTGATGCTTCTTAACCTGCAGCACGGTGCGCTGAGGCCAAGGTCGCGTGATCACCCCGCTGACCGGCGGGCCACGGTGCTGGACGAACCCCTCCAAGGCGAGCGCCCCTCGCAAGTCAACCGGCTCGCGGCATCACGAGGATTACAACTGAATCGTACCACAAAGGGGCCATTTCAGCAAGATGGGATGCAGGCGGCCCATGGGGCGGGGTGCATGACAGTTTAGGCGGCCTTTGAGTAGGGGGCGCGGGTGCTCCAGTAGC
>CBDUZO010000021.1:0-51005 GCA_965371725.1 uncultured Phycisphaerales bacterium
CCTCAGTCAGGCCTGCATCCTGAGTCGGGTCCCCTGTTAGCTGCCCCGTCGGCTGGCCGTTGTGCAGCCAGTTGGCGAACCGGGCCGCGTTGCCCCAGGACACGAAGTTCACCGGGCGGTCGGTCCAGTCAGCTTCCGTCCCGCTCGGACGCCCGCTGAAATCGTAGGTCGAACCATTCCACGTGATCTGGCAACCGAAGGAATCGCTGTCCATGGCGCTGTTGTAGAGCCCGTATGGATTCGATCCTGCCGGGTCTACCGCGTTCAGGAAATCCCGGTACTGCCCGGCGGTCACCTCGAACGTGCCGATGTTGTATGCGTAGTCCACCGCCCCGCACTCGCGGCAGGGCCCAAGGCCATTAGGAACACAGTCGCCCGATTCCTCCCCGGCGTTGCCCGGGTTGCCGATGGTCACCGTCTGGATGACGACATCAGCTTGAACAGCTGCGGCGCTGGTCAGAATCAACAGGACGAACGTAACGATTGACGTTGTGCGTTGCATGATGCTTCCCTTCCCAAGAGAAACGCGAGACGATTGACGGGGTGCAGTGTATCGAATCGACGCGTGAAACGCCAGCTTGGCCCTGGCGGGCAGGTATCGAGGCGGTGAGAGACGTTTTGTGAGATTAATTCTCAGCGTAGCGCCGGTGTAGCGCCGAGGCTTCGGATCGTCTGACGGGTTTTTCGAGCTTCCGTAAGTCCTTGCCGCACAGCCACTTACATTCTTGGCGACTGGATTCGAGCCCACGCCCGCTTCACGCCGAGTGATGCGTGCGCCATACAACACACCGGATCACATCAGCCGGCGGTCGCCATTGCTTCCGATTCCGCGAGCTCCATGTTGATGGCGCCCTTGGTAGGCGCGTTGTGCAGGGCGCAGATGGCCGTCCCTTCAGCCCAGTCGACGGACCACGGCATCGAGAACGAGGAGAAGTGACGTCGGTAGTCGTCCAGCGTGTTTTGCCAGATTCGCCCGGGCTCGCGGCGCCCGGACAGGTTGGTTGCGATCATCATGATGAAGAGCCCGCCGGGTGTGACAAGGCGCATCAACATGTTCGTGGCCTCGTACGCCTCGTCACCGGCGAGATCATAATGGTAGTATGAGAACCCACGGGCGATGACCACGTCGAAACTCCCCGGATCGAACGGCATCTCCCGGAAATCGCAGCAGTGGTAGGTCCGTTTGGTGTATTGCCTGCGCGCCTCCTCAACGCCCCGCCTCGATCGATCCACGCCAACACAGTCAAACCCCATCCGGTTGAACAGGTTGGTATGGAATCCACAGCCACAGGCCACCTCCAGCATGCGCAGCCCTCGCTTTAGCCCAAACCGTTTGACCACGTGTCGCCGGTGCCAGAGGTACTGCTGGAGGAACGAGTACTTCCACCCGCCGTCTTTGTAGAACTCGTTGTAGTACGTGTCGGCACAGGTATCGCTAATCTCACCGGTCATCGACCAGTACCGTTTCAAAAAAGGTTGTTCCGCTTTCTTCCCCCTTTGCCAAATGGGGACAGAGAGCCGTTCGTTTCCTTCCCCCCTTACCAAGGGGGGATCGAGGGGGGTTCATGCAAACGGAAAAGAACCTCCCCCTCCCCCTCCTTATTAAGGAGGGGAGAAAGGAACACCACTCAGCCGCTCCCTTACGGTCGCGGTTCGGATTCGCGTCGTCCCTCAAGCACGGCCGTTCCGCTTCGCCCACGCATAAACGCTTTGCCGAAATGGTTATCGGCTGTTCGCGGCGACCGTTTGAGCCACTCGATGGAACCGGGGAAAGCAGCCCCTGCTTTCGACCGATAAAACCCTTGGAAATGTACGCATGGTGGGATGGGAGGGTTACTCGTGCGCGCAGCGGGAACAATGAACGTCTGCTCCGAGCTGTTCGGCTACCGGGAGCTGCTGCTCAGTCTGACGTGGCGCGATATCCGCGTCCGATACAAGCAGTCGGTTCTGGGAATCGCCTGGGCGGTACTGCTACCGGTCTCCCTGATGCTCGTGTTCACGTTCGTGTTCACCCGAGCCATCGATGCCAGGTCGGTCCTCAACGTGGACATGCCCTACGCGTTGTACGCGTACATCGGGCTGGTCCCGTGGATGTTCTTCAGCATGAGCCTGGGCGGATGCGTCAGCTCGCTGGTCGCCAACCGAAACCTCGTGACAAAGGTGTACTTCCCCCGTGAGGTCTTCCCCCTCTCCTGTATCGCAAGCTCGTTCGTCGACTTTCTGATCGCCATGACCGTGCTCATCGGGTTGATGGCCTACTTCCATCTCGCGGGTCAATGGTCCTTTACGCCGCGCGCCACATTGTTGTTCCTCCCTGTGATCGTGATCGTACAGATTACCCTGACGATCGGCATCGGCATGCTTCTGGCGATGGCCAACCTGTTTTACCGCGACGTGCGCCAGGTGTTCAGCGTCGTCATTCAGTTGTGGATGTTCATCTCGGCCGTCGTGGTCCCGGTACCGCAGGACGGTTCGCTTCTGGCCCGGACCATCCAGCTCAACCCGCTGGTTGCGATCATCGGCGCCTACCGTGATTGCATCATCCTCGGCCGCTGGCCCGAGGCGGGCGGTTTCCTCTACGCAACGGCCATTGCCGTGATTGCGCTGGTCGGCGGTTGGGTTTGCTTCAGGCGGTTGTCGTATCGATTCGCGGAGTGTATTTGATGAGTGACGCAGCCATGCGCTTTGCCGACGTCTGGAAGCAGTTTCGCCTGGGCGAGACGCATGATTCGCTGCGCGATCTGCTCTCGGTGGGACTTGGCGGGCTGTGGCGCCGCCGCGAGAGCAACAACCCATCCACGTTCTGGGCTTTGCGCGATCTGAGCTTCGCCGTCGAGCGCGGCGAAGCCGTCGGTATCATCGGTCCCAACGGAGCCGGGAAGAGCACGGTGTTGAAACTGATGGCCGGGATCATGCGGGCGAACCGCGGCGAGGTCACGGTTCACGGACGGCTCGCGGCCCTGATCGAGGTCGGCGCGGGGTTCCACGGCGACTTGACGGGTCGTGAGAACATCATGCTCAACGGTGCGATCATGGGCATGGGACATAAGGAGATTCGCCGCAAGCTCGATGCGATCGTGGGCTTCGCCGGACTCGAGAAGTTCCTCGACATGCCGGTCAAGCGCTACAGCTCCGGCATGTATGCCCGCCTGGGTTTCAGTATCGCCGCCCATGTCGACCCGGAGATCCTCCTGGTGGACGAAGTGCTCTCCGTCGGTGACGCGGTGTTTCGGCTGCGTTGCGAGGAGAGGATGCGCGAGCTTGTTCGAGGCGGGACAACGCTGATCTTCGTCACGCATAACCTTGAACAGATGCAGTCGATCTGTGACCGGGCGATTGTCCTCGAGGCGGCGGCTCGAACCTTCGACGGATCGGCGCGCGAAGCGGTTGGGCATTACATGAAGGCCATGTCGAACATGTACACGGCCCGCCCGGCCGACGTGCCGACGAACGGGCAGGAACAGGCCCGGGCCGTAGAACTGCTCGATGTGAGGTTCTTGAACACCTCCGGCGAAGAAGCTGTCTGGGTCAGACCGCGCGAGCCGGTGGCGGCGGCGGTGACGTTTCGGCTGCACCGGCCGATCCCGCGATTGACCGTCGAGCTGTCGGCCAGGGCGTCAGTCAGTAACAACATCCTCTGTTTCAACTCCGCCCGGGACGACCGTTTCTTCGAGGGGCGATCGGGTGACAACCAAGTGACGCTCACCATCCCCACGATCCCGCTGGCCGGTGGGCGGTACTTCTGGAATGTCAGAATGTGGGACGCCGACCGTGGCACGATCGAGCTCGACACGCCGTTTCGCTTTCCCATGGTGATCGAGGATGCGGACCGCGCGACGGGCATGCTCTCCCTGGAGCACGGATGGACATTCGATGATCCCGGCGCGCTGAGCCGAGCAGGATCCGCTTCCGACGAGACCGCAACGGCAACACCGGAGGCCCTGATGGCCGGAGACCCCTCGTGAAGGTCTGCGTGTTTTGCGACGATCGGGACGTGCGATTGCCGCACATCCAACGTCTCTTTCCCGCGCTGGCGAAACGCGGGCTGGACGTCCACATCGTGACGCGCAAACCGGCCGAACTTGCCGGCGTGACGATCGAGCCGTTCCAGGTTCCACGCGCCGGACTGACCAACCCGCGGCGATGGCAACGACGGCAGGAGCATTACCTTCGCGGGTTCATGCGCCGCTTTGATGTGGTCAACGTGCAGTTCCTGCACGACTGGGGCCTCACCCCCGAAATCATCGAACATGGTTGCTTTGTGGCGACGGCGTGGGGTTCGGATGTGGTTCCCCCGCCCGGCGAAAGGCCTCCGCCGGAGGGTCTCGTCGCGTCGCGCAAGGCCCTGCTGCGCCACGCCGATTGCGTGACGACCTGCGGACCCGCCTTCGCCGTCGAAGTTGAGGCGTTCGCCGGTCTGCACGCGGGCCGTGTTCGCGTCGTCCCGTTCGGTGTCGATCTGACCTTGTTTCGCCCACCCGATCCCTTGCCCGCGCGCGTGGGCGGACCGGGCGTTGTCGGCTTTTTCAAGGGTTTCCGGGAGGTCTACGGCCCGAAGGTGCTGTTGCGGGCGATCCCCACCGTGTTGAAGGCTCGACCGACCACTCGATTCGAGTTCGTTGGTGACGGTGTGCAGCTCGATGAGTGCCGCGCCCTGGCAGCAAACCTCGGAGTGGACTCATCCATCCGGTGGATTCCCAGACAGCCGAACCATCGGATGCCGGAGCATCTCGCGCGATGGGATCTCACGGTCATTCCGTCGGTGCACGAGGCATTCGGCGTGGCGGCGCTCGAGGCGTCGGCCATGCAGGTCGCCGTGATCGCGTCGGACGTCGGCGGACTGCGCGATACGGTCATCGACGGAGAGACGGGTGTGCTCGTCGAGCCGGGAAGCCCCGACAAGCTGGCGACGGCCATGGTCGAACTGCTTGAGGAGGAACCGCGACGGCGGCGGATGGGCAAGGCGGGCCGTGCATTCGTTGAGGAGAACTACGGAAGCGATCTCATATTGGACCAGTGGATGCAACTGTACGAGACCGTTGCGGATTTGGCTTCGACAATGGTGTAGAGCGCTGCCATGAAAGTGTGCATCTTCGGAAACCCGCGTCTGGTTCACCTCCAACGCCTGGTACCAGGGTTGATCGAGCGCGGTGTGAACGTGCACATTGTCACGCACACGCCCGCGGAGATTCCCGGCGCGACCGTGGAGAAGCTCCGGGTCCCTCCGCTCGGGCCGGGCAATCTCCGGCGATGGCGCAGGCGCGAAATCCACTACCTGCGAAGCTTCTTCCGAAGGTTCGACGTGGTGAACGTACACTTTCTTCACGACTGGGGACTTACACGAAGCGACGAGATCACGCAGGACGGTTGTCTCGTTGCGTCGCCCTGGGGCTCCGACATCGTTCCGCCACCCGGCGAACCCCCTCCGACGGAATCGCTCCTGGCCGCGCGCGTGTCGATCCTGCGCCAGGCGGCGGCTGTCACGGCATGGGGGCCGACCTTCGCGGGGCTTATCGCCGAACTCAGCGGGATCAGCGCGGAATCGATCACCATTTTGCCGCTTGGTGTTGACCTGGAACTCTTTCAACCGCGCCAATCGGGCACACGCCGCGATCCGGACGTCCCCCACGTGGGCTGTTACAAGGGTTTCCGGCAGGTGTACGGCCCGACGTATCTCCTCGAGGCCGTTCCGCTTATCCTGGACGGACTTCCGCGTACGCGCTTCTGCCTCGTCGGTGACGGACCGCAACTCGCAGAGTGCCACGACATGGCACGCAAGGGCGGCTTCGAGTCGAGCATCGAGTGGCTCGATCATCAACCGCACCGTGCAATGCCCGATCACCTGGACGGCTGGGACATCACCGTGATCCCATCGGTCTGCGAGAGCTTCGGGGCGGCCGCCCTGGAATCGTCGGCGATGCGCGTGCCGGTGGTGGCATCCAACGTGGGCGGGCTTCCCGAGACGGTCCGACACGGCGTGACGGGGCTGCTCGTCCCACCGCGCGATCCCGAGCGAATCGCGGAAGCGGTCATCCGCCTTTTGAAGGATGCAACACTTCGGGCCCGAATGGGCGAAGCAGGCAGGCGTATGGTCGTGCAGGAGTACGATTGGCAAGGAATCCCGGAGGATTGGGTCCGTATGTACGAAGCCGCCCGCGACCGCGTTGCCGCGATGGTCTGATAACCCGACTTCACAAGCCCGACTATATAACCGCCGATAACCCGTTAGGAGTGAGCGTATGCGCGTCCGATATCGGTCTGCCCGACGCCCACACGCCCTGGAGGTGTCATTGTGTCGGATCTCCTGGATCGCAGCGCATCATCGAACAGCCCGCACAGGGTGTTGCTTGTCGCCCATGCGTTCCCGCCCACGGGCGGGCCGGGTGTGCAGCGATCGGTGAAGTTCGCCAAATACCTGCCCGGGTTCGGATGGCGCCCCATCGTATGGGCGGCTGACCATGTGGACGGCCTCCCGGACGATCCGACGTTGCTGGAAGGATTGCCAGCCGAGATTACCGTGCATCGGCAAGGCAGCGGCAGCATCGTTCACGGGATTCGACGCTCGTTGCGAACCGCCGATCATCATCCGATCACGTCGCGTGTCACGCGGGTCATCGGATGGCGTCTGGATGGTTGGCTGGAGCGACAGGGCTTTCCGGAGGGTTACGCCAACTGGTCGTGGGCGCAGTCGAGCATTCGTCCACTCTGCCGCCTCATCGAGAGCGAAGACATTGATGTTATCTATACGACGCTCAGCCCGGTGGCGAATCACGTTGTCGGACTCGCGCTGAAACGCAAGATCGGCATTCCGTGGGTGGCTGACTTCCGTGATCTCTGGACCGACGACTACCGGTATCATGAATCCTCGACGAAACTGCGAATCGCCAACCGTCGAAAGGAACAGGAGTTCCTGGAGGCGGCCGACGTCGTGATCGGTGTTACGGAGCGACAGACGGAAATCCTCGCCGATCATGTTCCCTCGCACCGGCACAAGTTCCTGACCATTACCAACGGGTTCGACCCGGCCGACTTCCGTGATGACAGCCGCGTGGCCCCGCGTGAGGATGATCTCTTTGTCCTTGTCTACACCGGCAGGCTGGATCGCTGGCGTTCGTCCGATGCGTGGTTCGACGGTCTGAAAGGGTTCGCCGACCGGTTGGGTGATGATCGGAGGCGATTCCTCCTTCGCCTCATCGGCCACACCGGAACCGAGATGCGCAAACGAATCAAGGAGATCGGAATCCGGTGCGAGCTTACCGGCTACGTCTCACACACAGACGCGGTACGGGCGATGCAGTCCGCCGACGCCCTGTTGTTGAGCGTGCCGGACGGTCCCAACGCTGACGCGAACATTCCCGCAAAGCTCTTCGAATACCTCGCAGCCGGCCGCCCCATCCTGGCGATCGGACCGCCCGCCGGCCAGTGCGAGAGAATCGTCAGATCGTGCGAGGCGGGGTTGACCGTGGGGTTTGACGGCCGGGCGATTGCCGACGCGCTCGAGCGGTTGTTCGCCGCGTGGGTCGACGGGCACCCGCTGGGCGGATGTCGGCCTGAGCGACTCGACCGGTTCAGCCGGATCGAGCTGACACGTCGGCTCGCCTCCGTGCTGGACGGATTGGTCCCCGCAAAGCCCGTCGCGGAAGACCACTCGGGCGCGCTAATAGGAGCACCACTTAGATGAGCCGACCGGTCGTCTCGATCGTGGTTCCGACGTTCAATCGCGAGGCGTTGTTGCCTCGGGCATTGGACTCGATCGCCGCGCAGACGTTCGACGACTGGGAGATCGTGCTGGTTGATGACGGGTCTGACGATGGCACTGGGGAGGTGGCTGCGGAATACGAGCGGCGCTTCACCGACCGCTTTGTCCACATCCGGCAGGAGAATCAGGGAAGTAGCAGTGCCAGAAACCGTGGCATCGAGGCATCACGAGGTCGATTCGTCGCCTTCCTCGACTCGGACGACGAGTTCCTCCCGAACAAGATCGAGCGGCAACTGGCGCTGTTCGACGCCCGTCCCGATCTGAGCCTTGTCTATAGCGATTACGCCTACATCGACTTTGAGGGTACGTATCACGAGAGCGCGTTCGACACGAACTGCCGACTCGCGCGGGAAGTGTCACACTCTGTCATCGCGCCGGGGTTGTGCGTCTGCACGGACACCATGTTCGATGTCCTGTTGCGCGGCTACTTCATTGCGACGATTGTGGGCATGGTGCGGCGCGAGGTGCTCGGCAACGCCATCCGCTTTGCCGTCGATCAGGCCTATGCCGAGGAATGGTTGTTCTATCTTCAGGTGACCAGGAACCGTGGTGTCGGTTTTGTGGATGAGCCGCTTTGCGTTCATCACCATGTACGGGGCAGCCTGGCCCGGACCGACAAACATCGAAACACCGTGCGCTACCGCAACCTCCTGCTCGCCATCGACAACGCCTTCGACGATCTGGCGCGCGGGCAACGACGGGTCGTTCGGTCAAACCTGGCCCATGCCTGTCGACAACTGGGCTATGACGCTCATCGGGCCGGGCGCCCATCCGAGTCACTCGGTTATTTCGTGGAGTCATTCCGGCGCGAGCCCGGAATCGGCACGCTGAATGAGACTGTTCGGGCAGCCGGTCGATGGCTGCTTCCTGCGTCGCGGGACCGAACCGGGCGGGGTGGGTCCACCGGCGAACCGGATCACCTTGTGCGATCCGGCGACACTTGAGGGCGGGATATGTATTGGAAGGAACGGACTTGACGTCTGGAAGCGTGGACACGCTTGCAATCGAGACGCCGCTGGGGCCGAAGTCCGCCGATCCGCCCGTCTGGGACCGGTTGTGGCGTCACCATCCGCCCGCAGCCAAGGACAACGCACTTCTCGAACGCGAGCGACGAAGCCCGCGCTGGGCCACCATCATCGGACACCTTCAGACCACGTTCGGCACGGTCAGCGGTCTGCGCACGATCGAGTTGGGCAGCGGGCGCGGCGATCTTTCAGCGTTGCTGGCCAGACGCGGCGCACACGTGACACTTCTTGACGCAAGCGGGAAGGGCCTGGCCCAGGCGGAACAGCGGTTCGTACGTCTCGGGCTCAAGGCCCGCTATGAGCACGCTGACATGCTCGAGGCACTTGAGCCGCGGCAGGGCGGTTTCGATGTCGCGCTGTCATCCGGTGTGATCGAGCACTTCAAGGGAAGCGACCGGACGCGCGCCGTCGAAGCGCATTTGAACGTACTCAGGCCGGGCGGCCTGGCCATCATCAGCGTTCCGCACGCGCTGTGCGCACAGTACCGCCTCTGGAAATTCTACCTCGAGCTTCGAGGATGGTGGCCTTACGGGATGGAGATTCCCTACACGCGGCGAGAGCTGGTCCGCCGGGCGCGGGGCATCGGTTTCGCGCGGGTCGAGACGCACTGCACGGGGTTCTGGCAATCGGTCGGCGATCACTGGGGCCGCAGCCTGCTCGGAAGGGGGCCTGATTGGGTGGATAAGCCGTCCCGTCTCGATAATGTCATGGGCATGACGCTTCTGATGTTCGCCTGGCGCGGCGACAGGACGAGCGTTCCGCCTCGAACGGGCGGGAGAAAGGGCGAGAAGGGCAAACCTCGCGATCGCAGGTCCACTCGTCTTCCGTCCAGGCGCCTTGCCGGCGCAACGGGCAACGCAACGGCGAGACCGCTTGTCGAGAAGCAGTTCCTTCACCGCGGTTACGGCGTTGAATCCGAGATGGAGGCCGAGTGGGTCAGGCAGCATCTCCCACCCGGAACCGGCCCGGTCGCCGATATTGGCTGTGGGATCGGAGCCCTGTTCCCGATGATCGGCGCGCGCAGGGTCATCGGTGTCGATCATTACGCCGAAGGGCTGAGCCACACACGCGAGCGCTTCCCCGCGGTCCGCCTGAACTGTGCTGATGCAGCACGCCTGCCGTTTGCCGACCGGTCGCTCGATGGTATCACGGCCCAGCACGTGGTCGAACACATCATCGCCTACGAGAGAGCCTGTCGCGAGTGGTTTAGGGCCATGAAGCCCGGCGGCATGCTCCTGGTGTTGACGCCAAACCGCCGGTTCGTGGACCCGGGCGTATTCGAGGATGAGACGCACGTTCACATCTTCGATCAAGTGGGCCTACGCCGGGTGTTGCAGAGGACCGGGTTCAGGGTCGTGGATCTTCGCACGCTGGGACTGCCCTGGTTCCGCAAATACCACGACATCCCCGCCGGTTGGAGGCTCCGCCGGTTCGTTACGGGATACGCCAACAACCTGTCGGACTTTCCGACCTGGCGATGGAAAGGACAGACACTTTGCTGTGCCGCACGGCGACCGTTGCGCTGATGCGCCAACCGGACCGGCCCGAACGGTCAAAGTCGGGGATGGCGGATCGGCAAGATCAGGCCCGCGGGCAAAGGGCGAGCACGGAGTAACCGCGACATGGGTTTGGCGGGGACATGTTATTACAGGCTCTGTCGGACACGCACGGGACACGCGTTGGCGCGCCGAATCATCGGGCGTGTTCGGCAACTGGGCGGTCTGCGCGCGTTCCATATGCCCTTTGATGCACTCGACCTTGACCACGACTCGGTCGCCGGCCTGATGCGACTCTGGTCTCGAATCCACTGGTCCAGCGGCGACGGGATGATGCCCCCGGAGCAGTTGCTGGCCGTGTATCGTCTCGCGGTCACCTGGCCGATCGACGGGGACGTGGTCGAACTCGGTGCCTGGCTTGGGCTTACGACAAGCTACCTGGCCACCGCCTGTCGCGTTCGGGGTGAGGGAAAGACATACGCCGTGGACACCTTCCTGGGGACGAAGGAGGGCAATACCACATACCCTTCGATCGCGCGGCACGGAGGCGAAACCCTTCGTACGTTCCAGGACAGGATCCGCCTGGCCGGTCTCGAAGACGTCGTCGAGCCCCTGGTCGGATACACCACGGACGTCGCCGACGCCTACACAGGCCGGCCCATCCGAATGCTCCTGATCGATGCCGACCATTCCTATGAGGGTGTTCGCGCTGACTTTGAACGCTGGTCCGGGAAGGTTGCGGCGGGCGGCGTCATTGTCTTTCACGACTATCTCATGCCGGACATCGCGCGGTATGTCGATACGGTCGTGCGGGCCATGCCGGGTTTCGACATGACTCCGGGCGTAATCGACCCCAACGTCGTGGTTGTAACCAAGCTCGCAAACGCACGAAGGACCGCCGTTGCGCCGGCGCGGGGAATGTCGCCCTCGGCAGCCGGCACGGCCATCTCACCCCCAGCGTCGGCGGAATCGGAAACATACGCTCCTGACACTGGACGGAAGGTAGGCTCGTGAGAAGGAGTTCAACCCACTGATGGTCCGCCCACTTCGTGTCATGATCGATGCCCGGATGCTGATCGGACGGTTCTCCGGCGTAGGCCGGTTCGTGACCCGCCTGGTTGACCAGCTTGTCCGGCAGGAAGGCCTCGAAGTGGTCGGGCTTTGCGGGTCTGAGCCGTACGCTCCGTGGCTTGAGGCACGAAACATCGAGGTCGTCACAAGCAGCTTCTCGCGCCGAGACCGTACCGCCGCCCGCAAACTCTGGTGGGAGGAGCGCAACCTGCGTGGGCTCGTTCGCCGCGCGAACGTGGACCTGTTCCACGCCACATGGAACACGGGCATCCCGGCTTGTTGCCCGGTGCCGGCCGTCCTCACGATCCACGACCTGATCCCGTGGTCTGATCCCCGGGCGCACTTTGCGACCGCCGCTCAGCGATGGAGCTACCATCATGCGATCAAGGCGTCAGCGAGGCGCGCGACCATGGTGACGACGGTGAGCCGTTACGTGCGGCGTCGGGCCCTCGACACGTTGAACATTGACCCTGGGAGGATCGCCGCCATACACAACGGTGTCGACATGCCCGCCGACGATCTCGTGGACCGCGAACCGCCGTCACGCCCCTACGCGCTTTACGTCGGCGGCCATGAGTCGAGAAAGAACGTGGCAGGCGTGCTTCGCGCGATGCGCCGCTACTGGGCGAGATTCGACGACGGGCTGGATCTCGAATTGACGGGGCAGGTGTCATCCCTCTGCCCGGAGGCGGCCGAGGTCCACGGGCAGCTTCCACACAAGTCGCGCGTGCGTTTCCTGGGACACGTCAGCGAAACCGACCTTGATGGCCTCTACCGCCATGCGCGGGTGCTCCTGATGCTCTCGCACGACGAGGGGTTCGGCCTGCCCGTGCTCGAGGCGATGGCCCACGGTTGCCCGGTGGTTGCGGCCTCGAACGCCTCGCTGCCCGAGGTCGTGGGTGATGCGGGGCTCCTGGTCAACTCCGATGATTCGGATGCGGTCAGCGACGCCATCCACAGCTTGGTAGAGCCGTCACAGCACAGGGAAGCCCTCATCCAACGCGGCAGGTCGCGGGCCGCAGCGTTCGGGTGGAATGTGACCGCCGCCCGGATGCGGAAGCTGTACGAGCACGTCGCGGGAGAGACAGCCGGAGGGATTCGCCCACTCGACATTGGCCACCCATTCCACGATAGAGCAAGCTCTTTTTTCGTGTAGCGGTGAAACATCTCTTTTCTCCTGGGTTTTTCGCCCGGTGCCCGCTACACAAATTCGGAGAGTGCTATAGTATGAGGCTTCGTGCGTGCAAGGCGGATTGAGAGCGTGTTTGAAACGTCGTCGGCTCTCGCTCATCAGGAAGGATGAAGGCGGAAGGGTGAGGGATCAAGAGAGTGGCCGCTCCGGTTTTCATCCTTCAGCCTTCATTTTTCATCCTTGCTGAGAGCCGATTGCCCTTGGATAGAAATTGGCTCGATCGAATCAAGGCAAATGAGCTTATTAGACGCCCTCTGAGAGGTGACATGACCCCGTGATCCATCCCGACGCTCTGGTACAACTGGCTGCAAGCGGCAACACACAGACCATCGAAGAGGAGTGGATGAAGCTCATCGAGCTCCCCAACCTCTCACTGGATGACCTTGCCGGCTATGCAACGTTGCTGGCTGAGCTGAACCGGCTCGACCGGATGGATCAGGCTGAGGCGCTTGCCTGGGCGGCCATCGAGACGCTCTCCGCACAACACCCACCCTCGGAAATGTTGAAGGCGGCCGGCCCATTCCTCCTGGCACTCGGCGAAAGTGAGGGCCTGCGAGGACAGGTCACGGAACTCTACAAAGCCGCCTTCGCGGACAGGGAGACCCTTCAGGTTCTTCTCGACGAATCCGGTATCGCCGGCGGTCGTCCTGTCAGGCGTGCCCTGCGAACCCTTGGCGTCTGCCTTGCCCTGAGTGAGGGAGACTTCCTCACATCGCGCGATGACGACGGGGTTGCGAGGGTCGACGCCATCAGCCCAAGCGATTGGCAGTTCGACATTACGACGGAGAGGGGACGGGAAACGCTCGGGCCGGTTCACCTTGCCGATCGCTATCAGCCCGCTGAACCGGACGATATTCGCGTGGCGCGCCGATTCGCGCCCGATCAGTTCGCAAAGCAACTGGCCGGCGACCCGGCCGCCGTCGTGATGGCCGTCTGCAAGCTTCACGGGAACAAGATCGATCGCGATGACTTGGAGAACTACCTGGTCGGCGACTGGATGGATGAGGGCGAGTGGAAGAAGTGGTGGACCCGAGCCCGAACGGCGCTGAAGAAATACCCAAACATACAGATCGAGCGTCGGGCCCCCTACACGATCGCGTTTACCGACGAAGCGGTCTCGCCCGAGGACGTACTGGTCACCGAGTTCAACAAGCTCCACGAACCGCTCAAGCAGCTCGAAGCCGTGGAGCGGTATCTGCGTGAGTGCAAGGCTCAAAAGCGCTCCGTATCCCCGGACGCGCTCAAGAAGACGTACGAGAACTTCCACGCGAAGGCGGCGCGCCGTGCGAACCGGGAAGTCGAGACGGCCTGGCTCACTTGGATCATCGCCCGTCGACTTGGTGAGCTGGCCGGCGTGAATGGGGCCGCCGACCGGGCCATTGCACTCTACGCAGCGAGCGACGAGCCGGCGCGGCTCTTCGGCTCTTTGCGGAACGATGTGCTCGAAGCTCTCGCCCTTGAAACGCTCGTCGAGGCGCGGCCCCACGACTGGCAGGATCAGCTCATAGGCGCCCTGCCCATGCTGCCGATGTCGGTCTGCGAGCGGGCGGCCGAACGGCTGGTGCAAGCGGGGCGACGCCTGGCGGATTTCGAGCCTGTTGTTGAGAAGATCATCGGATCGCCTGTTGCACACTTCGAAGCGCTTTTGTGGCTTTGGGATGGACCGTCGATCAGCGAACACCTTCCTGAATTGTCGCGGGTAACGCTCATAGCTCGGATGCTCCGTGCCCTGGATGATGCTCGTCGTGATGCGGAGCTTGATCGTAGCGACGTCAGGAAGCTCGGCGCCCGTGCTCGATCGGTCCTTTCAGCACGGAGGTATGAACGATTCCGTCAGAGCCTCGATGACATGGAACCCGGACTCGCCAACGCGCTGCGCAGGCAGATCTCGCGTCAGGACGGCTTCGGCCGGGCCGTAAAGGAGGACCTCCTCAAACTCCTTCACGAGCGCTTCCCGGTCAAGGAACAAAAACCGAGAAAAGCACGGTGGGAACGCGAGGATGTAATCTACGTCACGCGCGAGAGACTCGTTCGCAAGCAGAATGAAATTGAGCACCACGTCAATGTCACGATGCGCGAAAACGCCATCGCGATCGGGCGGGCGGCTGAGCGAGGCGACTTGAGCGAGAACTCCGAGTACAAGTTTGCTCTCGAAGAGCGGGACCTGTTGCGTGCTCGGCTCGCGCAGATGAACGCGGAAGTGGCCCTCGCCCAGATCTTGCCGCCGGATGAAGTCCCCACCGACCATATCGGCGTCGGGACCAAGGTCGTGTTCAAGCGGGTGTCCGACGGCGAAGTGTATGAGGTCTCGCTCGTCGGGCCGTGGGAGGCGGACTTGGCCGCCAGCATGTTGAACTACAAGACGCCGATCGCCCAGAAGATGCTGGGCGCTCGCATCGGCGACGTGATCACGTTCGAACACTCCGCCGCTCAAGGTGAATATGAGGTCGCGGCGCTGTACAATGTGCTGGCGGAGCTGGAAGCCTCGGATGGATGATTCCGGCTCGTAGCGACCGTGTGACCCTATGCCGGGGAGATCGCCATGAAGGTCATGATTGTCGGTCTGCCGATGTCGGGTAAGTCGACGCTGTTCTCAGCCGTCACGGGGACGACCGTCGACCCCTACGCATCGCCCGACATGCACCACCACGCCATCGTGCCGGTCCCGGATCACCGACTGGCTTTCCTCACGGAGCTTACGAAACCCAAGAAAACGACGGAGGCGACCATCGAGATTTGGGACATCCCCGGTTGTTCGCTTGAGGATCCCAAGGGCATGGAGGAATGGCGCCGCCACCTGTCGACCGTTCGCCAGGCGGACCTGTTGGTCGTCGTCGTGCGCGATTTCCAGAGCGACACCGTGCCACCCTACCGCGATCGCATCGACGCGGTGGCGGACTTTGCAGCCATGTGGGACGAGCTGATCTTCGCCGATCTGGACACGGTTACGACCCGGATCGAGAAGCTGGAGAAGTCGCTGAAGAAACCAACCAAAAGTCACGACGAGGAGAAACGCGAGCTCGCCCTGCTGGAACGATGTCGGGAAGCATTGGAGAGTGAGGCGCCTCTTTCTTCGGTCGTCATCACCGAAGAGGATCAACGGATGCTGAGGAGCTTTGCCATGCTGACCCAAAAGCCGCTGGTCTGCATACGCAACGTGTCCGATGATCAGGCGGCGTCGGCCGAGGGACTTGCCGTCGAGCACGTCGAAGCCAGCATCGCGCTCAGCGCCTCGATCGAGGCGGAAATCGCCATGCTCGATCCGGAGGATCGCTCCGCATTCCTGACTGATCTGGGACTTGAGACGCTGGCGCGCGAGCGATTGGTCCGCTCCTGCTACGCCGCCTGCGGGCTGATCACCTTTTTCACGCGGAACCCGGAGGAGGTCCGAGCCTGGGCTCTCCGGAAGGGCAACACAGCCGTGGAGGCAGCCGGGAAGGTCCACACCGACTTCGCCCGTGGGTTCATCCGGGCCGAGACCGTGAGCTACGATGACCTGGTCGCGTGCAAAGACATGAAAGGTGCCAAGGCCGCCGGCAAGCTCCGCAAGGAGGGGAAGTCATACGTTGTGGCGGATGGTGACGTCATGAACATCCTCCACAGCTCATGATCCGGGGCGCTTGTGGGGTCGCTCGATGCGGGAAACGGGGCCGATCGCTGCGGGAAAGGGGGCCGACCGATGCGGGAAACGGGGCCGACCGGCGTTGGGTTTGGGGGCTTTGACGAGGCGATCCACCGCCGTACAATACGCAGAGTCGTGCCGGCCTTTGGTCGGCGTCGACAGCGGGGCGTAGCGCAGTCCGGTTAGCGCGCTTGACTGGGGGTCAAGAGGTCGCTGGTTCGAATCCAGTCGCCCCGAATTCGTAAGTGTTTACAGGGAAAGCGCTTACGAACGTCATCCCTTCGTCAGCCATATCAACGATCGTGGCACTACACTTTTGGAGGTAGTGTCATTCTAAAGGCAACCCGGTTTTGGCCAGGAAACAACCGGTTTTGCCAGTGGGGTATATGACGAACATTCCCTGTGCGACCGAGGTCGCTCGTAAGAGCGGGTCGCAGGGAGCCCTGTGAATTGTCCTATCCGAAGCAGCATCGAATCCGCTTCGGAGCTATGTCGATCCGGGTCTCGTGTTCAGTGCTGACATCGTCACACCACCCTCCGCATACCGGACGACTCCGCCACGGCTTCGGCGACGCGCTCGGCGTCCTCGTGGCCCATCACAAGGTCGTCTACGTCTTCCAGGTGCTCGACGGTGATCGCCGTAGTCATCTCCATCGTTTTGTCTCCCGTGCGCTGGGATAAACCGGCGAGGTGTTGTGAATGAAAGAGTCATACGTTGAAGGGGTAACAGTACCGACGATGAATGTCACGTTCGCGAGCATGGCCCTATTACTGCTCTGGGTTGGCGCGGGCTGTGGGGAAGCAAAGATCGATGGATCCACCGAGGAGACGTTTACGAGGTCCGTCGAAGAAGTGCGGCAGTCGTTGGGCACGGAGGAACAGGTACGCTTTGACCAAGCCATGGCAGTGTTGGCAGGTGCGCAACAATGGCCCGAAACAGGCGCTTCGGGGAGTATTGAACACATGGTCCACGGTAAGACGGCGCGAGAGGCGATTGAACTATGCCAGCAGTTTGTCGCTGAGCGCAGGCAGGCGCTTCGCGCGAGCATCGAAGAAAAGATCCGAGAGCTTGAGCGCCTGAGGGCGGTCAGGAAGGAAGCCTTGGAAGGGCTCAAGGAATTCGTTGTGACCGTTACGGATTTTAGGGTCCGGGACGATGGTGCCCTTATCATGGTGAATATCAAGAACGGCACTCCACATAAGGTGTCGACGGTGCATCTTCATGCGATTCTCAAGCGTCCGGTTTCTGGGACGCCGTTGGCAGAGGACGAGATCATGTACGAGTTCCCGAAACCTGTCGCTTCGAACTCGATTTTCCTGAGTGGAATTGGGCCGAGCACTTCGTGGAATTGGGCGCGCGTGCCGAATCACGATGGTATGACGTTGGAGCTGATCATAAAGCGGATTGATGGACCCGACGGGGAACCGATATACGACTCGCGCATCTCTGACAAGGACGGGAATTCTCCTGAGTTCTTGGCGGAGCGGGTCGAATCGCTGACAGCTCAAGTTCGGTCGCTCCCTTCGTTCCAGCTGTCCGACGGAAGAATGTCTCACGATGGCGGATTGGGTCGACACCAAGATGGCACGCGTTGACGAGGCGAGAAGAGATGGAGAGCGAATCATACGAGAACGCCAAGTGAAGGAGGCACAAGAGGGCTCTCCGTTGAGGACGGGCGCCTCCGCTTGATGGCTAGAAGCTCTGTTCCACCAGCCGGTCGGCGAACGGTCGAATGACCTTCGTGAAGGTGTGCGGCGAGCCTCCGTGGCGAATGGCTTCTGGCTGAACATCACGCAATCGTCGGAGGATCCACGCGTACACTGCGTTGCCGCAAACGGATCGTTTGGAACCACGCGCGGACGAGCACCACGGCAGACCTCAAATCGAAATCAGTTGGAACCTCTTTTCGCCGACTGTAAGGAAGCAGTGTGTGTGCGATCCCCTGCTGGCGCGCGGTCGTGTACGGTCGTTCAGCGTCGCAAGCCGGGCTCAACCGATTTCTGACCGCGAACATGGACTACTGACCCCGTTTGACCGCTTACGCACCGATGGCCTATCGGATACACTTCCTGGCTGGGTCAGTCGCCCGTGGTGGCCTGAGGCCTTATGGGCTAGGAGGTGCAGCATGGCGACTGAAAAAGTAGGCGTGTACCGGAAATACCATGGAGCGGTTCCCGTCGATGCGTTCGGAACGCCGCTACCGAAGAGTGAGTGGCCGCGGCAGCGACCGTTCAGCTGGGCGGTGCGGTGGTTCGGGTCGGACGGGAAGCGCTTCAGCAAGAGCTTCAAGAGCAGAAAGGAGGCAGATCGATACGCTGAGACGAAGCAGGCAGAAGTACGAGTGGGTAAGGGCGACCGCCCGCGAGCGGTCACGCTTGGCGAGTTCGCGCGGATGTATCTCGATCTTCGAGGCGATCTTGCTGCGACGACTAAGATTGAGCATGAACGCACGTTGCGGTTTAATGAGTTCCTGGCCCACTATCATCACGAGCGGAATCACCAGGGCCTTGGCAACCGACTCATCGACCCTCGCGAAGAGGTCGGCGCCACGGATGGCTCGGTCACATGCCGAGAACGTCTCGGTGGGCTGCTACGATACTACTATCGCCAAGCGGCGTAGTCCGCGCCGGGTTAGAATTCACCTCCAGTCTCGTGCGATCCGAGCGCACGGGAAGCGTTCGGCGTCTCATGCAAACCCGCTTCGCCCTCCATCCTGGGCCCTCGCAGCCCTGTCTTCGGGCGCGATCGAGTTTTTGGACAGTACGCCATACGCCGTGCGCACCTCGTCCACCTTGGTTCGTGCTCAATGGCTCATCGAGAAGACAGCTCGCGAGGTTCCGTATCGGCAACTTCCAACGAGCATCAGTATGAGACTTGGATCAGACGATCATGTTTGCGCTGCGCGACGGCCTCCGAAGTAGACCTTACCGCCTGTCATCAGAAGCAATACCAGGATCAGTAGACCCCATTGGGAAACCGCCGGGATCCCCTCGGGCGGCTGCGGCAGGCAGTCCGGGATTCCGTCCAGGTTCTCATCGAGAAGATCATCCTCACCGGGGCATTGATCGACGCAGTCCGGAATACTGTCGAGGTCCGTGTCCAGCTCAACATTGAACCCGTCCATAGGCCCAACCCCGCAACCGCACACGAGCGGCATCGATTTCATCGGGTCGTTCGGGCAACCCTCGAGGCAGTCGAGGTATGTGTCGCCGTCAGTGTCGGCATCGGGCACACCGCAACCGCAGATCCCGAGTTCGGTCTTGTTTGGATCCAACGGGCACTCATCAATGCAGTCGGGCGTCAGATCACCGTCGCTGTCCTTCTCGACGTCAAACGCATCCATGACCTCTGGGTCAACATCACACCCACACTCGCCGGGCACGGATTTCCATGGATCGTTCGGACACTGATCGCCGCACGCTCCATCGATTCCATCCTCGTCCGCGTCACCCTCACAGACAGTCTCATCGCCCTGCGGCGTTCCGCCAAGTTCATCCGTACACACGCTGGGCAGGGCGACCGTACACTCGCCTTCCGACACGCAGCAGGCCTCCGGAACCTCGCAACAGAGGCCGTCCGCCGTCACCGTCATCGTCAGATTCGTCACCGCGGCGACCCCGGCGGCCTCGGTCATCCACACCGGATCACCCGTCGCATCCGCCCTGACCACGTTGGCTGACACGCTCGTTACCTGTAGTGTGTACGTGCCGAGGGTCGTCGGGGTGGTTAGTGTTCCAGTCACTGCGATCGCCGGCGATCCCGGCTGCGCAACGCCGGTGATAAGCGTACCGATCGGCAGTCCCGGGATATCCGAGCAATACGCGCCGTCACATATCGAGCCCTGGGGGCAGTCTCCATAATCCTCACACGCCCACCCACCGTGTCGGAAGATATTCTGTGCACCGCCAACCTGAAGAAGCCCGCCATCATCCACCGTCCCGCCATACCCATCCGGGTTATGGCTGAAGCCCGCAGACGGAGCGAAGTTCAGCATCGGTAGATCGGTCGGCTCATGCGCCTGCGCGAGCGCGCCACCGTCGAACTCGAGGTCGAACAGCACAAGGGCCAACCCCTGACTTGCGTCGTCGGTCAACACAACGATCACGCGGTAATCGATCTCGCACGCGGGCCCCACCGTGATCGCCGACGCATCGCAACCATCCGCCTCGATCACGACATCAAGATCGGTGGCGAGCGCGACGGAGCCGAAGCTCAAAACCAGCGCCAGCGATGTCAGACAAAGCCTCCGCATGTTTCCCTCTCCCTGGCCAACCGACCCGTTCGCAAAGCCGTCTATCCGGTCCGGATCCCGCGCCTCTGGAACACCACCGTTCCCACCACGACAAGCAGCAGAATCATGGCCGCCAACCCCCATTCGGAAACGGTCGGTATGGCGTCTCGTGGGCACGATTCAAACGCCGGTGGGTCGCCGGCGTCGGTCCACGCATCGCGGAACCCATCCCAATCGACACAGTCAATATCCTCATCCCCGTCGAAGTCACCCTGTTCACAACCGTCACCAAAGCGCTGTCCGGAGCCGCTGAAACACACTGTGAACGCGTCATAATCATCCAGGTCGACGTCGCCGTCGGTGTCCATGTCGCCGAGCAACGGAGTCACGTGAAGGTAGAAGTGCTCCTCGGCGTAGAACAGGTCGACACTGTTGGACAACTTGCCCGCGACGGTGAATACCACGTCATAGTAATCAACCGGCGCGTCCACGCCCGCCTCGATGTCGAAGGCGAAACTGGTCGGGCCCGATCCCCAGGCATATCCGACAGCCGGATCCGTGTAGTACTTGCCCGGTTCACCCCAATACGCCCAACCACAGTCGTCCGTGTAGGTCAACTCGCCGCCGTTCTCGACGCCCGGGAACCGCAACCGCTTCAGTTCGACGGCGTAGACGTCACCCACATCGAGACCGAGGATTTCGGCTGTCAGCGTCCGGGTCTGACCGGCCGCCACCTGAAACACCGGCAATGGTCCACGGTCCGGCGCGCCGGTACCGCTCTCATCCGGATCGGCAATAAGGTCCTCGCCGTAGACCTGGATGGCATCCGCGTACCACACGCCGTGGCAACTGAGGCAATTGACGCCCCAAGCCGGTTCGGCCAGGGCACTTCGCGCCAGGCCAAACATCAGCCACGCGATCACCGGCAGAAATACGAGACGCTTCATGGTCAGTCTTCTTTCTCGCCGGCACACCACTGCGCCGGCTCTTGTGCTTACTCTCTCAAATCCGCCAACACCGACTCGATTACCCTGGGCACCAACCGTGCGACGCGCGGCGACAGCGATAATCCCAAACCCACGTCCTCAGGCTTGACGCCAAGGATTACGACCTCTTGCGGCGCGACCCCCAGGTGTCGCACCATCGCCAGCGTTTCCAACAGCCCGATCTCGTGCACCGACATTTCCTGGCGGTCCGGGGACGCGAGATCCTTCGGAGTCAGTCGAAGCACGGTACCGGGCTCGTAATCGCCCTCGACGGCGTCAATGATGATCACCTTGCGACGATCAGCCAGCACGTCCAGCAGATCGATCCCGGCAGTGGCACCGTCGAACAACTCGACGCCGGGCGGAAGCTCCATATCCTTCATGGCTTCGACCACGCGCACGCCGACGCCTTCATCGCGCAACAGAATATTCCCCACACCCAAAACCAGTATGGGGCAGGGCTGCGTTCGCTTGCGACAAGCCTGTGTCGTTGACGGTAGCATCAAACAGCCATCCAACCATCCGTTGCCGGCGGCCTCTTCCCGACGTCTGCTCGCAACTCCCCTATCCAGGTCCCGGGTGAATCAACACTCTGGACCCGCCCTTACGATCGTCCGGCCTGACCATGTGCACCGCACACGCCAGACACGGATCAAATGAGTGAACGATCCGCAGCACCTCAACCGGTTGATCGAGGTCCGCCACCGGCGCTCCGATCAGCGCGGCCTCGACCGGCCCCATCTGCTCGAGGTCGTCCTTCGGCGAGCAGTTCCAAGCGGTCGGCGTAATCACCTGGTACCGCGAGATCACCGAGTTATTGATGTCCATCCAGTGTCCCAGCGCGCCGCGCGGTGCTTCAGTCAGCCCCATGCTGGTTGCCTGCAATGGAATCGTGCTGGGTTGATAGGTCGGATTACCGGGAACCAGGTCATCCAACCAGCCGTCCATCGCGTTGGCGAGAAGTTGCGTCTCCAGCGCCCGCGCGACGATCCGGTCCATCATGGAGATACCGTTTGTGTAATGGCCGTTGATCCACATCCGCGCGAGTGGTCCGGCCTCGTACGGCCGGTTCGCATAGCGCGGCGCCTTCGTCCACGAATAAGCGTCGGGCTTTTCGGGCTCGGGGTTCGTCTCGCCCTGCGCGGGATTCTGACCGCTGTCGGCGTCGCTGTACCAACCATACTTGACGTACTCGAGAATCTGGAGCGGATCGAACGCCCCCGCCACACCGTCCGTATAGCGCCCGCCATCAAAGAGCTTGCTCGTACCGCCTGCATTCAGGTCAAATGCTCCAAAGGCAAGCAAGTTGCCTTCGCCGGTCCCGAGTGAATAGTAGCTCGGGAACAGACCGCCAATGGCCTGAGCATCCGGCACGTAAATATTGTCAATAAAACCTCGAAGCTCGGTCAGCAACGCCCTGAACTCGGCGATCTTCTCCACGCTGACGGTCTCGGTCATGCCGCCGACAACGTACGAACCGGTGCACGGGAGCTTCCCGCCGAAGACGGCGCCGATCTGATGCGCCTTGCGCCGCATTTCCAATGCCGTGACATAATGACCGACAAGCGTGGCGGCCGTCGCACCGCCGATCATGTCCGGCGTTACGAATCGCGGCGTCCACGGCGACATGTCCAAAACGCCGGTCGTGTCGATGAAGTCCAAGGCTGACAGATGGTAAAAGTGCAGCAGGTGCGACTGAATGAAGTTGGCACCCAGCACAAGATTGCGCAGGATGCGCCCGTTGTCCGGCGGTGTCACGCCAAAGGCATTGTCCAGGTTCAGGCAGGACGCCGTCGCGTGGGACACCGGACACACACCGCAAATACGCTGCGTATACTGCGCGGCATCGCGAGGGTCCCGCCCGTTCAGGATAATCTCGAACCCACGGAACATCGTGCCCGCGCTCCGAGCACTGATAACCCGATCTTCGCCACCGACCGAATCGACGGTCACCTCGATGGAAAGATGCCCCTCGATGCGGGTTACCGGATCAATTGTGATCGTCGTGGCCACTGTTACCTCCCACCGTGCGAGGGTTTATCGGATCGATTCGCCGTCCGGCCCGGCAAGCCATCGGGCGCCCGCCCCGGATCAGCCCCGCCGCCGCTCACCGGAGCGTTCGGCGCGGGCAGGTGCTCGTAGAACGGAGACATGCCATCCGGAAAATCCGGGTTGACGCAACCGAGGCACGGGCTACGCGCGCCAATGCACCAGTTAACGCCCATCTGACCCGGCCCACCGCTGTTCCACTTTCTCATCGGGCAGTCGGAATACGTATGCTTGCCCTTGCAGCCGAGAAACTCCATGCATCCCTCATCACCGAGCTGCGCGGCAAACTCGATCCCCTGCCCACAGTACTCGCGCCGGTTGAGGCAGTTGTCGTGGATGCGCTTGCCGAAGTACTCCAACGGACGCCGGTGCTCGTCGAGCGGAGGAATGGTACCCGCGGTCAGCAGATACACGATCGTACCGACCAGCCAATCGGGATGCGCCGGGCAGCCTGGGAGGTTGATCAACCTCGGATCATCACCGAGAACCTCGCCGACACCCTGAGCCATCGTCGGATTGGGGCTGCCGCTCGTTACGCCACCGAATGAAGCACAGGCGCCAAGAGCGATGATGTACCCGGCGTTGGCGGCGAAGGAGACGACACCGTCGAGCATCGTCATACCGGGCCAGAGAATACAATAGGCACCGTTTGCGCCAGTGGGAATCGCTCCCTCCACAATGAGAATATAACCCGGTTCAGCGGCTGCGGCGTTGGCGGCGGACACGGCCAGGTCTCCCGTGGCGGCCATCAGGTTGCTCTGGAAATCCACATCCAGTGTATTGATCAGCAAGTCGTCAACGCTCGCATAATGAATACTGTTTAGAAACGACACCGCGCATCCGTCACACCCCGAGCCCTGGAGCCAGATGACACTGGGTCCGCCCTCCTGCATGGCGCTTTGCAGGCCCGCGAACGCGGACGGTGAGAGCTGGCCGGCTGCCACCGCTGCCGCGGCCGCCTTCAGGAAGTCACGACGACTGATTCTCATCGGTGCCTCTCCTCTAATCCCCTGCCGCCTTCAGTCGGCGAAGCCTCATCGTGCGAGGAATCCGGCTCCGTCTCCCCGAAACCGCGCAGCCAGGGCGTGATGCCGAAGAACGCTTCCGTCTCGGCCAGCAAAGCCCGAGCGTAGAAGGCGTTGTGTGAGCCATCGGACTTGTCCGCCGCAACGAACTCGTAGTTGAACACGGCGACCTCGTACTCAGCCAGTACCTCCGGCGTAAGTGTCGCCGGATCCACGTACAGCGGATCGCCGGGCGTTACGTAATGACCGATCTCCGCCAGCCTGGCCTCAATCTCCTCCCGCGCCGAGGCCACAAGCACGGTGGCTGCCTGCTCCGTGTGGCACGGCTCGCACGCCCGCATGTTCGCCACGAACAGGTGCCCGCTATTGACCGGTTGTTGTGGTCCGCCGTACTCCTCCTCGTGAACGTGGCAAATCACGCATTCCTTCGGGATCCCCCACCAGTGCTCGGTAAAAGGCCCTTCCATCGGGTCGCCGTCCAACTCGAATCCGCCGTATCCGTGTAGCATTTCAGCCTGCGGCCGCTCCGGCGTTCCGTCAGGAACGACGTTGCCCATCGTGTGGCAATCGGCGCACAATGCCTGCGGCGCAACACGGAGCTGACCCTTATACGCGCTGCCATGAGGCTGGTGACAGGCCACGCACTCGACGCTGAACATCGCCTCGAACAAGCTCGGCTCCTCACCGGGAGCGGCGAGCCGATAGTCCGTCGAGTGGCATTGCAGGCACGAATCCTCCGAGTCAGGGTCCATCCAAACGTCAAACAGCGCCCTCGAGTGCCCGGATTCGGACCACTGCTCGAACTGCGGATGATGGTTCTCGCCGCACAGCCCATGACACGACTGATGGCACTGACCGCACAGATCGGCGTCGTAGTCTTTCGGCAGTGGCACATCAGGCGGGTCGGCGGCGTGATTACTTCCGGGGCCGTGACAGTTCTCGCACTGCACGTCAGCAAGGTCCGGCGTCGTCGCCAGGTCGACAAAGCCGCTTGCCTGACCATAGCCCACCGTGTGACACGGGAAGCACAACGTATTCTCTCCCGCGCCATCGGCGATCAGCGTGTCAAACGCCGTTGCGTGGATCGTACCGAGCCAACTGGTGTGGTTGCTCGTATGGCAATCCATGCACGCCGCGGCGCCAATGTACAGTGCAGGACTCACCAGCGGACCGGTCAGGTTCAACGCGAAGATCGGGAGGTCGTCCATGTCGACATCGCCGTCGGAATCCACGTCCGCCCGATCAAAGCGCCCGGCCTCACAGCCCAACGGCGCCGTCGTGATCCCGGGACCGCCCACGCACTTGGCGAACAGGTCCACGTCGAACCGATCCACGTCACAGTCGATGTCGATCGTTCCAAGCGATCGGCCGAACGCATCGACGCCGCCGGGAGCGGGAACCTCCGGGCATGAGTCACACACATTACCGAACCCGTCACCGTCGGCGTCATCCTGAAGGTAGTAATGCAAGGCGTCGCAATTGTCGCAGGCATCGCCGTAACCATCTTCGTCCGTGTCGGTCTGGTCGGTGTTTACGACCGTTTCGCAGTTATCGCACAGGTCACCCACGAGATCACCGTCGCCGTCGGCCTGCTCGATGTTGTACCGATGCGGGCAGTTGTCGGTCCCATCCAAAATCCCGTCGCCGTCCCAGTCGTTCGGACCGGACACCAGGGGCCACGCGCGGATCGCGGCCTGATACACCTCTCCCGGTCCCGCCGCCACCGGATCCTGTGCCCAGACTATGATCTTGATGTCCTTGTCATGATTCATACTCTCGGCGTCAAAGGTAAGGTCGTTGACGACGCTTTGTGATCCGCCGGGTGCCAGCGTAATGTCAGTCGTCGGCGCGGCCTGCTTGAAACCGTTGCGATGATAGGCCACCGATTCCGGCCAATGGTCCACCACCTGCACCGTGTAGACGCGCAACGTCTTGCCCACGCCGTTTGCATCAATCCCCACGACCACCGTTGCGCGGTACGTTGGCCCGCTGATCTGCTCCACGGTCAGTTCCACGGACACATCCGTCGGAAGCGCACGCCGCGGCAGGAAGTGGTTTAACCGATAGATGTTGTATTGCTGGTCGATGTCGGAGACGGCGCCTACAACCTCGTCCACACCGTTGAACACCGCCAGAGGCGTGTACTCGCCAGCGTAAAACCCCCAGCGCGCGTCTCCCCACGGAAGGGAATGCTCATCGAACATATGAAACTGGACAAACGCGAACGTGTCCGGGTACACGTCCAAGAGCCTGCATAACGCGGGACCCGCGTAACCACAGGCACCTCAGTATTGGTTCGTGAACTCTTCAACGAGCACCACCCGATCGGCTGCGTGAACAACCGGTGGGCTCCCTCCCGCAACCACCAAGCAGGCTAGCAGCGTAAACCCTAACCCACTCGAGACGCTCCGCCGAAGGTGGGCAATCGGCGTTTGATGCTTCTTCATGGACAACCCCCGTTCTGCACTCAGAGGAACGCCCCGTACGCGGCCGGTCCGGTGGGAATCCCCTCCCTCAGCCGAACGTCTCTCGTGCCTGGAAGACCCCTATTACTACTGAAAGACGGTCCGAAAGTCAACTTATTAAACAGAACGGCCCTCTCGTGCGTGAACGGATTCCAGCATGACACGAGTCGCCAGGGAGGGGCGCCCGTGCCACTGAGAGTAAGTCGCTGCCCGGTTCGACACGTGCCGCACTTCGCCAACAGTGCCCCCCCCATCGAGTCTCTGCAAGATTGCAAGTCCCCCGAGGTCACGCCGGCCACGATCCGAAGGGTCATCCTGCGGGTCCGATAGTGTAAGATCGAACGTCAGCCTCCGTATCCTCCTGTCGGAACGCTCAACGGCAACACCAGCACCTGTCGTTCCTGAATATGCCATCCGGGCGGAAACGGGCGTATCGAATGGCGAGTTGGTGGGAGCTTGGGCTGCCAACAACGGCGAATGTTTGTGGAACGTAGGCTTCTTCGCGCGGGAGTTGCCCGATTTGAGAGGCACACCCGTACTTCGGCCTCGGACGGCCAATGCAAACGAACCGCTCGGAGAGCTCAAGCCGCGCGGCGATAGCGATGATGCAAGCCGCCGACTTGCGGAATCGCGATCACCTTTCCTTCCGATGGATGCTCGACTCGACGTGGCACCGGTGCATTGCATTCCAGCGAAAGATGAGCTCGCGATTCGTGATAGTACGCGAAGTAGCTCGCTAGAATTCGTCGCACGTGGGCCTCGTTGAGCACGATGACATGATTGAGGCACTCTCGGCGGATACTGCCGTTCAGGCGTTCAAGGTACGGATTCTGCCAGGGAGATCGTGGTGCCGTCACGACTTCTTCGATGTCCATATGCTTGACGCGTTGCCGGAAGAACTCGCCATAGATGGAGTCACGATCTCGAAGTAAGAATCGAGGGGCTTGATCCTCGGGAAACGCTTCGACGATCTGTTGAGCTGTCCACTCGGCCGTCGGATGCGCAGTCGCATTGAAGTGGACGACCATGCGGCGTTCGTGTCGTAGTACGATGAAACAGAACAAGATGCGAAACGTCGCGGTCGGTACCGTGAAAAAGTCGACAGCGACGATATCATGGATGTGGTTGGCCAGGAAGGTCCGCCAAGTTTGCGACGGCGGCTTGCGATGGTGGACTCTGTACTTGTCCACAGTAGCCTTTGACGCCTCGTAGCCGAGTAGCCGTAGTTCTGACCGGATTCGTGGAGTTCCCCAGAGTGGGTTTTCCCGAGACATGCGACGGATGAGTTTCCGAATCTCGGCATCAATCGTTGGCCGACCAACCTTGCCACTTCGCGACTTCCATCGCCAGTACAGCCTGAAGCCCTGCTGGTGCCAACGCACCACCGTCTCGGGCTGGACGATCACGAGGACGGAACGCCAACCCACCCAGAATCGGGTCAGCAGCGTCCAGAACACTCGGTCACGGTTTCGGAGCCTCGGGCGCTTCACCTTGCGGTGCATGACCGCAACCTATTGGCGCAGAGCAAGATTCTCAATCACCAGCGCAGATCGATCACGAAGGAAGCCGCGCACGATGATGATGGCAAAATGAACCGCACCCATTACGCCCTCCCCGATTGGTCAAGTTCTCGTCGGAGAGCATATCCGAAGCCCGGGAAGCGTCAAGTTGTAAGTCCTTTGTTGACACGGAGTACGGAATAAACGATAGGAACAACACCTGGGTCAACACGCAGGCGTTCATAGCATATGATCCCGTATCCATTCCCCCAATTGCTCCTCAGAAACTCGGCCTTCGGCGAGATTCAAGAAGGTTACGTACCGATCCTGAGGTGCCGCATTAATGTCACGATCATTGAGGATTAGAAAGGTCCGGCAGACCACGAACGCCGTTCGTTTGTTACCGTCCACGAACGGATGGTTTCGGGTGAGGCCAAACGCATACGATGCTGCAAGTCCGGCAAGATCCGGCTGCTCATCGGAGTAGGCGAGCAGGTTCCTCGGCTTGGCGAGTGCCGAATCGAGGAGACCCACATCCCGAACGCCCGGATCGCCGCCGTGCTCAGCTAGTTGTCGCTGATGAATCGCAGAGACAACGTCATTCCGAACCCATAGCGGCTCCGCCATCGGCGTTACTCCGCGAGCTTCTTGAGCGTGTCACGATCCTCTCGCATGACCTGCTCGGCCACATCCATCTGCCGGCCGAACTCAGGGTCGTAAGGTGTTAGTTCAACGCCATTCGGCGTCTCCAGCACATAAACCACATCACCTTTCCCCACGCGAAGACGTGCCAGAATCTCTTTCGGCAGCACGACACCCGCCGAATTGCCGACCGTCGTTACTTTGAGTGTGGTCATGATTCCTCCTTCGTCAGGTCTTTGATCCAGCATATTATAACGTACGTTATAACGCAAAGCAAGTCATTCCACGTGAGTTTTCGGATTCTCGTGCTGGTCCGGGGATTCTTGTGGGGGGAACCAACCGAGTCCGGGGGCTGATGTGTAGGAGAATCGGCCGTCCGAAAACGGAGCATTCGGTGTCAACTTGGTGTCAACCAGTGTGCAAGACCAGTGTAGCGCCAGGCGTGCGCCACCATAGCGCCAGTGTAAGGTGTTGGCAGATTGCCCATTTTCATGCGAAAAACCGCATTCTTGGGGGCGTGAGGACGGTTTCTGAGCATGATCTACTGCTCGACACGCAGGAGGTCACAGGTTCAAGTCCTGTATCGCCCAGTGTAACCTATTGTCAAATAAGAGGTTACGATCGCTCGGAATGCTAATTTTGGCAGCGATTTTGGCAACCCCGTTTTCGATACCGTGAGCGGGTTTTTTTCTGTGCTCGCTCTGGGCAGCATCCCACCCTTCCGACGTTGTTCGGAGTGTGTTAAGTTTCCGTCCCAAGCTCCTCCCAAGCTACCATCGCTCCGTCAAAGTTGTTACAATATCGCTTTGTCGTTTCTTTTGGCAGCAATGGGAGACCTTTTTGGAGGGTGTGGAGATGTCACGTTCAATAAGTATTGCAGCAGTTCTGCTGTTGTCGGCGGGAGCCCCACCGTTGGCTGCCGATGTCGTTTGCTATATCGGTCTTGCGTAATCCGAGATCTCCCATTCATCGAACCTCGGGCGGCCAGACGCGTTCGCCCCGCGGGGCACGCGCAGATCGGAGTACTCCTGCAAAACTGCGGCGAGTGCTTGATCGCGCTGCATCGCCATCAACAAGCTGAGGGCGTGCTGCTCAAATCGCACGACATCTTGCAGCAAGCACTTGGCCACAGCACTCGCGACCAACTGGGACAATCCAGCTCCTCGCCACCCTCTACGATGCCTGGGGCAGACCTGACAAGGCGACAGAATACCGAGCGATGCTGCCCGCAGAGGTCTCAGATTAACCGGTGCTCACAACCACCCTGCCCCTCTTGACACTCTCACATAAAGGTTATGTGAGATAAACCGAGGTGGTATGGGAGTCCTGCCGGCCAGATACCCGGCTCGGAGTTCTAGAGCAAGCTCTATTCAACTGTAGCGTCCGATTGCGGTTCGGGATGCTCATGCCCGATCAGGAAGATCTGGTTCTTCCCGGCGCGTTTGGCGGCGAGCAGCGCCTCGTCGGCTTGCTTGAGTAGCGACTCTCGCGTGATGCCGTCCCACGGGTAGGTGGCCAACCCGCCACTGATGGTCAAGGCACCCTTGGCCTCCGTGGGGAGCTTGGGGAACCGTTGCTCGCTCAGCGCCTCTCTGCATCGTTCCAAGACCCGAAGGGCACAGTCGGGGTGTCGTGAGCCCGGCACTCGAGGGCCTTCCGGATCCCAGAAGACCACCACGAACTCGTCGCCGCCGTAGCGAGCGATGACGTCCTGCTCACGGCAGTGCTCGCGGAACAGCTCACCCGTGACGCGGATAATTTCGTCACCGGCGTCGTGGCCGAACGTGTCGTTGAAGCTCTTGAAATCGTCCAGATCGAAGATCAAGACGGTAACCGGGAACTTCCGGGCGGAGGCTTCACCCAGAATCTCGTCCAACTTCTTGTGGAGGTATCGACGGTTGGGCAAACCGCTGCACTCGTCGGTCAGTGCCAGCTCGTGCCACTGGCGCTGAGTCCTGGCGGTTTGGAGAATGAACCCGGCGATCGTAGCGTAGTGCGTGAGCTTCTGCACGTCGGCGGGCGTGTAGGGCTCATCGAGCGGCGCAGCCACGGTGATCTGTCCGATGACGCCGTCCGCCCCGGCCACCGGCGCGCTGAGCACGGGCTTGGTCACCACCTCACCGGACGTGGCGACCGCTCCCTCGACGATCACCGTCGCACCCTTGGCCCCAAGGGCGGATCGGATCAAACCGGCAAGCCTTTCGAGCAGTGTGATCGGCCTGGCACCGATCCCGGCGAGGATCGAGCCCAGTTGAACCAGCTCATCCTCGGTAGCGGGCGGAGCGGGCGCAAAGGCCGGACCGGCGGGGACTTGCGGGCGCGCATAGCCGACGGCACGGTCAAGCTCATCACCATCGAGCGGATAGATTACATAATCGTCCGCGCCGCTGTCGACCGCGCGCCGGGCGGCTGGTTCCAATTCGGGCCTGCAACAAAGAACGAGTCTCGTCTGTTCGCCCGCGGCTTCTCGCAGACCGGCGATGGCGCTGTTGAGCGGCCCCGTGGATGACGCGACACATGCCAGAACGGCACGGGCCGGACGACGGGCCACCTCGGCAATGCCTGACAGGTAGCTGTCACACGCGGCAATGCGCCAGTTCGGATAGCGGTCCTTGAGCGTATCGAGCAGCAGGCGATCATCGGAACCGGATACCACCACGACAAGCCGGTCCCGCTCCATCGGATCGTCAGTCGTCTGCTGCGTGGGAGTCATGCGCCGCCGCCTTTCCCGATCGCCTTGTCCGTACCACTCGGGTCCCTTTCACCAGAGTCAGCCGGGGCGATGTCACCACCCATGAGGGCCTTGAGCTCCTCATCCGTCAGCAAGGGTTGATGCGGCTTGATCACGGGCAACGGTCGCTCCACGCTGGGCGGGGTCCTGTCGGGTGGCGATTTCGATCCGGGAGCCGTGCGCAGCGGTCTTTCCCCGTAGCGAAGCCAGGGGACCCTCACGGAATTCGATACGGGCTCGTCGGCGTCACCGTCGACAGGTGTCCGGTCCTCCTCCGAATCCTCTTTCGCATCCTTGTGATCTGTTGGGAGCAGGCGGGGCGTCGGTTCGACGGCGGGTGTCACCGCGACGGCGGGCGCCGACTCGGCAGCGGGCGCCGGTTCGGCGGGTTTCGGCGCTGTCGCTGTATCGCCCTTGGGCTCGATGGCCCCGGTGGGCTCGGCTGATGTCAGCGCGCGAATGACCTCTTGCGCAGTGGCTCCGCGAGCCCCGAGATCGATCGCCTTGGCCATCCGCCACTCGGATCGATCGTTTCCGTAGACGTACACGGCGAGGCCGGGACACGCCCGTGAAATGATCGAGAAGAACTCGAGATCATCAGGCGCGAGCCCATTGACGCAGACAACAACACCCCCGAAGGCATTCCGCTCATTGCGGCAGAGGCGGGCCAAGGCGCGATAAACATCACCGACCGATATCACATCGAGCGAGGCGGATCGCAGCGTGTCATCCATGGCCTCCACCTGTTGCGGCGGGCCTGTGCAAACGTGCAGCACGCTCGCGCACGCGTTGGGTGTGGAAACAGCCACGTGAAACGCCTCCTCGCGGGCCCCCATCGGTGTGTACGGCCCAATGAAGCCAGTGTACGCGTTGTAGGCGCCCTCGTCAATCCCTTACGCCTCGGACAACGCCTGTCGCACACGAAGTCAGATTCTATCGGGCGTTTCATTACCGTCGAACCACGCTCGCGGGACGCGACTTCGCGGGCTGCGTACCGATTATCCCACATCCGGTGCTAAGCGGTGTTGCCCACGCGCTCGATGCCGGGTACCGGTCCAACCGAGCGCCGGCAGTGTTGTCAGGGTGAGTCCACGCCGCGCGATCGCGGTCTGTGGCGCGTGCGAGAGAATCGAGAGGAGCCAGGGTATGCGTCGTGTGCGGCGCCGTTTCGAGAGACGGCAACACAGCGGGTCTCTCGTTCAGCTCTTCTCCGTGGCTGTGGTGGCATGATGCTGGGAAGCCTTTGGGAATCCATGGGACCGCTATTGACCGTGCTGACGCCGTTGGTCGCGGTCCCGCTCACGATGATCACGTTCTATCTGCGATCACTGCGCGAGCACCAGATTTCCTGGCACGCGGAGCTTGTGCGGCGGGTTGAATGTCTGGGGGCTTCGGTCGACGAACTTCGCAAGACACTCGGTGAGTTTGAACGGGACTACACGACCAAAGAGGAGTGGCTGCGCGAGTGCATGTTGGCGCGGGCGACACTCGAAAGGCTCAAGGAGGCGGCCGTCCGGATGGAGGCGACCCTGCAGGGCCCGCCGGCCGCCGTGAGTCCGAGCCCGCTACGGTCAGGCGATACGCGGGAGCGTCACACGGCGGGCCCCGGCGCGCAACGGATCGAGCTGGGGAATTTCCCAAAGGGATGCGAGTAATGGCGAACGGGCGAGATACGCGGCAGATTAAACGAATCCGCAACGAGATCCTCGTAGCGCTCAAGGTGATCTACCCCGGCGCGCTGCAGGCGGAGAAGCTGATGCGCAGCCTGTTGGCCCTTTTCCCCATGATCGAGTTCGATCACGTCAAGCGCGATCTGCACTACCTCTGCGAGAAGGGGTACATCGAGCGGGTCGTGGCGGACACCGAGAACGGCAACGGGTTGACGCCGTGGCGGCGACGCTGGTTCCGATTGACCACGACGGGCATGGAACTGGCCGACCGCTGCATCAAGGATCCCGCCCTGGAGGAATGATGGCCGGTTCCGACAAAGCTGGGGCCCGGCGCCGCGCCGACGGGCGGGCGTCTTCACGTGCCCCGGTCGACAGCCTTCTGCCTGCCGAGGTGGTGACCTCACTTCGCGGAATCGCCCGTTCCGGCAAGCCCATCACGCCCGGACTGATCCGTCAGGTGGATCGGGAATACGAGATCAATGAGAAGTACGGGCTGTCCCGGCGGCGGTTGCGGACGTTCCTCACGAAGGAAAGTGCGCCCACGGAGGTGGAAGACACCGGTGATCAATGCGTTACGCCGGAGGACTCCTGGCCGGACAAGGTTCGGTCCCACAGGCAGCGGCAGGCGTCCACCGCCTCGATCCTTGATGCCCTCTTCGGTCCCTTGGCCGACTGCGACCCCAAGTTGTGGGAGCAACGCGCGTACCTCGTGCTCCTTGGGACCGTATACGAGCGGCTGGCCGCCGCGGACGAGCTGTCACCCAAAGAGATCGCGGATCTCGGCAAGGTGCTGGCGGAGCATCGGCGGGTTGACGAGCGCACGCGCGCTGCCGATGCGAAGCAGGATGCTGCGCCAACGTCCCACCCACCCGACGGCAAACTCCCCGAGCACTTCGCGGACGTTGTGCGACAAGTCTATGGCACCAACTTCCATCAGCCTGATTCGTCCCGCGTTTCGTGAGTAGTGTGACGACACGCCGAACGGAGCCGCGTGTTTCGATTCTTCAGCGAGTAGGCGCCCCACCCTTGCTCGCAAGGATGGGGCACTTGTCGCTTGGGCCCAATCGGCCGTTCGTCGGGTGGGCGGATAAGCCGAATCCTGTCCCTCGCCCGCGGGCGAGGGGGTGATCATTTATCTGCGCCGACGATCGCTCGTCGGCTGTAGCACCCTACCCGCAGCTAACGGGCTCGCTCGGCACCGGGCCGGCGGCGAACCCACGAGGCGGGCCGCCTCTCGCTGCCTATTTGGGCTTGCTGGCGGTGGGGTTTACCCTGCCGCGACCGTCACCGGCCGCGCGGTGCGCTCTTACCGCACCATTTCACCCTTACCCACGACAAAACGTCAAAAGGTCGGCACGTCGAAACGTCAGAGCACGAGGCCTCAACGCTCCAACGTATCCGCGATTCGGCGCCGGTCGTGTCGGCGGTGTCGTTTCTGTGGCACTTTCCCTCGGCTTGCGCCGGGTTGGCGTTACCAACCACCGTGCCCTACCCAGTTCGGACTTTCCTCCCGCGCGTCACACGCGCGAGCGATCACCGTTCGCCCACCCGGCGAACGGTCGATTGAGCGGGATGGAAGATCGTCGGCCAAAGCCCGCCGGTGTCAAGTGGCGGGCCCCGTGCGATCGGCTGTTCCCTTTCTTCAATCGGGACGCGCAATTGTATCGAGGTTTGAGCTCGGCGCGAATCACGAACCGACCAGCCATTTTGAGCGTTGCCTGGGCTGGGTTGGTGTTGCGATTGTCTCCGGTTTCGGGGCGGGGGCCGGTGTGCCCGACGATGGCGAAGCCGGCTGACCCCCATTTACCGGTCCGGCCTGCCCGGGCTCGGGCAGCGGCGGCTCGGCGAGCATGTCTTCTCCGGATTCGGGGTCGAGTCGATTGAGCAGTTGGCGATCCTGTCTGCGCCAGTGGTTGATGATCTCATCGACGTCGCTGTTGGCGGTGGAGGCGGACCAGAGCTTGAAGAAGTCCACGTCGCCGCTTTGCGGTGTGGGCACGGGCAGGTCGATCAAGGTGCGCATCGGCATCAGGACGCTGTCACCGATGACGAACCCCTCGCCCGGCCGAAGGACCGGTAACATCTGGATGACACCGGCAAAGTGGTCGCCCACGATTTTCGTCACGTAGGCCTGGTCCTCGGGATTGCTAATCCGCATCACGACGAAGCTGTTGCACTGGGCCAGGACGGTTTCAGATAGTTCCGAGGGTCGCTGCGAGACGATCATGGCGCTGACGCCGTACTTGCGGCCCTCTTTGGCGACGCGCTCGGCGGCCTTTTTTGCGAACTCCCTTTCCGTCTTTTCGCGCGGGATGTAGTTGTGGGCTTCCTCGAAGCACAGGAGTATCGGATGTCGTTGGGCGGCCGGCGTCCAGAAGTTCAGATCAAAGAGCAACCTGGTCAGGACGGCGACGGTGATATCGGTGATTTCGAAAGGGATGCCGGACAGGTCGACAATGGTCAGATTGCTTCTCGGATGGACGCGCCCGGTCAGCAGCTTGATCAGGTGATTCATCAGGCCCGATGCCGCCCCGGCTGTATTTTCCCCGGACATCTGGTCCTTGAAGAACCGTGACCTCGATCCGTGTTCGACGGGTCGCAGCATGAACTCGTAACGGCGGTCGTTAAACAGCGTGTCGATGCGATCGATCAGGCCCAGCAGTTTGCCGAAGTAGAGCGCGTGCGGCGTTTCACCCTCGGGATTGCCCCGGTTGAACCGGCACCTGGTGGTGCGCATCAGTTTCTGTTGCTCTTCGGGTTCGAGTGAGCGCAGCGCGAGCTGGCTGAAGGCCAGATGATCGTCGTTGAGCACGTATCGGGCCTCGTTGAGGTTCTCCGCGTAGGCTTTGAGTTTCTCAAGGGAGAAATAGATCGGCGTATCGAGTGTAAGTTGCCTGGTGAGCCCCAAATCGCTCGCTGCGTCCTGCTTGTATTCGAGCAGCGCGGTACGCAGGAACGATATCTGCGTACTGGTGTGCTGTGGGTTGGAGCGGTCGACAAAGAGGGCCTCCAACTCCTCGTACTTCAGTAGCCAATAGGGCAAGACCAGATCATCGGCTCCGAGATACGTCACGTTCGCATTGATCTGGCCATCCTCGTCGGAGAAGGCCGCCCGATACTCACTGTGCATATCGAACAGGACGACCTGGGCTTCGTTGAGGTCGAGCACTTCCTGGAGGATTCTGGCTGTCGTACAGCTCTTGCCGGCGCCGCTGTTGCCCAGCACAGCTACGTGCTTTGAGAAGAAGGGCGATCCGAGAACGCGGACCTCGAAATCCCGGTTCAGGGCGAACCGTCCAAGCGCAAAGCTTTGCGGGTGCTTGGAACCGCAAAGCAATTGATCGAAGCTCCCGAAGATCGCTTCGAAGTCCTTGTGGACGGCCATCCACACGTCGTCACCAACGATGGGGTATTCATTGACGCCACGCACGAAGCGCCCGGCTTTGATTTCGCCGAGGAGTTGTATTTGCACAATGATCTGCGGCTCGACATCGATGACCGCCACATCCTGTCGCCCGGTGGCAATGACGAAGCCGACGATTGTCCGATCATCCATCGGGATTGTGACGTAGGAGCCGAGTTGGCCGATGCGGTAGGTGCGGTTCTCGTGCTGGAAGTTCAGGTCCCTTGCCGTCACGACCATGTCGACACGTCCGTTCTCGACGCGAATCACATTGCCGATTTTGAGTGGGTTCATGCCGAGCACCCCGCCTGTTTTCTTATTGGACCCCCGCACAAGGAGCGCGCCTCTCACGGAAGACTACGATTCACCACGCGAGAGACAAACGTTAGGAGGTCCGCCGGTGTTCCCCATGGCCGTTGGCCGCCACGGATCGGATGTGTGACCGTGATGCTCATGACGCCGCGTGGCCTAGGTCCGCAGTCGCGACGAGATCGTGTGTACGAGGGTGACAACGGGTAGAGCGTTTGTAACTCTTTTGCTGGCAAGTAGTTACGAGGAATGTTAAGATTCATGTTTTTCAAGGGGCGGGCGATTGACAATTTAGGCAATAGTTCGTATCCTGTCCCTGGTGGCGCCCAAGGATTGAATCTAACGTAAGTTATGCGTTTTTCGGCCTTGGAAGCCGTTGCACGGCACGGTTCATGCGATATACCCGGATTCACCTCGGGACGGGGGCAGGTGTGGTTGGCTGCGATCCTGCCGAAAACCGCTTGCCGGTGGGGCAATCGAGGCGAAATCGACGATTTCCGCCGGGATTCGCTTGAACCGTTCGGATTAGTCGATATAGTATTAGATGGATGCGCGAGTAGCCGCGTGAAACGCGTGTTCGCGCTCCATTGTGACAATCAAGCTTCCACTCGCTGCGGCACCCTTTGACCGCGCCAATAACTTTCGGGGTGCCGCACGCCTTTTTTACGCCGACTTCGTGCGGCGCCCTCCGTCCGCCACCTTACGCATCCTGTCCGCCGGCGCCGGCGCGAAGGGTGACCCCTGGGAAGCGACCTTTCCGGGCGGCGGAAGAGCCGATGGCATCCGTAAACGCGAGAGCGCTCGACCAAACACATCTTGAACGGGGCACCTTCGATACAAGGCGCGAACGTGCGACCGCAGTAGGATGGAACGGGGCTGGATGTGCGGCAGGCATGTCGGTCATCGGGTGTCTTGAGCACCTATCCGTCCGGATGTGAGCGTTATAGCGGTTTCAGGCTGGAGAGTGACTGTAGCACACGGGATACCCGCGCGGACGCGGTAAAGCCGCCTTGCGGCAGTCCGCGGCTCGCTACGTCATCACCAGAACCGCTCTAGTTCAGCGGGCCAAGCTCCTCGAGGTCGACCGAATCCTCCCTGTCACCGGCAAGCCCGAGTTCCTCAAGAACCGGGTCGTGCAGGCGGTCGGCGGAGGTTTCTGTCACCTCCCGGCCGTACCCGTCGTCGGGACAGCCCGGTGCATGGGCCTGCTTGGCAAGAATCGTGCGCGCCAGGTTCAGTCGCTCCATCACGGCGGGCATGTCCGGGAGCCGGTCCACCGCGTTGTACCGGCAAGTGTCGTTGATCAACCGGGCGACACAGGCCGGTACGTCCTTGTCGGTGGTCGGGCGGACCTGTGAGAGCCGCTTCCCGACCAGGCTCTGGGAATGCACGTTGATGGTCTGGTTCATCTCGGTGGCCACCGGCCTACCGGTCACGATACGGTGAAGCGCAGCGCCGAGACCGAATACGTCGGTCCGCTGGTCCAGGATGCCTCGCTGTACCTGCTCGGGAGCGATGTAGTCAATCGTGCCCTGGATGCGGCCCTTGGCTTCGTGAATCTTCGAGCTCTGGCCGAGGTCGATCAACTTCACAGCCGATTCCGGCGTTACGAGGATGTTATTGGGCTTGAGGTCCGCGTGGACGAAACCGGCCTTGTGCATCGCGTGGAGGCCCTCAGCCACCTTGCCGAACAGACGCAGAATCTCGCTGATGGGGCGGTGGAAATCCTTGTGCGACATCGGGACACCGTCCACGTACTCCATGAACAGCAGCCCGCCCCGAAGGCGTAAGCGCTGGCGCAGAATCCGAAACTCGAAGACCCTCCGGATGACCGCGTGGTCGATGACCGAGCCGATGGCGTGTTCGGCCCGGAGCAGGTCGACGAGGCTCGTGTCTTCGGGCTTGGTCACCTTGACCACCTTGACGGTGTAGTCCTTCCCGTTGCGCATGCTACGCGCCCGGTAGAGCTGTGATCCGGCCCCCTCGCCCAATCTTTCAACGACTCGATAGTTTGGAATATCTACCGACATGGCTCATACCACCATTATGCAACGGGATCGCCGAGCGATCGCCATCTCGGTTCCACGAAACAGAATCAGGACGCCTGACAGCCAGCGGGCTCAGCACACATCGGCGCGCCGAAGGCAATCACTTGACCGCGCACGCTGCAATCGCGGATTGTCAAGCGTTGCCGGCTGGACACACGATCAGCCGCGCTTCACCACGCATCAACCACTACCCAAACTGGTTGAGCCGCCCTGGCATCGTTTGGCCCGACGGCTTGGCACGGAAGCATCGACTACGCGCGAGAAAGGGAGGGAGACAAAAGCGAATAATGGCGAATTAAATATTGCTACGAATCAGGCGTTATCAATTTATGAATCGCGCGTCAGGTCCAACTCCCATACCTTACCAGTTAACGACCACCTAAAGTATACGTCCCAGCAGAATGCGGGTCAAATCTCGACCCACATTACGGGATCGGGCCGGCAGCCCTTCGATCGGCCTCGAAGTCGCCTTCCGCGGGCTGAAGCTCGAGCAGATCCACCTGCGGCGGGCACAGTATGCGGACCCTGATCGGCGGCGAAACACCGATCCCAGCACTGGTATGAAGCCACGTCGAGCCGATCCGGTGCAATCCCCTGGCCAGGCGTAACGGAATCCGGTCATTTGCCCATAGGCAACCGAGTACGGGGATTCGTACCTGCCCGCCGTGCGTATGGCCCGATAACACGAGATCCACCGCGTCGGCGGGAATTCGGAACACGGTGGATGGGAAGTGGGCCAGGAGGATCGTAAGGCCAACGCCTCGCGGTCCGGCGCCCAGGGCTGCCTCGATGTCCTCGCCGCCGTGAATGCTTTGCTCGATGCCGACGAGGCGGACCGGCGTACCCCTGAGTTCGAGGACGACCGACTCGTTGCGAAGGAAGGTTAGAGGCATCTCGGGTGCGGCGGCCAACCGGGGATCGTCATGGTTGCCGAGAACGGCGTAGATTGGCGCTCGGCCGACCAGCGGTTCGAAGAATCTCCGGGTCAGCTCGACAGCCGTCGCCCAAAGGTGCGGCACGTCGACGAAATCGCCGGTTGTGACGAGAAGATCGTATTCGAGTGATTCGAGGATATTCCTGGCGGCCTGCATCACGCCGTTCCAGCGGCGGAAGTGAAAGTCGGTGACCTGGGCGATGCGCAGACCCGCCAGCCCGGGGGGAAGCCCCGGTATCAGGATCGTGAGTTTGTTAAGTCCGACGACGTCTTTCGGCACTTGGCATAACTCGCTGTCGGGCAGAACCCGACCTACTCTTCTTGTCGGTCCCAGACGGTGTTGGAGATTGACGTGACGAGGGGATCGAGGTCGAGCGCGCGAATGGTGCGAAGGTCGAAGCAGAGGGCGTCGTCGCGGATGACGGCGATGACGGGGGTATCGGCATCGCGCAAGGCGGCAGCCGTCTCGTCGACCGAAGCGGTGGCGGGTCGCCATCGAACCACAACGGACTCGAGCTCCCGCTGAGGCATCGAGCCGCCGCCCGCATAACCCACGCTCGAACAGACAATGAAATCCTCGTCGGGCAGAGCTGTCTTGAGCTTGTCACACAGGTCGCGTGCCCGTTCCGCCAGTTCATCCGTATCGGCTGCGAGCATGGCGAGCGTCGGGTTGTTCGCAATGGCGTCGTCCGGGTCCACACAGTGCGCGAGCGTCGCCTCGAGCGCCAGGAGGGTGAGCTTGCCGATGCGATAGGTTCGCATGAAGGGGTTGGCTTCGATCTGCTGGATTAGATCACGCCTGCCAACGATGATCCCGCATTGCGGGCCGCCGAGCAGCTTGTCACCCGAGAAGCAGACGAGGTCCGCACCCCCGGCCAGTGACTGGTTCACCCAAGGCTCGCCCGGCATCCCGAACACCATCGGGTCGAACAAAGTCCCGCTGCCAAGGTCATCGACGGCGATCAGACCGCTACGGTGCGCGATCGCGGCCAGTTGATCGATGGGAACGGACTCGGTGAACCCGACAATACGATAGTTGCTCATGTGCACGTGCAACAGCATGGCGGTCTGCTCGTGGATTGCCCGCTCGTAGTCGGAAACGCGCGTGCGATTGGTTGTGCCCACCTCACGGAGGACGGCGCCGCTGGCCCGCATGATGTCGGGAAGACGATAGCTGCCACCGATCTCGATCAGTTGTCCGCGTGAGACGACAGCCTCGCGCCCGGCGGCGAATGTGTTGAGGATGAGCATGGTGGCTGCCGCGTTGTTGTTGACGACGGTGGCGGACTCTGCGCCGGTGATCGAGGCGAGCTTGTCGGCGACATGCGTGACGCGGTGGCCTCGCCGACCCGTCGAAAGCTCGTATTCGAGATTGCAATAGCCCGAGCTGCCCTCGACGATGGCTTCGATGGCGGCATCGCACAACGGCGCGCGGCCCAGTCCGGTGTGCAGTACGATTCCCGTCGCGTTGATGACCCGGCGCAAAGAGGGAAGCGTCCGCTCGACCATCTCGGTTTCCGCCATTGCCAGAACGTCTTGCACATCGAGCGGGTCGGTCTGCTCGCCGGTGACGATCCGCTCGCGCGCCTTATCGACGGCTGAGCGGACGGCGGCGACCACGACGGACCGCGGAACGCCCTCGAGCCAGTCGCGCACCTCATCGTGCTCGAGCAGGGCGGACACCGACGGTAGCGATCGGAGTAGTTCGTTTTTCTTGCTTGTCATGGGCTGTTGTCTCGGTGGTTCAATTGCGCGTCGTCCGCATCATGCCTTATCGGCGAGTACGCGCCGGTCGCCGACGCGTTTCGTGAACCCGGCGCGATCCAGGTGTTCCAGGAAGGGTACCACGTATTTTCGACTCGAGTCGATCGCTTCGCGCACCTCGGAGACGGTGGCGCCGCCGCGCTGGTCGATCAGGGCGGCCACCCTCTCGCGGAGCTTCCGCTCGATGTCCGCGTGGAGATACATCTTCCCATCGATCCGGACAAGCTCTCCAAGAGCGACGGCTAACGTGGCGAGTCGTTCGAGTCGCTTCATGTCCGCCTTGGGCAACGATTTCAGCGAATCGAGGGTCGGCGGTTGAAACCCGCCCTTGTGAATCTCGTCAAGCATGGCTGCCAGGATCTTCTCGTCGCTGCCGGTGAGCTGCGGCGCGAACTCGGGCAGGCAGACAAAGCTCCCGAGAAGCTTGATCACCTTTTTCTTGACAAAGCGGTCAAACAGCGGCCGGGCCAGGGCTTTGCCGGTCATCCGTTCGAGCCATCCGAGGACGGTGTCGAGCTTGCGACCGGGCGCTTCGGGATGGTTACGGTGGAACCTTTCGAGCGTGTTGGTCAGCCTGGCTGTCAGGTCATCGATGGCTGTGGGGACGGTGTGGACCTCGCTTCCGGGAATCCGCGTCCAGCGACCCTCGTCCTCCAACCGCTGATAGAGACTCGGGATGTCAGCCGGCTCGACGCCGGCGCGGGCGCAGAGCTGAAGGTCGGCGGGTTTGACAAACCCCGCGGTTCGCAGGACTTCCTCGGCGCGTTCGAGATCGCTTCCGGTGTCCAGGCGTTTCAGGGCATCGATGGCCGCCGTACGGTTTCGACGCTTTCGGTGGGCGACGGGCCGCAACACGACCCCGCCGCCGATCGTGCGCGTGGCTGACTCATCCCGGATGATGAACCGCTGGCCCCAGGTGGCCGTGATCGGTTGGCCGCTGCGCATTTGGGCGTAGGCGGTCTCGCCGGCGTCCAACACAGACCGATCGAACAGGACGACGCGCACCGGTACCTCGGCCGTGCCGATACCCATCCGAACGGTGGCGGTCGATTTCAAGGGGCGTCCCCACGACTGGAGACATTCCAGGCGCACGTCAAGCATGTGGGATGGTTGAAGATAGCCGGGCGTGGCGAGCTCCGAGTGTCGCGTGATGTGCTCCCTGTCGATCCCGCTGATGTTGATGGCCGCCCGTTGCCCGCGTCGAAGGGCATCGTAATGAACACCGTGAGTCTGCAGGTCGCGCACGCGGCAGGTCTTTTGTGCGGGCCAGACTTCCAGCTCGTCACCGCCGGCCACGGTCCCTCGAAGGGCCGACCCGGTCACCACCGTGCCGCGACCCTGCACGGTGAAGACACGATCGACAGCCATGCGGAAGGGATTTCCCTCGGGCGTGGCCTTGATGCCAACGGATTGGTCCTGGATGGCCTGCTTCAACTCATCCACACCCGCGCCGGTGACCGAGGAGACCGGGCAGATGGGTGAATCGGCCAGCGGCGTGTTTTCCAGCAGCTCCCGCACCTCCTCGCCGACGAGCTCGACCATTTCAGCGTCGACCGTATCGATCTTGGTGACGGCGACGATCGCGCGCCGCACGCCGAGCAGGTGTAGTACGTCGACGTGCTCGACGGTTTGGGGCATGACGGAGTCGTCGGCGGCCACGACGATCAAGGCCAGATCAATCCCGGTGGCGCCGGCGACCATGGTGCGGACGAACCGTTCATGGCCGGGCACGTCCACGATGCCGAAGTGCGTCTCGCCGACCTGCAATTCGGCGAAACCAAGCTCGATGGTCATGCCGCGGCGGCGCTCCTCGGGCAGGCGGTCGGCGTCGATCCCGGTCAGGGCGCGGACGAGCGAAGTCTTGCCGTGATCGATGTGGCCGGCTGTTCCGAGGATGTAATGCTCACCCCCTGACGGGCTGTCGGATGATGTCGGCGGTGTGGATGTCATCTCTGGAAGGATTATCAGGAGATGCGGCTTGGAGGCAAGCCGCTGCGCGGGCGAAGCCGCAAGCAATGAAGCGGGAGACTGTGTTGGGCCCGTGCGGCGTTGCGGATGGCGTTCGTTTGCGGACACGACTGCTGTCGGCGGCTATACTCGGGTCACGGAAACGCCGGGTACCGATGTCGGAAGCAATCTTGTGAGAATATCTCCATACTTGGTGAGCGTGCTGGTTGCCACAGCGGTCGGAGGGACCGCGGTTGCGGTCCGTGCCGGCGATCCGACCTGGCTCGCTCACGGGCGGGAGGGGATGGTGGCGAGCGACTCGGCACACGCCTCCTGGGCCGGGGTCAAGGTTCTCAAAGCCGGAGGGAACGCGGTCGATGCGGCTGTCGCCGTCTCCTTCGCCCTGGCGGTGACACGGCCGTACAGCACGGGGCTTGGCGGCGGCGGACTCATGATCGCCCGGTTCGCCGACGGGCGGGTCGTGGTGCAGGACTTCCGAGAAACGGCGCCGGCGGCAGCCTCGTCGGACATGTACGTCAAGGCCGCTCGCGGCGGCGCAGTCGAGCGGGCTCCGCCGAGTCGGTATGGTCATCTTGCGGCGGCGGTTCCGGGGCTGGTGGCCGGTCGGTGCCAGGCGTTGGCACGATATGGCACGAAACCACTTCCCGAGGTCATCGCCCCGGCGGTCCGACTCGCAAAGGTGGGGTTCCGGATTGGTGAGCATCACGTGAAGGTCACACGGACGGTGCTCGAGAGATACAGGCGTTACCCGTGGCTCAAACAGTCGTGTTCCTATGTGTACCGGACGCACCTGCGCGAGGGGAGGCTCCGGGCTGTGGGAGAGCGTCTGGTGCAACCCGAGTTGGCACGGTTGCTCGAGGGAATCGCCGAGGGTGGGCCCGATTTCTTCTATCGCGGTCCGGTAGCCGCGGCGATCGCAAAGGAGATGAAGGCGAGAGGTGGGATCATCACCGAGGCGGACCTGGCGGGCTATCGCGTGCGTTGGCGCAAGCCGATCCGGTCAACCTACGGCGGGTACGAGCTGATCACGGTGCCGCCACCCTCGTCGGGTGGCGTGGCGCTGGCTGAGATACTCAATATCCTTGGGGTTCTGGGCTTCCATGAAAACGCGCCGCGCGATCAGGCGTTGGGTTTGCACTATCAAGTCGAGGCGATGAGGCACGCGTTCGCGGATCGCGCTCGATGGATGGGGGACGGCGACTTCACCGACGTGCCGGTCGAGCGGCTGATCTCCGAATCGTATGCCCGGAATCTTGCCGGTCGGGTGAAACCCGATCGGGTCGTCAGCGTCGAGGAGTGCGGTGCAAGGGCTCCGCCGGAGGACGGTGGGACGTCACACTTCTGTGTGGTCGACCGGTTCGGAAACGCGGTCGTCAGCACCGAGACGATCAACACATCGTTCGGCTCGCTGGCGGCTGTCGCCGAGTGGGGGTTGATCCTCAACAACGAGATGGACGATTTCACAGTCGAACCGGGCAAGGCAAACGCTTACGACCTGGTGCAATCGAATCGGAACTGCGTGGCGCCCGGTAAGCGGCCGCTCACGAGCATGACCCCCACGATCCTCCTGAAAAGCGGCGAGCCTTACCTGCTTCTGGGCGCTTCGGGGGGACCTCGCATCATCAGTTCGGTGCTGAACGTTCTTCTGCGACTGACGGACGACGGTCTGTCGCTGAAGGAGGCCATTCTCGCGCCCCGGCCTCATCATCAGTGGCAGCCTGATACGGTCTTCTTCGATGCCGACCCACCCGTCGAGATGAAAGATGCACTCACGAAACGGGGACATTGTATCTCCGACAAATACAAGACGGGGATCGTGCAGGCGATCCTGCGCAGCGGGGGCGAATGGATCGGGGCCTCCGACCCGCGCAAAGGAGGCCGCCCGGCGGGGTATTGATCCCGGAAGCGGAACCTCGGCGATCGTTCTGTTGGTGCGGTACTTGGCACTCGTTGGCGTCTTCTCCGTGGTTCGCGGTCGGCGTCGTGTTCCCTGGTTGGCGTGTGGGCGGGCGGGTATGATCGGTGCCCGCCGGTCGGCTGGGTTCGGCTTTGTAACCGCGTGCTCAGGCGGTCCCGCTGGATCACGGCTCGTTATGCAATTGGACCTGACGCCTCACAAGCTCTTGACGGCCTACGCCGTCGGTATCTTCCCGATGGCGGACGAGGAGGGCACAGTTCACTGGCTCGCGCCCGATCCGCGTGCGATCGTTGAACTGGGGGCCTTCACGGTGCCCCGGACGCTACGGCCGACGATCAAGAAAGGCGTGTTCGAGATCACGGTCAATCGCTCGTTCGATCAGGTGATCGAGCGGTGTGCGGATCGGCGGGAGGGCACGTGGATATCGAAGGAGATCCACGACGCATACTGTGAGTTGCACCGGCTCGGGTTCGCGCATAGCGTGGAGAGTCGGCTGGACGGGGCGTTGGCCGGTGGATTGTATGGCGTGGCGATCGGCGGCGCATTTTTCGGGGAGTCGATGTTCCATCGTGAGTCAGACGCATCGAAGACGGCGCTCGTTCATCTCATCGAGCGGATGCGGTCGCGCGGGTTTACGCTGCTGGATGTTCAGTTCATGACGGAGCACCTTCGGCGCTTCGGGGCGGTCGAGATACCTCGATCGGAGTATGAGAAACGGTTGGCGAGGGCGGTTGAGCTTACGTGCTCCTTCGATGATTCGCCCATGGGTGATGACGTTTGCGGTCCTTGATCCGGCGAAGCCATGACGGCGAGTGAGACAGTGATACCGGCTGTTGGGAACGAAATGTTCGTTCACAACATGCGCGCGCTTTGGCGGTGTGACCCCGTGCTGGCACTTCGGGTTGACGCCGTTCACGATGAGGAGCGTCCGCCGATCGAGCCGACGCGCTCGGGCGCCTGGACGGTCAAGATGGAGACGCCGGACGGGCGGATGACCCACCTTCACAGCCGGTACGATCCTGAGTCCGAAGCCAATCGGTTCATCGGCTCGATCCTCATCGAGGACAAATTCTGCTTCGTCGTGTCGGGTTTGGGGTTGGGATACCACGTGCGCTCGCTGTTTGATCGCCTGCGAGGCGATGCGTTCATCATCTGCACCGAGCCGTCCATCCCGCTGATTGGTGCGGCGCTGGCGTGCAACGATCTGGCTGACCTGATCGAGTCCGGGCGATTCATCCTGTTGACCGACTGCGACAAGGCACGCCTGCACGAGCGGCTGAAGGATCGGGGCACGCTGATGATGCTCGGTGCGCAGTTTGTTCAGCACGCCGCGTCGAACCGTGTGGCCGAGGATGCTCACAAGGCCTTCACCGCGATGGTGGTCGAGTTCGTCACGTATTGTCGGATGTCCCTTGTCACGCTGGTGACGAACTCGCGGATCACGTGCAAGAACATCGCGATGAACCTCGTCAACTACGTGAGCACGCCGCCGATCGACATCCTCCACGATCGTTTCGCCGGCAACCCGGCCGTGGTCATATCAGCCGGTCCGTCGCTTTCCAGAAACATCGATCAGCTTGCGGGGTTGAAGGGGCGGGCGGTGTTGTGCGCGGTGCAGACGGCAATCAAGCCTCTGTTGAAGCGTGGGATCACACCCGACTTTGTCACGAGTCTCGATTTCCACGAGATGTCGCGGAAGTTCTATGAGGATTGCGGCGACCTGAGCGGGGTTCACCTGGTGGCTGAGCCGAAGGCGACCTGGCATGTGATCGATCAGTATTCCGGGCCGGTGTCCCTGCTGGACAATAGCTGGGCCCGGTTGGTCATCGGGGAGGAGTTGGGGGCCCGGGGCGGTTTGAAGGCTGGAGCGACCGTCGCACACCTGGCGTTCTATCTGGCAGCCTATATGGGGTGCAACCCGATCATCTTCGTGGGGCAGGATCTGGCGTTTACGGGGCACGTGTTCTACATCCCCGGCGTCGAGATTCACCAGGCGTGGCGGAGTGAGCTGAACCGCTTCCACTCGATCGAGCACATGGAGTGGGATCGCATCGTGCGTAACCGTCCCATTCTTCGGAAGGTGGCGGGTGTGGACGGTGGTGAGCTCTACACCGACGAGCTTCTTCTGACGTACCTCGAGCAGTTCGAGAAGGACATCGCAGCCGTGCCGGTTCGTGTGATCGACGCCACGGAGGGTGGGGCGAGAATACGCGGTACGGAGGTTATGAATCTGCGCGACGTGGCGAAGCGGTTCTGCCGCGACGCGATTGCGCCGGAGCGTTTCGCCTATCGAGAGACGACGTGCTGGCGGGACCCATCCAAGCTCGAGGATGCGCGCGCCGAGCTTCAACATCGGATCGAGGAGCTTGACGAGGTTGTGGCGGTATGTGACGAGTTTCTGACACTTCTGGAGGAGCTGAAAGGGCTCACGCACGATCCGGACCGTTTCAACCGGCGACTTGTGCGGGTCGATGAGCTTCGGACGCGCGTGCACCAGGAGACCCGCCCCTACCGGATCGTGAACGCCGCCGGACAGTTGGCGGACCTGCGCAGGTTCTCGGCGGATCGGCGGATTGACGCAGAGGAGCTGGACGACGCGGAGCGAGCCAAGCGGCAGATCGCCCGGGACCTCGACTTTGTGAAGGCTGTTCGGGACGGGGCGTGCGACGTGAAACCCATGCTGATCGAAGCGCTCGAACGAATCGAGAGGGGGATGGAGCAGGGATGAAGGCCATCGTAGCCATCCAGGCCGACCTCGACACGACGTCGCTCGGCACGCGTAGCCGACTGGCCGAGGAGATCGACGGCGGTTCGATCCTGCGCCGAACCGTCGAGCGGATTAGCCGGGCTAAGCGATTCGACGCCGTGTACGTACTCTGCCCCGAGACGCAGCGTGAGCGATGCGCCGGACTGCTCGAAGGGAGCGGAGCGGAGGTTCGGCCCTACGCCGGCGGACCGGCACCGTGGTCGGCGCTGGTGCGGGCTGCGAGAGGTTGGTCGCTCGACGGTTGGCGCGGCGGGATCGGGGGCACGACCTGCTTCGATGAATACACCGACTGTCGGTTGCTCGACGGGTTGCTTGCGACCGTGAAAGCCGAGCTCGTGCTGAGCATCCCATCCGCCGCCCCGTTGATCGACCCGGATCTGGCCGATCGAATGGTCGAGCAGAAGGAGGATTGCCGGGACGAGCTGCGTTTGGTCTTCACGCAGGCTTTGCCCGGCGTCACCGGTCTTCTACTCGAACGCGAACTGATCCACGAGTTCGCCGAGAAAAGCCACCCGATCGGTTGGATCTTCAGCTTCAAGCCGGACGATCCGCAACGGGACCTCATCTTTCAGCCGTGTTGCGTGGACATACCGGCTGCGCTTCGTTATGCCGCCGCACGCCTCGCAGCCGATACGGATCGCTCGACACAAACGGTGAGATCCATTCTGAATGAGCTTGATGATCCCGATCCCGCTTCGATCGGTCGGTGGCTCCTGGAGCATGAGCGAGCCTCGATCGAGCCGCTGCCGCGAGAGGTCGAGATCGAGCTTACGATCGACGACCCCTATCCCGACGCTCTCTTGCGTCCGCGAGGGTCACGGATCGAGAGTCGCGGGCCGATCGACGTGGAGACCGTCAAACGGATTGCCACGGAGATGGCACGGTTTGATGACTCTCTGATCGTGCTCGGCGGGTTCGGTGATCCGCTGCGGCATCCGCAGTTACGTTCGATCATCCGGGCGGTCCGCACGGCGCGATGCGACGGGCGCGGTGTGTTCGGGTTGGCGCTGCGCACGACGGGCGTGGACCTTACGGAGGAACACATCGATACTCTGATCGCCGAGGGGGTTGACGTCGTTCAGGTTACGCTGGATGCACGGACGCCCGAGCTGTACGGGCGGCTGCAATCACCGAACAATCCGTCCGGCGCGGACCTCGGTGCGGTGGTAGCCGGGGTGGATCGCCTGAACGAGACGCGGCAGGAACGTCATAGCATCACGCCGATCACCGTGCCCGACATGACCAAGTCGCGCGATAACGTACACGAGCTTGACGACTTCCACGACGAGTGGCTTCGGAAAGTCGGCGCGGTCAGCATTACGGGGTATTGCCATTTCGCCCGACAGTGCGAGGACAGAAGCGTCATGAACATGGCACCCTCTGCACGGGTCGGGTGTCGGCGGGTTCGATCGCGCTGCTGTGTGCTGGCCGACGGGCGGGTTACTGTCTGCGATCAGGACTTCAACGGGCGGTTCGCGCTGGGGCGGGTCGGTGAACGGACGCTCGAGGCGATCTGGACCTCGGCCGAGTTCGAGCGGGTCCGCGCCGCCCACCGCGACGGGACGTTTGATCCGACCCCACTTTGCGCCGCCTGCGACGAATGGCACCGGCCGTGAGCGGCGGCTTGTCGAGGCCTTTCCAGAGCCGTTTCAACAAGGGTTGTTCCTCTTTCTTCCCCCCTTACCGAGGGGGGATTGAGGGGGTCCATGCAGATGGAGAAGAACCCCCCCCCGCCCCCTCCTTATCAAGGAGGGGAGGAAGAAACACCATTGCCTCTCTGGAAACGGCACCAGCTATCCCCCGGTTGGTTGGGTGGCGAGTAGCTGCTGGATATCCCGTTCGGGGAGTAGTTCGATCTTGCCGCTCAAGCGAAGGACAAGACAGTGTGGACGGTCGAGCTTCTCGCCCTCCTCGCTGTAATCCACGGGGTCGGAGACGATCAGCACCCACGTGTTCGAGAACTCCTCGCTTGCGGGCACGGGGCGGTAGGTGAGCTTGGACGACATCGTGTACCCGTGCGGGAGGGCCCTGCCGACGAGCGGCTCGACCCGATCAGGCCATTTCCTGTAATCACGGTGGTGGGCGGTGGCTGCGCCGTGGATACGCCGCATCTGATCGGAGAGGTCGCTTGTCTCCATCAGGTCATCGAGCACCGGCACCGGTGGTGGGGGCGGCCACGTGCGGATCGTCGTGGTAGTCACGGGTGTCCTGATCGCGTACAGCGTGAGGACGATGGTCCAACCGAAGATGGCGATGATCGAGAACAGCAAACCGACCCAAGCCAGACCGACCCGCTCGTCAGGAAGTCGGCGGCGCAGAAGGGCGAACAGGCCAAAACACACGCCGAACACCTGCGTGAGGAAGGGGACGCAGAACCAGGGCAATCGCATCTAAATCACCCGCCTGGCGGCGTTGACTCAGTACCCCTCG
>CBDUZO010000022.1:0-48782 GCA_965371725.1 uncultured Phycisphaerales bacterium
TGTCCTTGTCTTTCAAGGGGTTACGTCAGTAACTTTTTGGGAGGAGAACCTCTTTACTTTTGGCGATTTTCTCCAAGATTCGCTCGACTGGGGCACTCCACACGAATGGCTTCGGATCATCATTGTGTACTTCTATGAATTCATGGATTGCCGCCTGCAATTCTCTGACGTTCTTGAAACTCCCTCGACGTATACGTTTGTCGGTTATCTTGCCGAACCAACGCTCAACGAGATTCAACCAGGAAGAACTTGTTGGAATGAAATGAATGTGGAATCGCCTGTGCTGCCGGACGCAGCACCTTGTTCGCGTCAAACGCCGTGTGGTCGCGCATCATCCCGTAACAGATCGTCAGCACCTTGCGTCCCGTGGCGACGATCGCCTTCTTGTAACGCTCCTTCTTCCCGCGATGGATGCGATCGAAGAACGACCGCATTGCCGGCATGTCCGTCATGTCATGGCTACCTTGCGCTTCATGAACACCAGTGTCCCTGCTGTCAACGCAAGCAAGCTCATCACGGCCATCCCCCATTCGGAGACGGTGGGAACGCTGATTCCGCAATAAGGCCCGCACCGGTTTGTCACGGCGACGTTGTCGTAGTAGCTCTTGCGATTCCCGACAGCCACGGCTGCCTGGCCGTCGTACGCCGGGGTAACCGCGTGAGTGCTTCTGTAGATCGGTGTGTCGCTTCCAGTGTCGCTTCCAGTGACAAAGAACTCGACCCTACCATCGCAGAGGACGCGGATTCTCACATCGTTCCAGGCATCACCGTCATGAATGGGTAAGGGACCGCTATCTTCCCATGTCTCCATTCCGTCATCATCCCACAGCAAGCAGCAATTGACATCGTCGGGATTCGGATCCGTGCTTCCGCCAATCTCCATGTAGATGAAACGGTCTCTGGTCGCGTTGCTCTCTGAGAAGCCGACAGTCGTGTAGCGTTGATCAGCGCTGGAAGCATTGCCATGCTTCGCGGAAGCAGTCAACTCTATTTCACGGCCAACGTAGCTGAAGGCGTCTTGGGAGATCAACGCCGTGCCCCAGCTCAAGAAGTCGTCAACAAACACACATGGTGGTGGATTGCCGTCCGACCCCGTTATCTCACACGTGTACGAATCCTGTCCGTTGCACTCCCATTGGGAGAGATCGCCAGAAAAGTCATCTTCGAGCGCATTCAGTTCCACCAGTCTCACATTGTCGTAGTAGCTTTTCCGATTTCCGACGGCCACGGCTGCCTGGCTGTCGTACGCCGGGGTAACCGCGTGAGTGCTTGTGTAGATCGGTGTGTCGCTTCCAGTATCGCTTCCAGTGACAAAGAACTCGACCCTACCATCGCAACGGATGCGGATTCTCACATCGTTCCAGGCATCACCGTCATGAATGGGTAAGGGACCGCTATCTTCCCATGTCTCCATTCCGTCATCATCCCACAGCAAGCAGCAATTGACATCGTCGGGATTCGGATCCGTGCTTCCGCCAATCTCCATGTAGATGAAACGGTCTCTGGTCGCGTTGCTCTCTGAGAAGCCGACAGTCGTGTAGCGTTGATCAGCGCTGGAAGCATTGCCATGCTTCGCGGAAGCGGTCAACTCTATTTCCCGGTCAACGTAGCCGAATGCAACTTGGGAGATCAACGCCGTCCCCCAGCTCAAGAAGTCGTCAACAAACACACACGGGGGCGGATTGCCGTCCGACCCCGTTACCTCACACGTGTACGAATCCTGTCCGTTGCACGCCCATTGGGAGAGATCGCCAGAGAAGTCATCTTCCAACAGCACCACATCGCCATAGACGGCATGCCCAACGAGTACAGCGCAAACGACAACCGAGTTGATCGCCAGTGTCCGGAACATCCTTCAGCCCTCCTCAGAAAAGCGTTTCATCGTATCAACACGCAAACTCAGGTCCGTCACGCGCGGGAACTACGGATCTTTCCAACGGTGGCCAACCATCAATATGTACCAGCTTCTCGGACTCTGTCAAGGGGGGGGGTAGTCTATCCGGTACGACTGTATAGCTCCGGGTCGCTCGGCGTGGTACTCGCAGAACCCGTTGGTCCCGCACGCGCCCAGAGGCCACCAGATCGCCATTATTATCGGACAACACAACGAGATGGCGCGTTCATCAGGCTACGCTCTGAAATCCGCTCGTCGACTCTTCCGCAACTCTATTGGAGAGGCGTGAAGAGAAGACGATGTCGACGTCGATCGAAAAGGCCCTGCTGAACAAAGCCAGGCCGTACATGCTGGCGGCGAAGGCCAAGGCCATCGTTCGGCAAGAGGTCAGCAAGGGCTGCTTGCCGGACATCGTGCAATCACCTGGGCGATAAATCCGTCGAATGCCGATAGGCAGGATATAAGACCGGGAGGAGCAGTATATGACCTTAGCGATACCTGGCCTCGCCCCCGGGCCGATCACCAGTGCCCCGGTGACGGATGGCACGTACGGATTCGTCAACGCCGCGCTGAGTCATCTTGTCGACCGACCACAGGATGACGACGTTCGTCTCAAGGCCGCCAAGGCGTTCCTGCGTCTGGGGATCGGGGTGGCGGCGCGGGAGCTGCTCGAAGGGGCGGGAGGAGCGGTTCGGGAGCATCCGCAGTTCGGCCAACTTGTCGAAAGCATCCCAGAGGGGTTGGGGCGGCAGGATTGGCGCAGCCTTAAACTTCGCTTTGATAATAACTTGCGGATTCTGGCGGCTCGCGGGCAGGATGCGGAGTCATTCGGAGCGCGCTGGGAAGAGGTTCGTGGACAGTACGAATTGTTCATGGATGCCAACGGCGTTTATCAGGTCCGTCACCGCCTCCCGGACGGGCCGGCGGTGTACCTCCCGTTCTTGGGGGATCACACCAGGCTGGCAGAGGAGGCGCCGTTGCCGCAGGACATCGGGCAACTCATGCCCGGTCCCTACCTCTTTGTGGGGCTCGATCTGGGCTGGTACTTCGCGCGGCTTTGGGAAAGGACGAAGGACACCTTCCTTGGCTACAGCAGCGCGCTGTACATCGTGGAGCCTGAGCCGGTCCTGGTGGCGGTGGTGCTGCATCTGCATGACTGGCGGGAGCTGCTGGCCGACGAGCGGGTGATGCTCTTCATGGGTAGTGACTGCGTGGCGCGTTTTCGCCGGCGCCTGGCCGGCGATGAGAACCTGCTGCTGCCGTGTGAGGTATACCATCTCAGCAAGCACCGGCCGATGCCCGGGGCGGATGTGATCACGGTTGTGGACACCATCGCGGGGGAGCGCGTACGGCGTGTGTCCGAAACGGCGTCGGTGCTTCGTGAACGCTACGAGAAGCGGGATGCCTCCTACTGGGGCAGGCGGTTCGCTGAGGCCTTGGAAGGAAGCGGTCCACCATTGCGGATCCTCGCCCCGGTGAGCACGCACACTTCGTTCCTGCAATACTCGATGCGCGACGCGAAGGAGGCAGTCGAGCGGATGGGACACGAGTTCCGCATCATCACGGAATCGACCTGCTACAAGACGGTGGCGGTCGGTACGTATCATGACGAGATTCTTCGCTCCGATCCCGATCTGTTCTTCGTAATTGATCATATACGTCCCGAGTTCGGGGCGATCGTGCCGGCGAACCTCCCGGTAATGTGCTGGGACCAGGATGCGCTGCCGGGGGTGTTCACGCCGGAGAAGGTGCGGCAGATGTCACCCCTTGACACCGTAGTGGGTCTGCCGAAATACGAATGCCTGGCGCAGTTCGACTGCGACCCGAGGCAGTTTCTTGTGGCACAGATGCCGACCAGTCCGGGGCAGTTCGACGGCTCGGCGCTGACGGAGGAGGAGCTCGACGCTTATCGCTGTGACGTTTCCTACGTGAGCCACGCATCGCAGACGCCGCAGGCCTTCCACGAGAGCGAGCTGGCGATGTACCAGGACGAGGGCATCCGCCGTTTGCTGAATGACTTGTATCCTGCGGTGGTTCAGGCGGTGCGCAGCGGGGTGTTGATCAAGGGCGCCATGCAGCGGGCGCTGCTGGCGGAGAGTGAAGCCCGCACGGGGATTTCGGTTGTCGATCCGACTGTGCGCAACCGATTGATTCGCTGGTACCTGTGGCGGCTTTGCGATCGGGTGTTCAGGCATCAGGCGTTGGAGTGGGCGGCGGAGTGGGCCCGGTCACGGGGTGCGGCCTTGCGGATTTACGGCAACGGCTGGGACAAGCATCCGACGCTTGCTCCGTTTGCGGCGGGGCCGGCGCAGAACGGTCGCGAGCTGCTGTGCATCTATCGGGCTTCGGTGATCAACCTGCAACTGATGCCGGCGGGATTCCTGCACCAGCGGGCGTTGGACGGGTTGGCGGCCGGCGGCTTCTTCCTTACGCGCGCTTGCGCTGACGACCGGCGCGACCCGCGTTTCGCGGCGCTGTGGGAGAGAATTTGTGAGCGGGGCCTCGGTTCCGCTGCCGAGGTCGTGCGATGCGGGGACGAAGAGATGATCAGCGAGTTCCGCACTCTCGGACAAGAGAGCGGCTTCAGGGACGAGGCCGGGCTGGAAGAGATGTTCATGGCCATGCGGGTCAACGCCCAGAGTAACCATCCCGACGAAGTGTTCCCGCGCTTCACGGAGCTCGTTTTCACGGGCGAGGCGTCGTTCGCGGCGGCCGTCGACCGATTCCATGTGGATGCTGATGAGCGTCAGTCGTTCGTGGAGCAAATGCGCCGCGTGGTCATCGAGCGTTACTCGTACGAAACCGCGATGCGATGTTTCCTGACGTTTGCAAGAGACTACTTTGTTGCCCTCGCACACGACTCCGTGGTCGGCCATGGAACGATTGTGCAATAGGCGGTCGAGCCGGGCTAATGGCAACGTGCCGTTGTCTTCCGTCGGGGAACTTGTGCAGCCCCGGTACATTCTTCCGGACATGGCGAATCGGCCATCATGATCACCCGTCTGAAGAAACACATCCAGCGCAGACTGCACGATTTCCTCAAGCTCGTCACAATCTCGGGAACGCAGGCGAGCGCCAAGCACTCTCCCTTGACGAAGATCTCGCAGGTGCAGCTATATCTCTACTACCAGAATCTGGTCAAGCAGGGCGGGCCGCTTCCACCACTCTCCACGACGGGTCATCCGCTACGGTTTCGGGGGGGAAGCGACGGGGTCTCAACCCTTGTGGGACCGGCTTTCCAGCCGGTCAACGCTTCCTGAAGATAAGAGTCGCGAACGATGTATTCGAGCAAAGAGGGGTGTAAGGCCGTACGCAATTGATGACGGCCGCGCCCGTACCAATACCAGGCCGCTACCCTGCGTTTTGGTGCTTCCTCGCGGTTGAACGTCGCGGGCAGCATGAACTTACCGGCGCGCAGCAGACAGGACGCACCGTGCTGGAGCATGCGCATGGAGGACGTGTGGCGTTTCGTGCGGCGCCGGATTGTGGAGTAGGAGTCGCTGATACCCTGGCTGAAGGCGCGCCGGTTGAAGTACTCGCGCTGCATACGCGTGTGCGGTATGCGATGCCGGATCGGGGCATGGGGAGTGTAGATGACCTTGTAGCCGACATCGTAGAGCTTCCTGTGCAATCCGGTTTCGCCGTCGCCGCGCCACCAGATGCGTCCCTTGTCGGGCAGTCCGTCGGGGTTGAACCCGCCGACCTCATAGAAGGCCGAGAAGCGAACGGCCATGTTGCAGCCGTGCACGCCCTCCGGCCAGTGGAGCTCCCGGTCATCCGGGCCCAAGTCCAGCAGGCTCAGGTAGTACGGCGGCAACTGCGTGACCCAGGTCGGGGGCGTCTTCTCCCAATGGGGCAGAACTTTGCTTCCGACGACGGCCACCGCGGGATCGGCGAACGGCTCGATGATATGTGTGAGCCAGTGGCGAGGCGCAAGTATGTCGTCATCGATATACACGAGGATTCGGCCAGTGGCGGCCATGGCACCCGTGTGTCTGGCATTGTGGAGGCCGGGGCGCGGCTCCTCAACGAACACGATTGGGCGACCGTGCGACTTCTCCAAATCACGCACGATCGCGCGCACCTCGCCGGTGGGTCTGTTATCTACGATGACAATCTCATATTCCGAGGGGGAGAATTCCTGGTCGCTAACGGATTCGACGGCGTCTCTCAAGTAGCTTGGACGATCGTATGTTGGGATGATGACGCTGGCGGTTGGGTACTCGCTTCGCACTTTGGATCGGGTGGGATCGACCCGAGTCCAGTAGATGCTGTCCTCCCGGTGGCCACGGTTGACCTGGATGGGCAGGATGAACTCGCGAACCGCCCTTTGAATGCCTTCCGCCCAGCCATAATCGTGAAACACGACTACCCCGTTCTTCCTCACTTTCGGAAGCCATGTGCCCAGGTCTTTCGCGACGGCGTTATAGGAGTGGTCTCCGTCGACGAAGAGCAGGTCGATGGGAGCCTGCACCTGTAGGGCCATTTCCGTGGAGCGGCCGCGTAGTGGAACGATGATGTCTCGCAGTTGCCCGGTGTTTGTCAGAAACTCTTCGTATGTATCGCGCGGCCCCTCCGACATTCCGATGTTGGTCCACGTATCGACGGCATGGACGCGCCCGCCTCGCCACCGAGCACCGGCGGCGAGGAACGTCGTGCTCGCGCCGAGATAGCTGCCTATCTCAACGATGGTCGCCCCGTCGTCCAGGTCCGCCGCGAGGTTGAAGAGCAGCAGGCGCTCGCGCCTTGTGAGGTGTGTGAAGATCGAAAAGTCGGCACCGCAGTCGGTAGGGCGCATGGGTCAGGTCGCTCACATTCTAATCCGCTCGGTATGCCGCGTCGGCCTTTCGACAAACGACGATGTTGAGCATTGCCAGTGACGGAAGGAGTCTCGCGAGTGGTTCAAGGGCGTCGTGCAGCCAGCGAAACCTCTCCGCCCGCTTACACACTATGCGGCGATAGATAATCGGAGCCGTAAAGGTAATGCCATACCAGCGCCCAGCTTGAAACCCGGCTTCCGCAAGCAGGCGCGCATTCTCTGCCAGAGGCCTCTCGCCGACATGGTTTGTTTCTATGTCCGTCCGGTCCAGGCGACCCGTGAAGAGGAGGGCAAGTCGGCTGTTGAGATGGGCGAGATTCGGAACCGAGATGACGAGCCGTCCCGCCGGTTTGAGAATGCGGTGAATCTCGCGTAGGGCGCGTGGCTGATCGGCGTAGGCAAGGTGCTCGAAGACATCCAGGAGCAGCACGGCGTCGAAGGTGGAGTCGGGCTCCGGGGTGTCAAGTATGTCTCCGTGCCGCACGCAGTCACTCTCGTAATTGAGATCCATCCCCACGATGTTGCGTCCGGCGGCGCGGAACTCCTCCACCAGGACTCCTTCGCCACAGCCGGCATCGAGGATGCGAGCCGTACGCGGAAGAGAATCGACGAACCGTCTGATGAAACGCATCTTCTGGAGATAAGTGGGCGTGTATGACCAGTTCGGGGCAAGCTCGCGGTGGTAGTCGCCACAGCGGGCGTATTCCCAGGATCGATAAAGGGTCGTGTTCGTGCTCATCCCGGAGTCGCCTTTCCGGTGTGAGGGTCGATTGGATACTGCAACCCGGGGCAGTCCGGGAACCGAATGCGAAACCAGGTGGCGAAGATCGAGCTGACGTTACTATCAATGTACATCAGGTCGTGGCCGTACCGGAACGGTCCGTCACACCGGAAGGACGCGCCCCCGTCGGGGTTGAAATTGAACAGCAGCCAGGGCAACGCCTTCTCAATCATGGGACTCCCGTGGCACGCATCTTGTTCCCGGTGATGCGATCGAGGGATTGATAGATCGCGTAGCGTCGTTCAATCCGGTCCTCCAGGCGCCGCGCACGCCGCAGCCAGCAACTGACCTCATCCTTCGTCATCATGCCAGTGCCAATGGAAGCCACATTGGAGAAGGCAAACTCGCCCTCCGGGTACCGGCCTTGAAACTCGTCAACGAATCCTTGATCGATTGCCCACTCGTAGATTTCCGTTCCCGGAAGAGGGGTAAGTGTGAAGAATACAACTCGCGCGACGTTGTACTTGCGGGCAAGTTGAAACGACCGCCTCACATCTTCCGGAGTCTCTCCGGGCATTCCGATTATGAAGAAGAGGGTCACATGGAAGCCAAGCTCGGTGGCGGCCTTGATAGCCGGCTCCATTTCCGCTCGCGTTGCGCCCTTCTTGATATTGCGCAAAACTCTGTCGCTTCCGCTCTCCACACCGAACGCAACGGATCTGCAACCGGCATGCCGCATTTGATCCAAGACTGTTCGATCAGCATGGTCCGCTCGCAGGCCGTCACACCTGAAGGACACATTCAGGTCGCGCCTTATGATCTCATCGCAGAAGTGCGAGACTCGTGACCTGTTGACTGCGAAATTGCTGTCGTTGAAACAGAACTTGCGATAGCCCTTCGCATACCAATGTTCCAGTTCCTCCAACATGCCGAGGGCGCTACGCATACGCCACTTCTTGCCCAGCAGCCTTGGTGCTCCGCAGAAGGTGCATCTGTATGGACACCCGCGTGACGAGGTCATTTGTATTGTGTCGTCGTACCGTTCCAGCTTGAAGCCCCGATAGGTCGGAAAGGGAATGCGGTCCAAATCGCGGATAGCCTCTCTTTCTCCTGCAAAGCGAACTTCAGACCGGTCGCGATAAATGGTGCCTTTGATCGTGTGAATCGGGATGTCCTGCAGAATTTGCAGAATTGTCTCTTCGCCCTCCCCGACTACAGCCACGTCGATTGCGGAACATTCTTCGAGGACTCGTTCCTTGTTCGCGGTAACATGGGGGCCGCCGACGACTATCCTGGGCTCGGGAAATGCTCGCTTCAGATCGTGCAGCAACGTGTAGGTGTTCCCGCATTTGAAGCTCGTCATGCTGACGCCGATGAGATGAGGGCGAAATCGGGTGATTTCGCACATCATTTGCTCGACCGGGTCGATGTTCAAGTCTGTGACGGCATACTCAATTCCAGCGGTCTCAAGGGCTCGGGCGATGTAGCCCAGACCGATAGGAAGTTGCGGGCGCGCAAGCAGCTTCCCGCCTCTGCAGTCGGACGCCACAAGCATTACCCCGGCATTGCGAGGCATAGGTGGAGTCCCTTTCAACGCTCAAGGTCTGCACCGCCCTGACAAACGCAGCACAATGCCATTCGAGGTAACAGTCCTGCAGTGTCTTTCACGTAGCGTGGTCCTTCGCATGGCCGGACCAACTTGTGGAGCGGGCAAGGCCGCAGGCGCCCGCATCAGCGATTCCGTAGCGGAACGGCGGTCGACTCCGCGCCTCTGCTGCGGCATGTTCGTTGGGCGACTTACCCACACGACACGGGCAACGCATCGCGACCAAGCGCACCTGCCCCGTCCTGCGGGTTGCAGAGCAACCCACCTTTCTTATCGGGCATCCGCGGGCGGCACTTCAGCGATTCTGCCGCGGGAGGGCTGGAGAACATCCGGGAGCCGGCATTGTTGGCTTCCTTGCACGTGTCACCGTGCGACACGAGAAGCCCCAGCATGGGCGGATGGAACGCGACGCGACGCGTCCGAGAAACCATGCAGAGGGGTCTGGAGGGGAACCGATATTCCGAAGAGTCGGTGAGGGTTATGGGGCATTCGCGCGGTGCGAGGCGCCCTGTCAGGATGGCTAGCTGCCGGACCCAAAGGAACGGAAAATCCAGCCGGGATGAGGATAGGGATCGTGCCATCGCTGAAGCCGCACGATGGGGGGGTCTACCAGTACAGCCTCACCATGCTTCACGCTCTGGCGGAGGGTCGGGGCAAGCGGGACTCCGATGAAATCGTGGTCTTTGCCCATGATGCGGGGCACCCAGCTCTGGCAGAGCTGGAAGGGCGAGAGGGTTGCTCAGTCAAGCCGTTTCGCCCGCCGTGGAAGGCGGAGAGGTCCGCCGTCTTGCAGACGCCGCGAAATCTCGACGAAGTGCTCCCGCAACGGGACATGACGCAGTGGTATCACGAATGCGGTATCGAGCTGATGGTGTATCCCAATCCGCACCGGCTCTCCTTCGAGACCGGCATCCCGTACGTGATGGCGATCCACGACCTCCAGCATCGTCTTCAACCGCAGTTTCCCGAGGTGTCCGCCAACGGTGAGTGGGAGCGGCGCGAGTACCTGTTCCGCAACGGGGCACGCCATGCGACGATGCTGCTGGCGGATTCGGAAGTCGGGATGCAGGATATCCTGGATTGTTACGGATGCGTCGGCGTTACCGCGGACCGGGTGCGAATGCTGCCGTTCTTGCCGGCCGTAACTGAAGCCAGGACCAGTTCCCAGGCGGAATGGCGGACTATGCAAGATCGATACGGTTTGCCGGAGAGGTACCTGTTCTATCCCGCGCAGTTCTGGCCGCATAAGAACCACATCCTCGTCGTGGAGGCGCTGGGTCGGCTCAAGAAGCATCAAGACCTGCGTATCACGGTCGTGTTCACGGGCTCACACGACGGAACGCTTCGAGAGCAGGCTTTTGCGCGGATGATGGCGACGGCCCGGCTGTACGAAATCGAGGAGCGCGTGCACTTTCTGGGATACGTGCCGGACGAGGAGATAGCGGCTCTGTACACCGGGGCGACGGCGCTGGTCATGCCGACCTTTTTCGGGCCGACGAACATTCCGGTGCTGGAGGCGTGGTCGTGTGGCTGTCCGGTTCTCACGTCGGATATCCGGGGCATTCGGGAGCAGGTGGGGGACGGCGGCGTCTTGGTGGACCCCAACTCGACGGTGGCGATCGCGGATGGAATTCATCGTTTGTGGACGGACGAGGCGTTGCGTGCGTCGCTGATCGAGAGGGGGCGGCGGCGTTTGGCGCTGTACACGCGGGCGGAGTACGGGCAGCGGATGGAAGCGATCATGGAGGCCGTCAGGCAACGCGTGATGGCGGCCGGGGCTGCATTAGCGACTTCGTAATCGTAATTCGGGAGCAGGTCGATTTCACCGATTGAAACCATCCGTGCGGGAACCGGAATCGTGGCTATCATCGTCCGGGGCACCCTTTGTCCGGAAAAGACGACCTTCGTAACGCCCCCGGAGTTCGCCCAGCAGGTCGGGTTTGTCTGCTATCCGCGTGGGGGGGAGATTCCCCGGCACGTTCATCGTCCGGTCCCACGCAGGATCGAGGGCACTTCTGAGGTTCTGGTCGTGCGAGAAGGGCGCTGCGCGGTGGACCTGTTCGATGAGGAACGAAACCTGCTGGCGACGCGCGAGCTGACACCGGGCGATGTGATTATCATCGTGGGGGGCGGACACGGGTTCCGTATGCTGGAGGACACGGTTCTGCTGGAAGTGAAGCAGGGCCCCTACGTGGGCGACGATGAGAAGGAGCGTTTCTGAATGATCCCGGTCAACGAACCGTTGCTGGGAGAGCGCGAGCTGCAGTACACTGATGAGTGTATAAGGTCCGGGTGGATCTCGTCGACCGGTCGCTTCGTCGAGGAGTTCGAGAATTGCTGGGCCGCCTACTGCGGGAGGCGACACGGGGTAGCAGTCTGCAATGGGACGGCCGCGTTGCAGTTGGCCGTTGCGGGTTTGGAACTCCAACCCGGTGACGAGGTCATCATGCCCTCGTTCACGATCATATCGTGCGCCACGGCCGTGCTGGCGGTCGGCGCCGTCCCCGTGCTCGTGGACTGCGACCCGCGCACATGGACGATGGATGTGGACCAGGTCGCGGACCGGATCACGCCGCGGACGCGGGCGATCATGCCCGTGCACATCTACGGGCACCCGGTTGATCTGGATCCGATTCTGGCATTGGCGCAGGAGCATGATCTCGCGGTAATCGAGGACGCGGCGGAAGCACACGGGGCGGAGTATCTGTGCGGTCGGGCGTGTGGGGACGGCACGTGGCGGCGCTGCGGCGGTTTCGGCACGGTGAGTTGCTTCAGCTTCTACGCGAACAAGATCGTCACCACGGGAGAGGGCGGCATGGTGCTGACGAACGATGCCGCTCTCGCGCGGCGGTACCGCGCCCTGCGCAATCTCTGCTTCGGGAGCGAGTCGCGTTTCCGCCATGAGGGGTTGGGCTTCAACTTCCGCATGACCAACCTGCAGGCGGCGGTCGGAGTGGCGCAGGTGGAGCGCATCGCGGAAACCCTGGAGCGGAAGCGCTGGATGGGGCGGGAGTACACGCGCCGCCTGCGGGACATCCCGCATCTGCAAGTTCCCGTGGAAGAGCCGTGGGCGCGCAATGTCTACTGGATGTACGGCGTCGTGATCGGATCGGAGGCGGGCGCAAGCGCCGGGCAAGTGGCGGCGGTCATGCGCGAAAAAGGCGTGGACACCCGCCCGTTCTTCCTTGGACTGCACGAGCAGCCGGCGCTTCTCCAGCGCGGGTTGTTCCACGAGGAGCGTTACCCCGTCACGGAACGCCTGTCCCGGCAAGGCTTGTACTTGCCCTCCGGCGCCACTCTGACCGAGGATCAGTCACGCCACGTTAGTGAGGTCCTGCGGGAGGTGGTGTCATGAGTGAGACATTCGGTTGCCTGTCGGCTGCCGCGTACGACGCGCTGTATAACGACAAGGATTACGCCGGCGAGTGCGACCTGATCGAGGTGCTGTGCAAGGAGCACGCCGCCGGGGTGGTGCGGAGCGTGCTCGATTTGGGCTGCGGCACGGGGACGCATGCCATCACTCTGGCGGCACGCGGCTACGACGTGGTTGGCGTGGATCTCCGCGAGCACATGGTGAACATGGCCCGGCGCAAAGCGGACCAGCTCCCCAGCGCGGCGCGTCCGGAGTTCCGGGAAGGGGACGTGCGGACGCTGCAGCTCGGGCGCACCTTCGATGCCGCACTGATGATGTTCGCGGTCCTGGGATACCAGACCGACAACGCGGCGGTGCTCCAGACCTTGCGGACGGCGCGGGAGCATCTTCGTCCCGGTGGCGTGCTGCTGGGCGACGTGTGGTACGGACCGGCCGTGCTCTGGCAACGCCCCACGCAACGCGTCAAGATGAGCCCCACGCCGAGCGGCAGGATTCTGCGGTGCAGCGAGGGCGAGCTGGACGTGCGGCAACACACCTGTGCCGTGCAATTCCACTTCTGGGTGTTGGAGGACGGGCGGCTGACCGGCGAGAGCGAGGAGCGGCACCTCATGCGCTACTTCTTCCCACGGGAGCTGGAGCTGTTTCTGGAGACCGCGGGATTTGCTCTGGTCAGGTTGGGCGCGTTCCCCGAGTTCCATCTTCCGCCGGACGAGTCGACGTGGAACGTGCTTTGTGTGGCGCGCGCCCGGTAGCATTCGCCCGAGGTCCTTGGGATTGGGCTATCCGACATCCTCTCCGTTGGCGTAGTGTCCATTTATTGGGCCGAGCAAGAAAGCAGGCTGCGAGCGTCCAGGGATGGACGACAGAGCCGATCTCTTTGGAATCCGCAACTCCCGGAGCGCGCTCGCCCAGCGCGATAATGCAGGTGATTTCCCGTGCACACGCCGGCTACGCCGCTTGGCGATAGTAATAGCGAAGCAGTCCACCAAGGCGTTCGCGGCATGTGACCGAGCCATCCGTGGCGCCGACCTCTTCGCGAGGGTCGATGAGTCGGTTGCCAAGGCCCTGGTGATTCCGCTCGTGATGATAGTGGGCCAGGAACTCATTGACCGCCCTGCGCAGCGAGTCCTCGCCAAAGAAGATCATGCGATTCAGGCAGCTCTCCTTCGCTGTACGCACAAAGTAAACCTCCGACCAACCCCATGTCGGCCGATCGGCCAGGCGCGTTGGCTGGCCGCCTGCCGGGTCCAGCAGCTGCCGCTTCCACCACGCGAAGCTGCCGGCCTTGATCCTGCGACGCCGACAGTACTCCGCCTGCGTCAACCCGCTCCGTTCCCACGATGCCAACTGGGTCGCCCAGTACTTCGCTCGCTCTGTCATGTAACACCTCCGGCCGAATCATCGCACCGGAGGAAAGCCCTTCAAGATGTGGTTCGTCGGAGGTTTACCTTGTACTATCACCTGTCCCTGTGGACCGGGCTTCGGGTCGACGAGGTGCGGAACCTGGAGTGGCGGGACGTGGAACTGGACGGCAACCGACCCGCGATATGCTTCCGACTGGGAACCACGAAGTCACGTAGGGCCGATGTGGTTCCGCTGCACCCCAGCCTCGTGCGCGCCCTGCGGGACGCCAAGCCCGTTGGTGCGGGTCCTAAAGATCGGGTGTTTGCGTCGGTTCCCCTCTTGCGGACGTTCAAGCTGGATCTGGAGCGGGGTGGAATCGCGTGTGAGGATGATCAAGGTCGGACACTGGACCGTCACGCCATGCGGACCACCCTTGAGACTTGGCTATCCGCTGCGGGGGTCCCAAGGGACCATATTGACGCGATTCTGCGGCACAAACCAAGGGACGTGGGCCGGAAGCACTACCTGGATTACCGCTATCTGGACCTGTGGGCCGAGATTCGGAGGCTGCCGGGCACAGAGGACCTGGCTGGCGGCGAGGAAATCCGGGCGACTGGAACCTGTGACATCCTCCCCGGCGCGGTTGTGCGCCCGGTTGTACTAAGGTCCGTCCGGGAGGGGGTAGATGTGTCATATCCTGGCCGGTTAGTGTCAGAGGGCGGCACAGGGGCTGAAGCCGGAAAAGCTTACAATAACAGTGTTTTTGACCCACTCCGCGACTACCGACGCCTGGGCTCGAACCAGGGACCCCCTGCTCCACAGGCAGGTGCTCTAACCAACTGAGCTACGTCGGCTGTTGCAGCAAAGGATACCTCTTGAGCCCACGTTGGCAAGTATTTACGGCCAAGGACGCTGCGCGCTTGCGCTGAGGACAGTCCTGCGAACGCACGAGCGCCGTCCACATGATATCGGTCTGTTCGTGCATCGGTGCACAGTTGTCGGCGAGTTCGAGTGAGCACGCCGTTACGCGTGATCGGCCCTTGCCGTGGCGGGCCATGAGCCATGAAGCGGGTAAGCCGTAACCGTGACGGGCTTCCGATGCAGGGCCACACAAGGGCCGGGGCAGTTTCGGCGTTCGTGTAGCGGTTTCAGGCTGGAGAGTGACTGTAGCACACGGGATACCCGCGCGGACGCGGCAAAGCCGCCTTGCGGCAGTCCGCGGCTCGCTACGTCACCACCAGGACCGCTCTAAGGCTTGGGCCGGGCAGGGTCGCAGGACGCTCGACGTCACCACCAACACGCAAGACTGACGCTGCCAAACTGGCAGGAATCGGGTGAAACGCCAGGCCCGCAGAGGGTGGAAAGCGTCATAACCTATTACGCGACAAGCAGTTACCTTCATTGCCGTACCCCGGAACACATTATGCAAGGGACGAGGGCGGCTGCCGGTATCACCCGGTGGCGGAAAGGGGTTTGTATGACGTTGGACAGGTTCACGATCAAGGCCGCGGAGGCCATTCAGTCGGCGGAGCAGCTTGCCCGGACCGAGGGGCACGCCGAGTTGACGCCGCTCCACCTGTTGCACGTGCTGGTTCAAGCGAGGCGCGGGGAAACGGGCGAAGGCGGCGGGAGCGTGGTCGTTCCACTTCTGGAGAAGTCCGGGGTCAGTGTGGATCGGGTTCGCTCAGTCCTTGCGTCGGAGCTGTCGCGGTTACCGAAAGTGTCGGGCGGATCGCTGGCGCCGAACGCGGCGTTTCACGACGTTCTCCAGTCGGCACACAAGCTGGCTGATCGTATGAAGGACCGGTACATTTCGACGGAGCACCTGCTGATTGCCCTGGCTGACGTCAAGAGCGATGCGAAGGAGGTCCTGTCGCTCTGCGGCGCGAGCAAGGAACTGGTTCTCGAGGCGCTGAAGTCGCTCCGTGGAAGTGCCAAAGTGACGTCACAGACCGCCGAGGACAGCTATCAGGCGCTCGAGCGCTTCGGGCGGGATCTTGTCGAGATTGCTCGGCAGGGCAAGATCGACCCTGTGATCGGTCGTGACGAGGAGATCAGACGGTGCATTCAGATTCTCGCCCGAAGGACGAAGAACAACCCGGTCCTGATCGGTGATCCGGGCGTGGGGAAGACAGCCATTGTCGAGGGGTTGGCCCAGCGCATTCTCGAGGGGGACGTCCCCGATGTTCTCAAGGACAAGCGTATTGTCGGGTTGGACTTAGGGGCGCTGATCGCCGGCGCGAAGTATCGCGGCGAGTTCGAGGAGCGGCTCAAAGCTGTGCTGCGCGAGGTGACCGACTCGAATGGGACCGTGATTCTGTTCATCGATGAGCTGCACACGGTGGTCGGGGCCGGGAAGGCGGATGGAGCGGTTGATGCGGGCAACCTTCTGAAACCGGCTTTGGCTCGCGGTGATCTGCGTTGCATCGGCGCGACGACGGTTGAGGAGTATCGACAGCACGTTGAGAAGGACAAGGCGCTGGAGCGGCGTTTTCAGACGCTTTATATCCCTGAACCGAGTGTGGAGGATACCGTCGCGATCCTGCGAGGCCTGAAACCGCGCTATGACGCCCATCACGGTGTGCGTATTCAGGATGCCGCGCTGGTGGCGGCCGCCAGGCTTTCCAATCGTTACATCACGGACCGGAAGCTGCCCGACAAAGCTATCGATTTGATCGATGAGGCCGCCGCGCGGGTCCGAATCGAGAATGATTCGCTTCCCGGCGAGCTGGACGAGCTGCGCCGAAGGATCATGCAGCTTGAGATTGAACGCGAAGCGCTCAAGAAGGAGAAGGACGAGGGCAGCAGGAAGCAGCTCGAATCGGTCGAGAGGACGATCGCCGAGCTTCAGGAACGTGACCGAACGTTGACCGCCCAATGGGAAAACGAGAAGGGACAGCTCGACACGATCAAGGAGATCAAGCAGCAAGTCGAGACCAAGCAGACCGAGCTCGAGGAGGCGCAGCGCCAGGGCGATCTCGAACGGGCCGCCCGAATCAAATACGGTGAGCTGCGCGAGCTGCAGGAAACGCTTGACTCACGCGAGAAGAAGTTCGCCGACGCGCACGCGGAAGGGCAGGGGCTTCTTCGGGAGGAGGTGACAGCCGAGGAGATCGCCGAGGTTGTCAGCAAGTGGGTGGGTATTCCCGTATCGCGGTTGCTCGAGGGCGAGAAGGAGAAGCTCATCAAGATGGAGGAGCGATTGCACGAACGCGTGGTCGGGCAGGATGAGGCCATTCGCGCCGTTGCCGACGCGGTTCGACGTTCGCGGGCCGGTCTCGGCGACGCAAACCGCCCGATCGGGTCCTTCCTGTTTCTCGGCCCGACCGGTGTCGGCAAGACGGAACTGTGCAAGGCCCTGGCCGAGTTCCTCTTTGACGATGAGTCCGCCTTCGTCCGGATCGACATGAGTGAGTTCATGGAGCGGCACAGTGTCGCCAGGCTCATCGGCGCGCCGCCCGGTTACGTCGGATATGAGGAGGGTGGGCGACTGACCGAAGCCGTGCATCGAAAGCCCTACAGTGTCGTGCTGTTCGACGAGATTGAGAAGGCGCACCCGGATGTCTTTAACGTGTTGCTCCAGGTGCTCGACGACGGTCGGCTTACCGACGGGCACGGCCGGACAGTCGACTTCAGGAACACCATGCTCGTGATGACCAGCAACGTCGGCAGCGACTTTATCCAGGAGCTGATCGAGGGCGATTCCGAGGAGTTCCCGGCGGCTGACGTTGAGATCGAGATGAAGATCAAGGAGGTGCTCAAGGCTACGTTCAAACCGGAGTTCCTCAACCGGATCGACGAGACGATCATCTTCCATCGCCTGTCGCGCGAGCACCTGGTCGAGATCGCGGAGATTCAGGTGAGATGCCTGCGAGATCGACTGGCTGACAGGGACATGGCGCTTACGTTGACGGACGCGGCGAAGGAGAGGCTGGCGATCGACGGGTTCGACGCCGCATACGGCGCGCGGCCCTTGAAGCGATTGATTCAGCAGAAGATCGAGAATCCCCTGGCCAAACGCATCCTGACCGGTGACTTCGTGTCCGGCGACAACGTCGTCGTCGACGTCTCGGGCAAGACGTTCAGCTTCCGAAGGACCGGCGGGACAGTCGGCGTGTGATGTCGAATGGAGTTCCGTCAGCGGACTTCAGCGGGACTGCGGAGGGCGTTGATTAGAGCACGCGGGATGTTGGCGGGTGCGGCGGAATGCTGGGCGGCGCCGAGTTCCGTGGCCACCTTCGGCATGCCGTACACGACACAGCTCGTGCGATCCTGTGCAAACGTGACGGCGCCGGCGTTGCGCATCTTGAGCAAGCCCTGGGCGCCGTCCGCGCCCATCCCCGTCAGAAGGATGCCCACGGTACGTTTGCCAACGATCCGGGCGACGGAGTCGAACAGGACGTCAACGCTGGGGCAGTGGCGATTGAACAGCTCGTCAGTTCCATAGTTGATTCGCATCACGCCTGCGGCCAGTGACACCCTCATCTGGATGCCGCCGCGGGCGAGGAGCACCTTGCCGGGCCCGAGGACGTCGCCATCCTTCGCCTCCGTTACCGTCAATGGGCTGAACTCATTCAATCGCTCGGCGAAGGAGTTGGTGAACCCCTCGGGCATGTGTTGCACTATGACCGTCGCCGGGAAGTCCGGCGGGACGTGCGACAGCAGGTTCTTGATTGCCTCCGTGCCACCGGTCGACGCGCCGATGGCGACCAGATAGCGGTTGGGGTCCAGTCCCGCAGATCGGAATGACGTAGCGGCTGCGGTAGCGCTTTTGGGGATCGGCGGAGGGGCCGGTCTGGCCATGGCGGCCGCACGGACCTTTTCCGCCAGATCCTCGGCGAGACGGGCCATCGCGTTCGTACCACCCGCTTTCGGTTTGGCGACCACGTCGATGGCACCACACTCGATGGCCTCGATGGCCTTCGCGCTGTTGGCGGGTGCCACGCCGCTGCACATGATCACGGGGACGGGGTAGTGGACCTGGAGCTTCCTCAGGAACGTGAGCCCATCCATGCGGGGCATCTCGATGTCGAGGATGATGACGTCGGGCCGTGATCGAATGATGATGTCGCGGGCTTCATAGGGGTTGGCTGCCCCCTCCACGACTTGGATATCGGCTTGCTGCGACAGAATGCGCGTAAGGATGGTACGCACCAGCGCGGAGTCATCGACAATGAGAACCTTGATTGGATCAACGCGTCTTACCATGCCCTCCTCATCCGATTGGTCAGCCCTTCATGACGTTTGTCGTGTCCCGATACACTCTTGGGACTGGTTCGCGCCACCTCTTACACGACACCACTACGTCGTGTGAGGACTACGTCCCGGGGTGTCGGCTTTGACACGTTCACGGGCACCGCCGGCCCCTCACGTTTTTCTGTAAACCGTGGGTTCCACATAGGCGAGCGGATGGTCTATGTTGCTGAGGCTCTCCGAGTGGCCGATCATGAGGTATCCGCCTGAATGCAAGTGCCTTGCATACCTCCCAACGAGGGCCTGTTGCGTCGGCCGATCGAAGTAGATCATGACGTTCCGGCAGAAGATCACGTCGAAGCCGTGATGGAACGGAAAGGTCGGCGTCATCAGGTTGAACCGGGCGAAGGAGATAAGCCGGCGAAGCTCCGGAACGACCTGAAAGTGTGGTGTTCCATCCTGCATGACCTTCTTGAGGTAGCGGTTCTTATACTGGGGGGGAACCGTTCCGACGCGGTGCGACTCGAACAGGCCGACCTTCGCCCGGCTGAGCATCTGCACGGACAGGTCGGTGGCCAGGATCTTCAACCCGATGCTCGGATACGCCTTGAGGGCGTCGTGGGCGGTCATGGCGAGCGAGTAGGGTTCCTCGCCGCTGGAGCAGCCCGCGCTCCAGATTCGAAGTTCCTGGTGCGTGGTCTGCCATCGCTTCTCGGAAGTCCAGCGATTGATGATTTCGGCCAGTAGGTTGAAATGCTTGATCTCACGGAACAGGTGCGTCGTGTTGGTCGAGATGGCGTCGAGAAGTTTGCCAAGCTCTTCGCCCGTGGGATCCTGCTCGACATGGTGGTAGTAGGCGCGGAACGAGTCGAACCCACCCTGACGTACGTGCTTGCCAAGCCGCGAACGCACGAGCTGCATCTTCTGGTCGCCGAGGTTGATGCCGCTCTTGGCGTACACCAGCTTGCGGAACAGTTCGTAATCCTTCTGCGTAAGATCCTTTGCCTCGGAAGTCGTGTGCACCGGTTTTTCTCTCAGCAACACGCCTACTCAGTCACGGCGACCGTCTTGCCCTGGCAGTACACGAGCTGGACCTGATGACCGTCAACGTAGAGCATCGCGGATTCGCCGCCTTCATCATGGAAGTCGGGCGGTTCCTCGAGTTCCCGGGTCTCGGGGATCGTGAGGTTGAACACGTCCTGCGTACCGTGCATCGCCGTGATGTACTGTCCGCAGATGATGTTCATGAACTCCTTGACCGCGTCCTTTGCGTTCGACTCGGCGTCGTCATCGTCGGGTGAGGTCCCCAGGAGGTTGGCCGACAGGAGGATTGAGAACGCCCTCGTGCAGCGGAGCCGAAGAGTCCCGCTTGTCGATCCCTCGTAACCGATATCGGTCTCAAACCACGTCTCGTCAGGCGATGTCTCCACCGGTTCGTCATCCGTGAACATAAACGCCAGGTCCGCCAGGACCTCAGAAAAGATCGTCTGCAGTGTTGCCTTCTTCTGCTCCTGCATGTTCGGTTACCCCCATTAGCGGCGTGAGAACGTCGCGCAATTGCTCGGGCTGAAACGGTTTTCGGACGAACCCGGCGACGCCGAGGTTTTTAAGCTGTTCGATTCGCTGTTGACTTCCCTCCGTCGACGCGACCACGACGGGTATACTCTTGAGCCGATCATTCTGCTTCATACGCGTCAGAAGTTGGATACCGTTCATGAGCGGCATGTTGATATCGACAAGGACCACGCACACTTCATGGTCGTGGAGTATCGCCAGCGCCTTGATCCCATCGGCGGCCTCGTAGATCTCGCCGATGTCCAACCCGATCATCGCCATGGTTTTCTTGACCATTGAGCGAATGGTGGCTGAGTCGTCTACTATCAAAACGTTGTTTGCCATGGGAACGCTCCTACCGACCGACGGATTGGGTGGTTCGGATCTTGGTGTCGGTCTCATTGAACACCTGTTCAACCCGTTTCAGTTCCGTCATCATCTGTGCGCCGATCATCTCCAGGTCCTGTTCGCGTAGACCACATCGGTCCATGACCGCCGCGTCGGCACGGTGGTACAAACCATCTTCTCCCAGCCCGACGCCGAACATCAGACAGATGCAGTTGGCAATGTGGATCGTGTCGACGAGCTGTTCGGGTGGGTCGAGTTCGCTCGGGTTATGGTGATAGCGGACGCACCGCTCGATCGCCTCGGGCAGCTTCCATTGCTGCGCGACCATACCACCGACTTCCTGATGGGAGAAACCAAGGACCTGGTGTTCCGCCTCCGTGAACGACATGCGATCCTCGTTCACGCGGCGTACGATTTCCATGAAACTCTCCGCGACGTATTCGTTCAGCACGACCTTGCCAATGTCGTGCAGAAGCCCTGCCGTGAACACCAGTCCTCCGTTCGGAAGCTTCAACCGCTCGGTCAACGCCGAGGAAGTCAGCGCCACTGCGACCGAATGACGCCAGAGCATGCCCGGATCGAGCCCGTATCCCTTCTGTTCCTTGGTCAACATCGTGCTGGTGTGCACCGACATGACCAGTTGCATCACCTTGACGGTTCCCAGGCACAACATCGCGTCATTCAGGGAGGTCACCTTGCGTGCCAGGCCGAAATACGCCGAGTTGCAGATGCGAAGGACCGCCGCCGTGACCGCCTGGTCGTAGCAAATGGCCTCCACGATGTCCTCGACCGTGCTGGTCGGGTCGTTGACCGCGTTCATTAGCTTGATGGCCGTGCTCGGTAGCGGCGGCAATGAACCCACCTTGCTGACGATGTCTTCGGCGGTGATCATAGCTCAATCTCCCGCGTACGGTTCTTGATGGTCACCCGGCCCGTGTCGAGCTCAAGGCGTAGGGTCCGGCTGATCGAACCCCCGACGTCCTCGGCGTCGATGAGCACGCCGTTTTTCCAGAATATCTTCCGTAACATTACGTAGTTGCGTTTTCCGATGTTGAACGTGCCCTTGTCGTCAAGCAGTTGTGATCCGCCAGCGACCTTCACGATCATACGCTTCTTCACCGCTCCCAGTTTGTAAGCGGCGCGGAACATAGTGGGCAACCCGGTGTCCGCGAACATCGGCGGGTTCGCCTTCGCCTTGTCGGGAGATAGCGACGATTCCGGAAGCATGTAGTGGAGCATGGCGCCCACCCTGACTTCCGGGTCCCAGATGGCCACGCCGATGCAACTCCCCAGGGAGTACGTGATCAACGTGGCACCCGGGTCGGACGTCGCTTTCATGTCCGCGATGTCAACAACCTGGTTCATTCGCCACTGTCCCGCTCTTCCCGCTCAGTGTCGATAGCCCAGCGCCCGTCTCGAGTGCTGGCACTGCCATCCCTCAAGTCCGTTCCATGGAAGGAGTCATCCTCGATCCATGCCCGCGACTGCTGCCTGCCCGACGAGTTCCGCAACGGTGTGGATGCGCCGCCGGGCACGGGAGCCCCCAAGGTTGCCTGCCATACCGTGCTTCCGCTCTCCGCTTCTGCGGGAGGGGACCCGCGCTACGCCTCCACTGCTTGCTTCAGGTGGACGAACTCCTCCGATGTCAAGACCTTGTCAATGTCGAGCAGAATCTTGACATCATCGTTCACCTTGCCCATCCCGAGAATGAAGCTCGTGTCGACGGACGCTCCAAGGGCCGGGGCCGGCTCGATGCTGTTGCCGGGTATATCGTGCACTTCCTGAACCGTGTCCACGATAATCCCCATCAGCATTCCGACGTCGACGACGATGACGCAGGTCTGATCGTCGTACTCGGTCTCGGCGAGCCCGAATTTGCAGCGCAGGTCGATTACGGGGATTACCTTGCCGCGTAGGTTGATCACACCCTTCACGAAGTCCGGCGTCTGCGGCACCTTGGTGATATCCATGATGCCGATGATTTCCCGGACCTTGAGAATCTCAAGCCCGTGTTCCTCGCCGGCGAGTAGGAACGTGAGGTATTTTCCACCGAGTTCCCTGGTGGCCGGTTCCGAGGCCGTCTCCGTTACATTCGTGGGATTGTCAACAACTGTTTCCATGTGCATGTACTCCTAAGCGGGAGCCAAAATCTCTTCACTCTCACAAATCTCCTCGGCGACGCACTGCGCCTCGACCGACGGCTCACGTTTCCCCGCCGTGCCATTCTCGACCGAATCGGTCGTTCTCGACTGCGCGATTTGATCGTTATGCGCTGCCGCCAACCCGGATATCTCGAGAATCAGACCGACTTTTCCGTCACCGAGAATCGCGGCCCCGGAGATACCGCGAAGCTTCTCGAAGCGCTCGCCGAGCGACTTGATGACCACTTGCTGCTGACCGAGCAGCTCTTCCACTACCAGACCGATTTGCCCGCGGTCACACTGGGCAATCACGACCATCGCCTCGCACGGGTCAATCCGTTTCGTTAGACCGAGCAGCTCCCCAAGTTGAATCAAAGGGATCAAACGTCCGCGGACGTTCAGCACTTCTCCCTTCTGTTGTACCGTCGTGATTTGGCTGCGCTGAGGACGGAGTGACTGTTCGCACACGATGGTCTGGATGATGAGCCGCTCCGTCCCGACACGCACGATCATCCCATCGATGATTGCCAGCGTTAGCGGCAGGCGGATGGCGAACGTGCTGCCCTTGCCCACTTCGGACGTGATGTCGATCTTACCGCGAAGCTGCTCGATGTTACGCCGGACGACGTCCATTCCGACGCCGCGCCCGGAAATGTCGGTGACCTGCTTGGCCATGGAGAACCCCGGCGCGAAGATCAACCCGAAGGCCTGCTGGTCGGAAAGCTGCTCACCGGGCTGGACGATACCCTTCTCAATGCCTTTGGCGATCAACGCCGCCGCATCGAGCCCCTTCCCGTCGTCGCTGATCTCAATGACGATGTCGCCGCCTTGATGGAAAGCGCCGAGGTGGACGTGCCCGACCTGGGGTTTGCCCGTCCTGGCGCGATCTTCGGAGCTTTCGATCCCATGGTCTACCGCGTTGCGGACCATGTGCACGAGCGGGTCGTTGATCTGCTGAATCACGTTCTTATCGAGCTCGGTCTCCTCACCGGAAATGCTCAGATCGACCTGTTTGCCGGCCTTGCGCGATACGTCTCGCACCAACCGGGCCATCTTCTGGAAGGTCGCCGGACCGATCGGGACCATGCGCATCGCCATGGCCGTCTCTTGAACGTCGCGGACGATCTTCGTTACCTGGCTGACGTTTTTCGTGAGCTTCTCATCGCCGGCGATCATCGGATCGGAGCTGACCTGCGTCTGAGCGATGACCATCTCGCCGACCATGTCCACCAGCGCGTCCAGCTTGGCCGTGTCAATGCGGACGGATTGATCGCCGATGCCGCCCGCTCCGCCTTGTTTGGTGGCGTTCTGGCTGGGCGGATTCTGCGCGCGCAACGCCTGACTGACCTGCTTTGGTGTTACGGTGCCGGCATCAATCAAGATGGCGCCGGTCTTCTTGCCGGCGGCACCTGCCTTCTGCGCTTCCAGCGCAAAGTCAACCACCTCCGATGGGCATGCGCCCTGTTCAACCAGGTTCTCACCGACCTTCTGGTCCGGGCCTCCCTTCTCGGGATCGATACTGGCCGGTTCAAGTTTGCCTGCCACCACCGCACGCAAATGACCGATCATCTGTACCACGGGCGGTTGAGAGATCACCTTATCGTTCGGCTCCTTCAGCCACCCACCCACGGCTGAGATCTGCACCTTCAGGATGTCGACCACGTCGAAGATAAGGTCGATCATCCCGGGTGTAATTGTGCGGTTGCCTTTGCGCCCCTGATCGAGCAGCGTCTCCGCCTCATGCGTGAGGCAGTTGATGTCTCGAAGGTTCAAAAAGCCGGCCATTCCCTTGATCGTGTGGAAGGGACGGAACAGCGTGTCGATCTTGCCCGCGTCATCCGCCGCGCGCTCGACATCGAGCAACGCCGACTCTATGGCCTCGATGTGCTCGTAGGCCTCCTCCACGAAGCCCTTCACAAACTCCGCCTCGCTCTCCTTGAGCACCAGCGGTTCCTGGTCGTAAGGCGGTTCCGTTTGAGCAGCGCTTGCATCATCGCCCGATGCGCCGGTGACGCCTTCGGCGACGGGGGCCTCCGAGGGTGCTTTGGTCTCGCCCACGGGGCTGGCGTCGGGCTGGACGGGCTCCGGTTTGTCGCTGGATGGCGAGGTGTCGTCGAAGATCTGCTCGAGCTTGGCGGCGACTTGCTCGTCGCTCAGCTCGCTCGCGCCGGTCTCCGCGACTTCGCCGCTCCCGGAGGAGCCGGCAGCCTGTTCCACGTCGGCCACGCGCTGGGACAAAGACACGATCGCGCCGTCCGGGTCCTCGGCCTCGCCGAGGATCAGGCTCTCGATGGTTTTGCCGAGCTTCGTTGCCGGTTCGCAGATAGGCGACCCGCCTTCCGTCGTCTGGGCGGAGGCGCATTCGATCAGGGCCTCGCACAATCCGTGCATCTTTGCGAGACCGCTCAGGTCGCTTTTGTTGACCACGCCGACCAGGTGGCGAAGCTGTTCCAGACTCGACGCCACGGAGTCCACATTCTCAGTACCTTTGCTCATTCAACACCTCGTTTTGGTTCATTCGACCTACATGCCGGGGCCGAGCACGGCGACGCACACGGCCCGCACGCAAGGCGAACCGGGCTCCGGTGATGTCCGCCGCGAGGTCCAGATATCCGCTACCAAGCTGTCTCGCGAAGTCCCGATGTGCGGGCCGAGTCAAGAATGTGACGCCCGCCGACTTAACACGGAGCTGATGGCTGGACGGGGAATCCCGTGTCCTGTAGCACCGCTGTGCGTCAGGGTCGGGTACTTGTCAACCGTACGTCGTTCCGGCACTGATGCGGGGCGATGCCGCCAGTCCTTGTTGTCTCTTCGGCACGGTGGAACCCGTGGTTGAGTGGGGGAGATGGGCAATTGGCAGCGGCGAACCTGCTTTGACTCGGGGGGCCATGTGGGACGGCTGACGGGGTGGCGAGTAATGTTTGCGGGCGCCAGCAGGCCGGGGCGTGTCCGTTGCGGGCGCACGGACAATACTCGGGGGCCGTTGGGCGGGCTCCGCAGCAGGGCCTGTCTGGCGACCCGGACCGAGAATGATGCGCTCCGCGACGCTTTTTTCTGTTATTTATCGTTGCAAGGGGCCGATATTACGGCCATAGTTTCGTGGAAATGGTGTTTCCCTGCGGTCGGTGGCGAGCGCGGCAGCCGGTCGGTGGGGAGTGTTGTGGAATCTCTCATTTACAGTTGCGATAAGGAGAATTACTATGCAGTTCAAGGTTAGGCTTGCGGCGGTGCTGTTGGGCGGTGGAATGCTCCTGGGGACGGGAAGCTGTCTGCCTAAGGATTTCTGGTCGGATGCCTGGGGACTGGCGCTTTTCTCAGCGGTCGAGCGCGGAATCGACTACGGGTTCACCCTGATCATCTAACGAATGGCGCGTTGACGAGCAGGCGGATATGTTAAGACCGGTTGCGGACGGTGTGTGTGCGGCGCTACGATGTAGCGCGTCGGCACGCGCGGGTCATGCAACCGACTAGGAGAGTCAGTATGCTTGACACCTTCAAGAGTCAAAGATGTTTGCTGATTGGGCTCTTGGCCTTGCTAGTGCCGGTGAGCCTGGCAATGGGTGGAGACCCGTTGGTGCCAGTGTCGCTGTCGCTGCAGGCGGAGGAGGGCGGTTCCGAGGTGACCGAAGTGACGGTTACTGAGGAGGGTGCCTCCGCGCTGAGCTTCGACCTTACGTACTCCCTGTATTCGGACTACGTTTGGCGCGGAATCAATCTGTCGGAGTACGCTGGAGAAGGCCGCGAGAAACCCAATCACCAATTGGATGTTTCGGCGGAGATCGATATCGGCCTCTTGTTCGGAAACGAAGCCGGTCTATGCGGCACGTTCACCATGGGCACGTGGTTCGAGTGGTACGGTGCCCAGAAGCAGCTCGACCCGGTTTCCGGTGGGCAAAACCTTCAGGAGATAGACTACTACCTGACGTGGGCGTATGACATTGAGCCGATCGCCACGAAGTTCAGTCTCGGGTACATCTTCTACACCTTCGCAAACGCGAAGGTGGCGAACACCCAGGAGTGGTGGTTCGGGCTTGAGCACAATGATGCCTGGATGTGGAAGGGACTGTGGCCGGACAACGAGGACGGCGTCCTGAACCCGAGCTTTGCCCTTTATCACGATGTCGGGGTTGGCGCGGGGAGTTCGGTTTGGATGGAGATCGGACTCAGTCACGAGTTCGACCTATGTCCGAACCTCACGATGACGCCGAGCTGGACACTCGGCATCGACCATGGCTTCCACCACTATTTCGCCGGGGCGAACCAGCATAGCACGCGCCTTGCGAACATGTTGTGGGGGTTGGACATGACCTACGATGTGACGGAGCTGCTGCACATGCCGGCAGGGTCGGTCGCGCTGTCGGGTTTCCTGTACTTCAGTGATGCCCTGGGAAATCCGGAGGACAACGGCCTGATCCAGGACGAGTTCTTCGGCGGGATGTCAGTAGGCATCTCCTTCTAGGACTCGCTACGCTTTTGGTAATTCCGGCACGGCCGCCGGGGAGCCTGAACGGACTCCCGGCGGCCGTGTTCTGCGCGCGGACATGGGGCTTATTTCCCTAGGGGAGTGCGAAACCCGAACACGCAGTTGGCAGGGATGTTTGATGGGTTGAGCGAGGCACGCCGGGGAGGTGTTCGCGCGTCCACTCATAATGCCCCGATAAGAGTCTGTTGAAACGCCGTAACAGCGCCGGGTTCATCGTGTTATGGGGCGAGGCACTCCGCGGGGTCGAGGTGACCGTAAGAGGAGGGAACTCGGCGCGTTGGCTTGGCGCGCTGAGTGTCACAGCTAGGCCAAGCAGCACCATTTCGTGGCCGACAATACTGACAGCGGGCGCGTGGGGAGTGCGCCTGGGAGTTGCCGGGGCGGTTACGTGTGAGCGTGGGTCCCCTTCATCAGGCGGTTAGGCGACGTGCGGTGCGGTTGCTGCGTTGGAACGACAAGGGACCATGAGAGGTCAGGCACGAACGGTGGAACGGGACGAGGCGACCTCTGACGCCGGAGGGACGCCGGGGCTCCTGAAGTGTGCGCGGGCGGAGGGCTCGCGCGACGTGTACGGGGGCAAGCGGGACTGGGTGCGCTATAACCTCGGTGTACGCATCGAGGTGGCGACCGATCCGACGATTCCCGCCACGGCATGGGGCGTGAGTCTGCACAACGTCTCGGGCGGGGGGGTTGGGTTCTGGTCGAAGCGATCCCTCTCCACGAACACTGTGATCCACATAAAGGATCAGAGCGAGGACGGGCAGGTCGTATGGTTGTCGGCTCGTGTAACACACTGCACGGTCGGGCTTCGCGGGTACCTGGTCGGCGCGTCCTTCGCGGAACCTGGAGCGGCGGACGAGGAGAACGACTGGCAGGAGGCCGGCAATCTTGGGGATAAGACGCCTCGCGTTGGCGGTTCGCCCGGCGAGTCGTTCGTTTGCTCGGTACGAATCGAATACGCCTTCGCGACCGCGTCGGCGAGCGTGGTCGGCGTGTTGCTGGCGGGTGGTATGGTCTGGTATCTGGGTTGGTCGCGAAACCTGATGTTGTCGGCGGCGTTGGCCGGGGTTTCGGCGGCGTGTCTCGGCGGTGTGTGCGGGTGGCTGATCGCGGGGAGGGAGGCGCGTTTTCTCAAGTCCCTTCATGCGGCCCTTGGTGCGCTGGTTGGCAAGGCGTCGCAGCCTTCGAAGATGGCGGAGGCACCGTCGCGGGAACTGGGAGCCATCCGCCGGGCGGTGGTGGATCTTGCCGCGCGCTGGTCAAAGCACGAGGACGACGAGCGCATCCAACGCCAGAAGCTCGAAGAGCTCACGCAGATCAAGAGCAACATCCTGGCCATCGTTTCGCACGACCTGAGAACACCGCTCACGTCGATTCTGATGTATGCTCGGATGCTCACGGAGGATCTCGAGACGTTGTCAGCCGAGGACCAGCGCGGGTTCCTGGAGATCATCTCCGAGGAGTGCACGAGGCTCTCTCGTCTTGTGGATGATCTTCTGGAGGTGCAGCGTCTCGAATCGCGTCGCATCGAGTGGAACTTCGGTCTGCACGACCTCTCCGAGACCGTCCGATACAACGCCCGCGTGTTTGAGGGCGTGGCTCGGAGCAAGTCCATGGAACTGACCGTGGACTGTCCCAGGTCACTTCCTAAGACGTGGGCCGATCCGGATCGAATCACCCAAGTGTTGAGCAACCTGTTGTCGAACGCGATCAAGTACACGCCGGCGGGCGGTAAGGTCAAGCTGTCCGGCGAGGTCCGGGGTCAGGAGCTTGTGTTTCGTGTGGCGGACAATGGGCTCGGCATCCCGAGAGACAAGTGGGACCATATCTTTGACCGGTTCTCGCAATTGTCCGACCCGAACGTGGGCGAAGTCGCGGGCGTGGGGCTGGGGCTTTACATCGTGAGGAAGATGGTCGAGGGCCACGGTGGGGTTGTCTGGGTGGACAGTGTGGTCGGGGAGGGATGCGAGTTCTACGTGGCATTGCCGATCGTGTCATCGGGGATCGAGTCGCCCACGGCCCCGGCCAGTGGTTCGCCCGCAAGACGCGTCGTGGTCTGTGATGCCGATCCCGAGTTGGCGGCCAGGACGGCGCAAACCCTACACGCCGAGAACTTCGACGTGCGCATTGCTCATTCGGGCTATCGGCTTCTCTCGCACCTTGATCATGGGGACGTCGAGGTCGTCGTGACGGACATTGCGTTGCCCGATATGAACGGGCTGGACCTGCTGGATGCCTTGAACAACGTGAGCAATCGGTCCTTCGGAATGATCATTCATAGTTTCGAGGACGACGACCAGGAGTTCGGGCGACGGGGCGTGGACATTTTTCTGAAGCGACCGGTATCGAAGGTGGAGCTTGTCGAGGCTGTGCGCGTGGCGATTCAGAAGCGATCGACAGCCGGTCGAACGGTCGTCCTTGTTAACGACGGCCAGATGGATCTGAGGCGACTTGAGACGCTGTTGTCGGGCAGTGGTCATCTGTATCTCGTAGCGCAGACGGTCGGCGAGGGAAGCCGGTTGACGCGGCACTACCGCGTGGACGCCGTCATCATTCCTCGTGCGTGTCTCAATGCGGCGAGCGGGATGCCCGAGGATTTGAGGGCGGCCGCGGCGAACGGTACACGCGTGATTGTCCTATGCGACACGGTTCGTCGGAAGGAGCGTCAGCTTGAGGAACAGTTCGGTGTCGTAATTGTGGCATGCCAATCCGGACAAGAGGAGAAGGTCGTCGATGCCGTTCTCGACACTGCGGAACCGATTGAAGCGGGAACGATTCCATGAAGAAGATCATAGTCTGTGATGATGAACCTCACATTGTCGAAGGTGTACGCTACCTCCTCCGTGGCCCCGACAGGAAGATCAAGGTGGCCCGGTCCGGTGCGGAGGCCCTGCGACTGATTGAGGAGGAGATCCCCGACTTGCTCATTCTGGACGTGATGATGCCCGAGATGAGCGGTTTGGAGGTCCTGGCGACGCTGAGGGCCTCGGCGGCGACGAAGGGCCTTCCGATCATCATCATCACCGCGAAGGGCCAAGCGCGTGACGCGGCTATGGCACAAGAGGTGTGGGGGGCGACCGTCGTGGCCAAGCCGTTCGATCCCCGCACGCTACGACAACTGGTTAGCGAAACCCTGGAGGCAAGCGAATGTCCAAGGGTAAGCTCGGTCTGAGTATCCCCGATCCGCTGGCCGATTTCCTGTGCGATGGGCGCCTGAAGGATGCCATGGCGCAGCTGGCCCGCCTCGCGGAGGCGGAACTCATCCTGGAGACGCGCGGCCCCGATGCTGCCGCTCGCACCGAAGAGTGCGGGGATCGATCGGAGCTTCCCATTTGCCATGGCGGGGAGTCGATGGGAAGTGTGTTCTATCAGTCCACTGAGACGGCACCGGCCATCGAGCTCGCCGCCCGGACGCTGGGGTCGCTGATGGAACACATGCTCGAGCGCGAGCTGACGGTCAGTGACCTGGCACAAGCCCTTATGACCGGTTACGAGGAGCTGAACCTGCTCTACACTCTGTTGCCGAGCGTTTCCACCAAGGTCGACCCGCGCGAGATCGGCGAGGTCCTGGTGGCTGAGACCGCCCGGTCGCTCAGGTGTCGACGCGTGTCACTGCTTGTGCTGGACGAGGATCACAAGATGTACAATGTGCTGGCGTCGCGCGGTCTGCCGCCGGAGATCCGGGGCGTGACGTTTCCGGTGGCCGAGTCGGTCGCCTCACACGCCTTGTGGGATGAGGATCTCCTCGTCGTCAACGACGTGTCCCACAGGCCGGACCTCGTGCGGCTGTCCCGTGGAACGTACGAGAGCAGTGCCTTTGCCGTCGTGCGCGTGCCGTTGATCGCCCGAGGCGAGGCGCTCGGTTTCTTCGCCGTTACCGAGCGAACCGAGGGCAGCGAGTTCACGGCGCACGATCGGAAGCTGCTCGAAGGGCTATCCGCGATGGGCGCTTCGGCGCTGATGAACTGTCGCCTGCACGCTGCCGTCAAAAAGCAGATGCTCAGCACGATCCACGCCCTTGCGTCCGCAGTCGACGCCAAGGACCAGTACACGCACGACCATGCCGGCCGTGTCGCACAACTCTGCGTGGCGACCGCAAGGAAGCTGGGGATCGCCGATGCCAAAGCCGTTCAAGAAGTCGAGCTTGCCGGACTGCTCCACGACATCGGCAAGATCGGAATCCGTGACGCCATCCTCAGCAAGCCCAGCGGGCTGACGCCGCAGGAGTTCGCGACGATGCAGGATCACGCCAAGATTGGTGCCCGCATTGTAGCGAAGGTTCCCGGGCTCGAGGGCGTGGCCAAGGCCATCCTTCACCATCACGAGCGTCATGACGGACTTGGCTATCCCGACGGGTTGGCTGGTGATGCCATCCCACAGACATCGTCAATCATCGCCGTAGCCGACGTGTTCGATGCGATAACCTCGGATCGGCCTTACCGAAAACGGGCTGATCCCGAACATGCGCTAAAGGAGTTGAACCGCTACAAAGGCACACACTTTGCTCCCGATGTTGTTGACGCCTTTGTGGCTGTCGTCAAGGAGGGCGGCGACCTGCCGACCCCGACCGTGCCCGAAGAGCCGGAGGCCCATGTGCACCGCGCGCAATCGCCCGTCGCTTCGAGTTCATGAACCAGTGGCGAAATGTGGGGCGCCTTTTCGGGGGCTACTTGCACCCTCCACAGGGATTTGGTAGGTTTAACGAGTTGTTCGGTCAAGACATCCCGAAGGGACATTGCGGGGATCGCAACGTGATGCCTGACAGCCTCCGTGCGTCGGGGACCATCCGTGGCACGTAGAGGGGAAACGTAGCCTGTGACTTCCTCACCCTTAACACCCCCATTCTACTTGCCAGAACGTCCGATAGCAAATATATTCCACCTTCGTCATAAGGTCACACGTGATCGATGGTTGCGCCGAAAGGAGCGAGCGCGGATGGAAGATGCGTCATGCCTCTCGTAATCACACTGAACATTCAAGGGCTTCCTTCCACATCATTTGAATGCGGAGAGATTGCCAAGAAGGCGGGGCGGGCGGGGCGACTCGGATTTAGCAGCTACACGCACGGGATGTACTTCCTTGTCGAGGCGTCGCGCATGAAGAACCCAAGGCCCCAGGCCCAACGCCTGGTTCTGGCATGGTGCCAATTCATGCGGGCACTGCAATACGAAGACTGTCCTGACAACTGCATGAGCGAGCTTATCCCGCATGTCGTTAGATCCCTTAAGGTCGGCATGGAACCGCACGTGTGGCCGAACGACATCGAGGGGCCCCTGAAAGAGCAACTGAACAAGGCGAAGTCACGGAAACGAATCCTCAGCATATCCACGAAAGCGGTGAAGGCGTTTAGTGAGTTCCGGGCCGTTTTCGAACTCGACTCGAATGGCCCCGCCGAGGGCCTGGATGCATCGCTGTTCCGCGGCGATTGGTGCCTTCCGGTTATTGACAAGCATCTTGACTATTGGCGCGACCAGCTTGCCTTCATCGAGACGAAGATTGCGGAGGAAGCAACGTGACTAAGGAGCGATCCCGATGCTGAGCCCGGAGGATGCCCAACGGCTATGTGGTTACATCGGCGCGATGTATAGCCACCCGTCCGTTGCCCAGTTTACTGAACGAATTAAGGCGGCGTTCATAGAGACTGGTGATTTCCGGAGAGCCTGGGCGGCCTTTGACGAGCACGTAGAGCGGGCGGGCTTCGATGTGGACTATAAGCCGGGGAATGACGCCCCCTATGCAATGCACCAGCGCTTTACGGTGAACTGGAACGCCTGCGCCAGGGATGGGACGCTGGATTCCCCAGCGGTCGTGGAGTCCTACCCCTGGCGCATGTACCGCACGGTTGGCAACGGGACCGCAGGCGTGAACGACGTGCGTCCAGAGCACGCGAGGTTGCATGGGCTGCTCTTTGCATGGAACGACCCCTTCTGGGAGTACCACGACCCCCCTTGGGGTGACGGGTGCCGCTGTTATTTTCGTGCCGTATCGCAACTCGAGCTCGAGCGCAGCCAACTTACCGTACGAACGCTGGATTACGTACGCAGTATCTTGGGGGTCGATGCCGGTCCAGAGGAATTCCGCCCGTCAACTCGAACACGCGAACGAGTCACAGCGAGACTAGACTCGGATGTGCGGCGGTTCCTCTTTCGTGGAATGGTCGATCGAGTGGAACGAGACCTTCAAGAGCGATTGCAGCACGCAGACGCGCGCCCCGCCATTCTGGAGCTATCGCAGATTGCGTTCCATGCCTGGAGCGGAATCGCCGCTCGGCTGGCGAACGAGGCAGATCACGCCGATCGTGAATTGTCTCTGTCTATTGTCGGGAAGCGTATCGATTACTGGCGTGACCAACTCACCTTCATCAGGATGAAGATCGCAGAAGAGGCAACGTGACTAAGGAGCGAGCGCGATGGACGTCTATTGTCCGGAATGCGAGGCGGCGAACGCGGAGGATGCCCCAACCTGCACGGCGTGCGGGCATCGGCTCCTGTCGCCGCGCCGCGAGATTGATGCCGTGCGGGTGGCTCCCTGGGCCGGGTTGGGACTAGCCTGTGGGCTGGTCGTGTATTCGAGCTACATGGCCCACCTCGATCGCAGTGCGTTCGTCGGGTCCATGGCCGAGTTGAAGGTGGCCGTCGATGACCTGGTTAATATGGCCAAGGAACCGTGCATCGTCCAAACACCCCTCGTGCATGCGCCACCTGTAACCCCCGTTGATTCGTCCCTCATTCCGGAGGCCGAGGCGGACCCAACCGTCTCGCTGGAAGAGGCAATGATGACGGCTGCCGCTCAACTCGATCCGGAAGTGATCTGCGACCCGCAGTTTCGCCCCTGCCGCAAGAACAGCTACCGTGAACGGCTGGCGAAAGGTGAGCCAGTAGTGTTAGGTGGAATGAAGTGTCGGGCCATGAGCATGGCGTTTGCGGTCAGTCTGTCTGATGCACACCGGGAAGAGTGGCTGCGCCGTTGCTTCGGGTTCACCATGAATGAGAAGATGAATCAGGGCCAGCCGGGTGGCGGACGCTGGCCGTTGTCGTTCATGTTCGAAGCGATCTTCAACCTGACAAAGGATGTGAACCTGAAGCACAAGGCGCATCAGCAATGGGAAGCGTGCGAACTTGCGCGGTTCGCTGACGCCGAACAGCATCATCGTCAATCGCTCGCCATGGCCAGGGCAACCTCAGGGGGACAATACCATGGACATGCCCCTAGACGGAACCCGATTCCCGTTTGGAAACAGTAATCCGCAGATGGCCCCTTTCCGCAAACCCGGACGCCGAAGTTGAATGGAGCTTACTCTGAGAGGGACGATTCACATCGATGGGAGTTTCATCGTACGCTGGAAGGGACTCGCGAGAGATTCAAGTACGTTACCCCGCACGAGGATGACCGCGACGGGAGTGGATAGGAATCGAACCTACCAGAGGCCGCGCGAACGACCCCTCAACGGCTTTGAAGGCCGCGGAGCCCACCAGGTACCCAGACACTCCCTTGAGACTCTTCGCCCGGAAACTGTAACACGATCGGCGTGACAAGCAACCCGTGCGGAAGAGGGTTGTTCCAGCCGTTGCGGTCCGGCTACGAAACGACTGGGGCCTTGCTATTGTCGAGGAAGCCGTCGAGCTTGCGGGCTCGAACCGGGTGCTGGAGCTTCCGGATGGCCTTTGCCTCAACCTGGCGCACGCGCTCGCGCGTCACCTTGAAGATCTTGCCGACCTCCTCGAGTGTGTACGTGTATCCGTCCCCGATTCCGTAGCGCAGCTTGATGATCTCGCGCTCGCGATAGGTGAGGGTCTTGAGGACCTCTTCAACGCGGTCCTTGAGCATTCCGCCGCCGGCTGTGCTGACCGGTGACTCGGCGCTGCCATCCTCGATGAAGTCGCCGAAGTAGGAATCCTCACTCTCGCCGACCGGTCGATCGAGCGAGATCGGGTGACGTGAGATCTTCAGGACGCGTCGGCATTCGCTGACCGGCATCTTGGCCCGCCTGGCGATTTCCTCGATCGTCGGATCGCGTCCTATGTCCTGGAGCAGCGCCTTGGAGATGTTGCGCAACCGGCTCATCGTCTCGATCATGTGAACCGGGATGCGGATGGTCCGCGCGTGATCGGCGATGGCTCGAGTGATCGCCTGGCGAATCCACCAGGTCGCGTACGTGCTGAACTTGTAACCTCGCTTGTACTCGTACTTGTCCACCGCTCGCATGAGACCGGTGTTGCCTTCCTGAATGATGTCGAGGAAGCTCAGGCCGCGGTTGCGGTACTTCTTTGCGATGCTCACCACAAGCCGGAGGTTGCCGCCCGAGAGCTTGCGCTTGGCGTCTTCATACTCGGCGAACACGCGCTCAACCGACTTGAGTCGCTCACCAAGATCGCCCGACTTCTCGAGACAGAGCGATTCGATTCCCACGAGTTCCTCCTTCATGGCGATGAAGTCCTCCGCGGGCATCGTCAGGCGCTTCTGCTGACCTGTGATGTGTCGTTCGATCTCCGTCAGCTTGCGGTACAGATTCCGAAGCTTCTTCATGAGTGGTTTGATGCGGCTCGTTCGGAGGGACAGCTCCTCGATGAGCTTCGATATCTTGCGTCGCCGCTCGCGCATCCCGGCCATGAGCGATCGGCGCGTGGCAGCCGCAACCCGTGAGCCCCGCAGATTCGCCCAGCTCTCCTCGTTACGGGCCATCAGCTTGCGCACCGTCTCGACATTGACGGGGATGCGCGCGCTAATGCGAGCCTTGGCCGCGTGCTCCGACGTGGAGATCTTCATGGTGCGATCAAACGGCAGACGCCCCTCGTGGACCTGCTGGAGAATCTCGATGGCCAGCCCGGCGCAGTAGTCGCTCTCGAGCACCTTCTGCCGGAACGCCATACGCGTCAGCTCGATTTTCTTGGCCAGGCGTATCTCCTCCTCACGCGTGAGCAGCGGAATCTCGCCCATCTGCGTCAGGTACATCCGGACGGGGTCGTCGATACGCTTGGCGCCGACCTCCTCCACGGCGACAAGATGGGACAGGTTGAGTGCCGCGGGGGAGTCATGATCTGACTCGGCTGCGTCCTTCTCGTGGGTTTTGCGCCTGGTCCGATTGGCCTTTTGCTTCCGTTCGTAAGCCAGCGCATCGGCCTCGTCGAACGTCTCGATCTTGGCCTCCTCGATACGCATCATGATCATCTCGAGCTGGGCGGGGTCGATCGCGTCGTCGGGAAGGATCTCGTTCATCTCCTCCCACGTTACGTAACCTCGCTTCGTGCCGAGTTCGAGGAGCTCATCGACGGCAGCCTGAATCGGATCCACCATGATGTGTTCGATCACGTCGCTCATGTTCACTCCAAGGCTGCATCTTGTGCAGCGGTATCGGTTGCGTCTTTGCCCCCACGTTCCAATCGGCGCCGGACAAACCGGCGCGGGGCGAAATGACGGCGCTCCTTCAGACCGTCATGAACCGCGTCGCGCTCTTCACTTCTCTCTTCCGCCGTTCCCACACCGGGTGTCTGCTCAAGCAACCGTCGTGCCGCGTCGTCCACGTCGCGGGATCGCGTCGCGAGCCGAATCCGCTCGAAGGCCAGCCTTAACGTGCTGTCGTAGTTCCCGCGAGCAAGTCCGCGCGTCACCAACTCCTCGATGCGCTCGGCGTCGCCTGGTTCATGGCACCTGGCCAGCACGTCCGCCAGTCGGAACTCTCCCAGTTCGTTGGAGAGCCCGACGACCACTCCTGCGATTCGGCGGTCACGTACATCGATGATCGACGCAACGTTCAGCTCACCCACCACCGTTGCCAGAAGGCCCGGTTCGTTGAGTGCCACTTCCAGTATGTGCGTCCAAGCAGCCTGCTCGCAGTCGGGTGGAGCCGCTCGAGGGCCATCGCCCTGCAATACGGATCCGACCGGCACGCCGCCGTGACGCCGGGACATGGAACGCTGCATCTCCCGGTGAACGTCCGCCGGGCTGACTCCCAGCACCTTCGCTACCTGGTTGGTCAGCAGGCCCCGTTGGATGGCGTCCACGGCACGCGAGCTAGCCGCCTCCGAGACGACACGCATGAAGTCGAGAACCGCGTCACGCCGACCGGCATCGGAAGCCCCCCCCTCAAACCGGGCCAGCGTCTGACGCCACTTGAATTCTAGCGCGTCGACGGCCCGGTTCAACACGTCCGAGAACGCGTCCGCGCCCGCCCGATTCAGGTAATCACTTGGGTCCTTGCCCTCCGGTATCCTGGCGAGGCTGACCGCTACGCATCGCGGCAACGCCACGCCGATGGCACGATCAGCCGCTTTCTCACCCGCGTCATCGCTGTCGAACAACAGGATGATCCGGTCGCAGTAACGCCTGAGCAGATCCACCTGCGCCTCGGTCATCGCGGTGCCAAGCGTGGCCACCGTCTCAGGGAAACCCGCCTGATGAGCGGCGATACAGTCTGTGTATCCCTCCACCACGACGATGCGCTGTACCTTGGTTGCGGCGTCCCGCGCAAGATGGATGCCATACAGGTTCCGCCCCTTATCGAATAGCGCGTTTTGTTTCGTGTTGAGGTATTTCGCGCGGTCATCGATGAGCGTGCGTCCGCCGAACCCGATAACGCGATTCGTCGTATCGCGGATGGGGAACATCAATCGGTTACGAAAAGTGTCATAAACCCGTCCGTCCTCGCCCTCACGCACGAGGTCCGCCGCCAGCAAGAGTGACGGATCGATCCCAGCGCGCCGGGCTGACTCACGAAGCGATGGACCGGCGCTGTCGGCAAGGCCCAGACCGAACCGCTCGATGGCCTCGTCCGAAAAGTGCCTCGTTTGCAGATACTCACGCGCATTGCGCCCTACCGATTCATCCTGCAGGACGGACCGGAAGAATTGGGTCGCCCACGTATTGACCCTCGCCAGGTCGTTCCGGCTCGGCCCTTGGGCGGAGGTGGACGGCGTGGCTGCAAGTTCGACACCCGCGCGGTCAGCCAACAGACGCATCGCGTCGGCGAACGGTACGTTTTCCCGAAGTTGAACGAACGTGAATACGTCGCCGCCCTTCCCACATCCAAAGCACTTGAAAAGGCCAAGCTCGGGAGAAACCGTGAACGACGGCGTCTTCTCGGCGTGGAAGGGGCACAGTCCGACCCAGCGCTTGCCGCGCCGTTTCAGCGCTACCTGTTCCGAGGCCACATCGAGAACATTGACCCGGTCGAGGATCTGGCGTTTCTTCAGATCGAAGTCCTGCAACGGTGTGATGAACCTTTAGCGAAGTCGTAGCTGGAAGCAGCCATAGAAACACGCGGGCACACTGCCCACACCATGCCCGCGCATAGCTACGCCCTTCCCTGTGTTAACATTAGAAAAGCAACGAAAATCCCAGTAGTATATTATACACTATTTTTCTCGGACCGTCAAATCGGATCTGCATACGGGCAAGGACTTGTGAGTTGTGCGTCGCGCCAGGCCCGGCGCGAGTTACCGCAAGGCCACGCGACCCCGGTACCCGAGGAAGTTGAGGAAAACCTCCTGCGTCATGATCGGGATCGACAACGCCTTGGCGGACCGGAGCGTGTCCATGTAACGCTCCCACGCACGCTGAGCGACGCTGTACTGACCGGACGATTCGGCAGAGGTATCCCCCCTCGCCCGGGGCTTACGCGGTGCGGCACCGAGCACGACGAAGTCCGTTTGCGCTGTGAGTTCGGTGGTCAGGACCCCACCCCAATCTTTGATCATGGATTCCATGACCGCCGCTCCTCGCGGATCGGGTGTTCCATCGCTGTCGAGGTCGAACTCGCCCGCGACCAGGAACGTTTGCGGGCGCGTGGGGTCGTAGATCGGGTTGGCGATGAGATCACCCTCGAGAAGGACCTCATTGCGCGCCAGGGCTACGACCTTGCATTCGGCGGAGGTGTCCATGATGGCGACCACCTCAATCTGTGCTTTGGCCCGACCATCCGCCGGAATGCCGGCGGCCGCGGGGTAGACGGCGAACTGGAGACCGAGCGCCAGACGGTCATCGCGGCCCAGGTCAATGTAAACGACCGTGTCACCCGGGATCGCGGTGAGGATCATGCCATCCGGCTGCCGCGCGGTGGCCATCGCTTCGGGTCCCATCAGCAGTTCGCCGAACTTCTCCTCCCGCGCGGCGAAACGCTTGCGGAGCTCCGTCAGATCACGTTCGAGCCGGGCGGTTTTTTGCCGTTCGTGGGTCAGCTCCGCTGTGCTCTGTGCCTCTGCGGCCTCAAACTGCTCTTGAATCCGTTGGACCGCCCCGTCGCGTTCCGTGCGATACTTGGTCCTGCCGGTCTCCACTTCGGCCAACTGAACGCTCAACTCGGAAGCGCGTTGCTCGAAGTCGACCTTCTGAGCCTCGACCCGCTCTGTCAGGTCGGTGACCTCCTCGTCAAGCCGAGTGCCGGTCTGCTGGGCCTTAGCATAAAGACCGGCAAGGGTCTTGTGCGCCTCGTTGAGCATGGTCAGGGCCTCGAGCAGGGAGGCATTCTCGAACCGGTCCGCATCCGTGACGGATCCGTCACGGGTGATCGCATCCAAAACCGCGTCACGTCCGGCTCGAACCGTGGCGACGTCGTCATCCGGGTTACCGGTGGCAAGCTGGGCCACATCTCGGCGCGCGCTTTCAAGCAGGCCCACAACCGTCGGACCGCTCTCCGACGCATTCTGTACCAGGCTGATCGAGCTTCGCTCGGACGGACTGATCAGGCGGCGTACGTCTCTTTGGGCGCGCTCCATGTCGCTTTTGAGCTCTTCTTGTCCCGTGTAGAGTACGACCAGGAAAACCGTCGACGTCAGCCACAGTGCTGCGAATGCGATCATCGCAACCGTGATGGCTCCGACGCTTTGCTTTTGCCCTCTGGCCATCTGTGTTGAATCTCCGTGAAGTTACCCGGCTATGTCACCTCTTGGGAAACGCCGCCCGACGGAGTGAGACATCGGCGCGACGGTCCACGCGGTAGACGTTACACCTCACCCAGGCGGCGAAGTCGTCCGTCCGTACGGGCCCGCGCGATCGGCAAGTACCGGCCGCATCGGCAACCCGACGCAGAACCCTGCCAAGATTGTTGTGGAGCGGCGGGGGCGTGTCAAGGATGCGAACGGCGGCCCCGCGCCCTCGGCACCGTGCCACGGGAGGGGGCGTCCACACGGGCCAGAGCGCTTTCAAGGCAAGCACAGCGTCGGATGGCGGTGGATATTCCGGGCGAAACACGCAGCCGGACGCCACAATTGGATAGAGCTTGCTCTACAGATCGATCAGCCGGCGAACCGTTGAACGACCAGGCTGTTGTTCTGCCCGCCGAACCCGAAGCTGTTGGATAGCACGGTCCGAACCTCCACCTTTCGGGCACGGTTGGGTACGTAGTCGAGATCGCACTTGGGGTCGGGGTTCTGGTAGTTGGTGGTCGGAGGAACCACTCCGTCACGGATGGCCAGCACGCAGGTGATCAATTCCACCACGCCCGCAGCGGCGATGAGGTGTCCGAGCATGCTCTTGATGCTGCTGGCGGGCACTTTCTTGGCCTTGTCACCGAAGACCGTTCGGATGGCCAGAGACTCAATCTTGTCGTTCTCCTCCGTGCCCGTGCCGTGGGTGGAAATGTAATCCACGTCTTCGGGCGTAATCCCGGCGTTGGCAAGGGCCGTCCGCATGGCTGCGATCGGCCCGCGCCCTTCCTCGTGAATATCCGTGATGCGAAAGGCGTCCGCCGTCGACCCGAATCCCACAATCTCCGCAGCGATGGGCGCTCCGCGCTTCTTCGCGTGTTCGAGCTCCTCGAGGATCACGATGCCGGAGCCCTCCCCGAGGACGAACCCGTCGCGCGTCCGGTCAAACGGTCTGGAGGCGGTGATGTAATCATCATTCCGCGTCGAAAGGGCGGTGAGCCGGGTGAACCCGGTGACTCCAAGTGGGTGGATCATGCTGTGCGTGCCACCCGAGACCATCACGTCGGCATCGCCGTAGCGGATGATCTTCGTAGCTTGGCCGATGGCCTGGGTTGATGCCGCGCACGCGGTGAGTGTGTTGAAGCTCGGACCGCGAATCCGGAGGAGGGCGGCCAGGTGCCCGCCCGCGAGGTTCGGGTCCTGCTCGAGCTCGTTCACGGCATCGAGCACGCGCATGGCCGTCTCGGCCCAGCGCACCGTATCCAGTGGGCCCGGTTCGCGCCGCTCATCGAGGCAACCGGCCAGCGCCGCAGCGGCAAACGCGTCGAAGTCGATCGGGCCCTCGCCTCCGCCGAGGTAGATCCCCACGCGCGTTCGATCCAGCGAAGCAGCCTCCGTCAGCCGCGACGCCGTCCACGCCGTTTGCCCGGCTGCCAGGGCGAACCGAGAGTTGCGGCTGGCGCCCTCATGCGCTTTGGCCTGCTCGCCCAGGAAATCCGCCAGCGAGAACGGGTTGACTTGCGCCGAAAACGTGCTGGGGAACGTCCCCGCGTCGAAGAGCGTGGTTGGCCCCACGTTGGTCTCACCCTTCAGAAGCCGGCCCCAGACCGCTTCAATGTCGTTGCCGAGGGGTGTGACCCACCCCATCCCTGTGATGACCACGCGACGAGCCACAAGATTACTCCTGGTACTTCCGAATCACCAATGCCCCACATTGACCGCCCGCCAGCGCATGGCCCACCGTAATCGCCTGCATCACCCTCGCATCGACCGGGCCGTCCTGAACGAAACGGAACGGAGACGCCGGGTCGGGGTTGGCCGTGTTGATCGACGGTGGAACGGTATTGTGGTGCAACGACATTACGGCGCAGGCGAAGTCAACAGCCCCCGAGCCGGCGCCATTGTTCCCAACCGAGCCACGTGTTGTGACGGCCGGGATGGCGCCAAGCCGCGATCCGAAGACATCCGCCCAGCCGGCCATTTCCGAGGAGTCGAAGTTTTCGATGCCCGTGCCGAAAGGGGCAGCCAGGTCAATCCGCTCACAGTCCGTTTCGGCGTCGGCGATCGCGGTGCGCAAGGCTGTGGCGATTCCGGTTCCACCCGGTTCCGGGCGGGCCCAGTGACTTGCGTTCGCACTGGCTCCGAACCCGACCAGTTCGGCGTAGATGCGCGCGTTTCGGGCCTGCGCGTGGTCAAGCGATTCAAGGATGGCGAGCCCGCCGCCTTCCGCCGCGACGGTTCCGGCGCGATCGGCACTGAACGGTCGACAGGCCGTCTCCGGTGCATCGTTATCCCGTGTATTGAGCTTATCGCAGAGCAGCAGCCTGGCCATGGCCATCGGGTTGGTCTTGCTCTCTGCGCCGCCGCAAATGCAGACGTCGGCGTCGCCGTTTGCGATGGTGCGGAAAGCCTCGCCGATGGCCAGATGGCTTGATGCCTCCGCGCAGGTAATCGTGTTTGAGGGGCCCTGTGCATCATGGACGATCGTCACGTGGCAGGCGAGCATGTTCGGTAGGAACTTCAGCAGCCACAGCGGCGTCAGGTTGTTGATGCCCTCGCGGCCCCAGCGGACCAGGCTGAACTTTCCCTCATCATCCGCGGCGGTGCTCAACGCGCCGGCCAACTCGCTCAGGTCGGGACAGAGCAGCCCCGCGCCGACGTTGGCTCCGAAGCGTGTACTATCGATGTTGGGCGGACCCTCCACCTCACCCCGTTCGATCAGGCACTTTGTCTTGAGCCCGGCGTCCGTCACAGCGTGATAAGCGCAGACGACGGCCACAACAATGTCGCGCGCCATCACCTTGGCGTTTTTGCGATAGCCCTTCGGAATGAAGTCCTTGAGGTTGAACGCGGGAAGCTCGCCGGCGATCTGTGCGGCGAGCCCGGAAGGGTCAAAGGCGTCGATACGCTTGATGCCGCACTGTCGTTGGATCAGGGCATCCCAGAATGGTCCGATCCCGATTCCGATCGGCGTGGCTACGCCCAATCCTGTTATGACCACGCGGCGTCCGGTTGCCATCAGGTTGCCGCCTCCGCCTCTCGTGTTGAATTACGCCGAAAAGTCGCCAGCAGGCTCGTGAACTGTTGCGTGAACACGAAGTTGTGATCCGGCAAATCGAGTGCCTTCACGGCCTGGTTCACGTGGGAGAAGATCAGATCCACCCTGCCGATCGGTTGTCCGTTCTTAAGCACGGTGCCTGCGGTAAGTGCCGCTTGCTCGTCCAGTGACTCCACCGTCACATCGTACCGCACCTGGTCGCCGGGGATGGCATAATCGTCAAACTCGGCCGTACGGATCTTGGCCAGGATTACGTTTTCCTTGAACCCCCGCGCTTCCCCGACCAGGATTCCCGCCGTCTGCGCCATTCCTTCGATCATCAAGGCGGCGGGCAGGATGGGATAGCCGGGGAAGTGATCGTGCAGGTAGTCCTCGGCCTGCGTCACGTTCTTGATGGCGGATGCGCGCTTCTTAGGGACGAAATCGACAAAGGCGTCAATCCAAATCCATCGCATGCCGATCTCGCCATCGATTGGCGGCCGCTGACCCCGGGCGCGGTCAGGTTGCTACGCCGCTGCCAACTTGTTCTCGACGTAATTGACGATTGTGTTGACGGTGAACAGGTCGGGCATCTTGGAGACGCACGCATCCTGCTCGAACTTGGAGAAGTCCGCGTGCGGCATGGCGGCTTTGAGCTTCTCCAGTCCTGTCGGCGTCATCCGGTCACCGTCCACGTACTCCGGGTTGTTCAGAATGTCGTCGGGAAACAGTTCCCCCTTCGGGATCTTGATGGAGAACTCCTTCTCCAACCGAAAGACAATATCGAGAAAATCAATGCTCTCGGCGCCAAGATCACCCTGCAAGGTGGCTTCGGCGGTGACTTCCTCATCATCCACGCCGAGCGCTTCGGTCAGCACGTCCTGGATCTTCTGAAACATCTCATCGCGGTTAGGAGCCATTCCCTTTTGCTCTCCGTCAACAACCTTCTGCTCAAAGTCGTGGCTGTCGCCCACCGGACTTGTGGGTCCAAGCTCGGCCGGGTGTCCACGTTCCGTTAACCTGGGTGGCACAGGTACTTAAACCGCGCCCGCGCATCATCGATGATGCGTCGATCAATGGGCGCGAATGCATCCCCACGCTGTGCCAGCGTAAAATGCGTCAGGCCAAACCGGGCTCGGACGACCTCGTCCTGATCACAATAGCCGATACCGCTGAAATCACTCTCGTCGCGCGCCATTCGACGGCAGGTGACATCCAGTCTCAGCAGATTACCCGGTTTGACGAAGCTCTTATATGTTACGTTTTTCGCCCACTTGAGCAAGATCACGCTCGAGGCGAAATCCTGAGCATCCCTCACGAGCCACGCGGCCGCTTCCACCAACGCCTCCAGCATTAGGACGCCCGGGAGCACCGGAAACGTCGGGAAATGGTCCGCCAGGTACTCTTCCGCCAGAGACACCGCCTTGACTGCCACGATGCGCTCACGCGGCGTGAGTTCCACAATTCTGTCAATCAAGACGAATTTCATGTCCGGTGCAGCGGTTGCCCGGCCTCACGCCCGGCAGTTTCATAAGTCCAAACCCATCAACGGGGACGGCGTTCCACTATCGCGAAAGGGAATACACGCGGCCGCCGGAAAAGGCAAGTCTTTCGGTCCATCGGTCGGGTTCGGGCGGTTGAAGCCCACAAGGTCGTTCCGCCAATCGGAATCCCCGAGGCCCGGGGGCTCAGCTACGGATTGGCCGCCGCGTGGACGGTTACCAGTCGAAATGACTCGTCAAGCCGCCGCGCAGCGGCTTTTTGCGTTTCTTCTTCTTGGGAGGCTCGCTGACAGCCCGGCTCACGTCCTCGGGTCGGATCTCCTCCTTGGCTGCCTTGATCGACAGGCCGATCCGACGTGCCTCCTTGTCGACGCCGAGCACGCGGGCCTCGACCTCCTGGCCGACCTCAACCACGTCGCTGCACGCCCTGACGTGTTCGTGGGACAGCTCAGAGATGTGTATAAGGCCCTCGACGCCGGGAACCAGCTGGACGAAAGCGCCGAAGTCGGTCAACCGCGTGACCTTTCCCGTGATCAGCGATTGCTCCGCGAATGTTTCCAGGACACCCTCCCAGGGGTCGGGTTGCGCCTGCTTGAGGCTCAGCGCGATGCGTCGCCTCTCGGGTTCCAGGCGGATTACCACGGCATCAATCACAGCACCGACCGAGACGATGTCGGAGACCCGCTGCACGCGGGACCAGCCCATCTCGCTGATGGGGATCAAACCCTCGACCCCGGACTCGATCTCGGCGAAGGCGCCGAAGCTCGCCAGGCGCATGACACGAACCTTGAGGGTCGTGCCGAGACTGCACCGCTCTTCAATCCCCGTCCAGGGATCGGGCCTGGTCTGCTTGAGCCCGAGTGAGATACGCTCTCGCTTGGACTCGATCTTGAGCACTTGGACTTCGATCTCCTGCCCTGGAGACAGGACTTCGGTTACCTTCGAGACCGTGCCCCAGCTCAAGTCACGGATGTGCAGCAACCCGTCCACGCCGCCAAGGTCGACAAATGCACCGAACTCCGTGATGTTCCCCACGACGCCTCGGCGAACCTGACCGACCTCGAGTTCCTGAAGCAACTTCTCCTTGTTCTCCGCGCGTTCCCGCTCCATGAGCTTGCGGCAACTGACAAGGATGTTCTTGGCACGGCGGTCCAGTTCGATGACCTCGCATCGCATTGTCGTATTGAGCAGCGTCGAGATGTCCTTCATCGGTGCGATGTCTACGTGGGACGCCGGCATGAAGGCGCGAAGACCATTCAGGCTGATCTCGAGCCCGCCCTTGATGACACCCGTCACCCTTCCCTCGACCGTCATTCCGAGGGTCAGGTTCGTCCACGTAGCCCGCTGCAAGGCGCCTTTGCGATACGTGAAGAGCAGACCGGCTTCCTCGTCGTACCGATCGACAACCACGTCAACACGGCGGCCGACATCGAGGGTTTCCTTCTTGCCGAACTGGGAGCGCGGCAGAACGCCCTGGGACTTGACGCCGAATTCGAGGAAGATCTCATCCTCCGATACCCCGACGATCGTTCCGACGAGTTCCGTTCCTGGTTCCACAGCCTCACTCGGCGTGATATCCATCGCTTGGCCAGCGGGGGTCTCACCGCAAAGCTCAGCCAGATCGGCGGGGTCCATTCCCGCCATGGCGTCCGCCACTTCCTGGTCTAGGTCCAGGGGACGGGGGGAAGACGTCGGTGCGGGGTCGTCCTGATTCCGTGGGTCCCCGGCCTGTTCGCCCGATTCAAACGCGTCATTCATAACCGCAACAAAACCTTAGGAAAGCGCCGATGTGTTAGGTGTCGTGTTAGCCCCTGGTTCACTCCCAAGCGTTCCCGACTCCGCAAACGCAACAACCAAGGAAACGTCCTGAACTAGGGTACACGGTCCGCATCGCGGCGAGTGCAAGGCTCCTTACCAATACCGGAACCTCAACTTTGTATCTGCAACGTCACGCAAAGTCAACCCTACGCACGCACCAGCCTTGTTCGATAGTGCGCCGGGCTCCCGCGGCGCTCGCGTTACCGGACGCCGTCACAACGCAGCGCCGCCGGCCTGCTCGTCCGTCTCCACATCGGCAGTGGCGTTGGGGCACTGGTGTTCTGCGCCGGGCGAGGGTACGGGGTTCAGGCGCAAAGCAGGCCCGGTGACGCGAAAGCGAGACGGCTGTCACTCTCGGGCCGATAGCGTGCGAGTCCGCGGGATCCGGCGCGATTCGGGTGGGGGTGGTTGCGCTGTAGCGGCGTACACCCGCCGCCACCCTTGGCCGCTGAAGTGGACAAGGGCCGTGTCGGTCTCCCGCGGGGGTGGCAACTGGGGACGCTACAATACAGTGCGACTGACGTTGTACGTATCTTTTTGGGAACGGGGTTGTCAGAGAGACATCAGGGCTATACAATGGGTGTTTTGGGATGGCCCGGCGTTGCGTGCGACGTGCAGACGGGGTGTGTTCTTCGCGTTTTGTACATGCCGAGTCGCTAGATGTGTGGGATACAGGGGAAGCTCGTAAGCCGATACGTCCGGATCGCCTTGCGGACGCAACCGGTGTTGCGCTGAGGCAGCCATGCCTGGTGCGCGTCATGGATCGGCCGAGTGGTTAAGGAGCGGGAAAGATGCAGTGTGCACGCAATGCAGCCCGGGCTGCGGTGGTCGCCGTGGCCATGGCGCTTGTGACAACCAGTGCGGCCGCGACCGTCGTTACTATCGACTTCGAAACCGAGGACGATTTCACGACGCCGCTCGTCAATGGGCAGGACATTTCAACACCGCCGGAGTTCGGCGTTCTCTTTTCGATCAGCGATGCCGGGACGGATCACCTGGGACCGGCCATCTTCGACTCGACGCCGGCCGGGCCTAACGCGAGCGGCCCCGACGTCGACTTGCTTGTTGGACTGGGAAATATCCTGATTCTTCAGGATCCAGACCACCCGGCGCAAACCGTTCCCGGCATTTTCGACATACCCGATGATGACCGTGACGGTGGTACGATTTTCTTCGATTTCATCACGCATGTTGAGTTGCTGTCGGTGGACCTTGTGGACATCAACGGCAGCGGTCAGCAGGTTCTACTCACGTTGCTCGACGGAAGCGGCCTGACACGCGCGTATAGCATTCCCGGCCACTGGACGAACGATGTGACGCAGGCTCCGGAGGGTTGGGACACGCTGGATTTGACGATCCTCACACCGCAAACGGGAGAAGGTGGCGCCACCGCCACTGCGACGGAGGACGCAGGTTTTGATCCGACCGATGCCGTTCGCGTTACGTTCGAATTCCTCGGATCGGGCGGGATCGACAATCTCCGTTTCGACATCGAGTGTGTTGTGGATGAGGATTGTGGCGACGGGATCGACTGTACCGTGGATGCCTGCGTCGACAACGAGTGCGTGTACACGCCGGTTGACGCATGGTGCGATAACGGCATGTTCTGCGACGGCGAGGAGATCTGCGATCCTGAGCTCGGTTGCGTGGACGGCCCCAACCCGGATTGCAGCGATGACGTCGAGTGCACTGTCGATGCGTGCGATGAGACGAGTGATCAGTGCGTGCACGTGCCGGTGGACGCGTACTGCGACAACGGTGATTTCTGCGATGGCGAGGAGGTCTGCGATCCCGAGCTCGGCTGCGTGGACGGGCCCGACCCCGACTGCGACGACGAAATCGAGTGTACGCAGGACTCGTGTGACGAGGAAGGCGATCAGTGCGTCCATGTTCCGGATGATACGTACTGCGACAACGGTGATTTCTGCGATGGCGAGGAGGTCTGCGATCCTGAGCTCGGCTGCGTGGACGGACCCGACCCCGACTGCGACGACGAAATCGAGTGTACGCAGGACTCGTGTGACGAAGAAGGCAATCAGTGCGTCCATGTTCCGGATGATACGTACTGCGACAACGGTGATTTCTGCGA
>CBDUZO010000023.1:0-47538 GCA_965371725.1 uncultured Phycisphaerales bacterium
CTACTCGCTCAATCCGTCCCCCACCCTTTTCTAACGAAAAGGACGGGGCACCCGCAAGTTTCCTATCAGTGAGCACGCGCACGCACGCCGTGGCCGAGTTCACCGGCCCGGACGGTGGGAAGACTGCGCATCACATGGTACGATGGCTCAGCACCCGCGGCGAAGCGTGGCCGTGGAGCGAAACGGCCAGCGCGACGATTGGGGTGTGACAGGCTGTCAGCTTTCAGTCGTCAGCTATCAGCAGGATGGTCGGTCTGGTGGGGACGGCGGCAAGACAGTGGCATCGAGTCCCCAAACACTTGGGCCGCGCTTCCTGATGGAACTGGCACCCAAATGGAGCCGACATGACAGCGAAACTCTCAAGAGGACGGGCCTTGATAACCATATTGATTCTTCTGGCGATGCTCTACTTTGTTGTGGGCGGTTTACTCGTTTGGCTGGGCTGGCTCGATGTCCCAACGTACGGGCTAGTTGGTGGGATTGCTGGGAGTGTCGCGTCGATCCTTGGCTTGGTTTCGCTGTCTCGGCCATCTATCACGCACTTGGATGTGAAGAACCTTGAGATCGAATCTCTGAAGACGATCAAGGAAGCGACTGAAGACATCGAGAAGCTGCAGGAGACCAGATTCAAGGAGGCCGAGAGGCTTGAGCGGACCAGGGCCCTCACAGTGGAAGAGATCAATGCACTAAAGAAGACGAAGGAGGATATGCAGCTGCTGGTGCGGAAGGCAAGTCTATCTCTATTCCTACAAGAGCAGCGTCGACTCTACGAAACGAGGATCCTCGAGGAAATGTCCAAACACAAGCAGATAGCAACAAATCTCCGGGAGCTGCGGTCAATTGATGAGAAGCTCAAAGTGCTCGATGAAGAGATCGAGAGCGATCCGAATGTTGCACTGCTCAAGACAATTATTGAATCGGCCAAGGAGTCAAGCGACGCGTTTGATCGCTTCATTGCTGACCTGCCGCCTTTGACAAGAGGGCTGGCCCTCATTCTCAGACAAATAGGACGGTCGTTCCTAACGATTGGCAGCTACTCGAAGGGCTAGCCGGGTAGGGCAGGTCAACGACCTGCATTTACTATTCATCGTTGATATCGGGCACGTCGACTGGGCTTGATCCCGGCCAATTGGGGTCGAGCCATCCCACCCTTACGTGTCGTCGGAAATTGGACCATGGCCAGTCGCCGGGGTTCTCGACGTGTCCGTGCTTGACCGGATTCAGATGGATGTAGTCCCGGTATCGCAAGAAACCCTTCTCATCGCGAATCCGGTGCTACCAATAGAGCAGGTTTCGTTTTCGTGTAGCGGTGTGTTGCGTCAGAACAGCGTGTCCTCCTCAGGATATCCGCGCGGACTGAAGTCCGCGGCTCGCATAGTCGTCAAACATGAGAAACGCAGCACTACCGCGATCTCACGGTGTCCAGGCGTGATGCCAAACCGGCGGCGGTGACGTCAGCTACACGTGCTCGTCCTGCCAGGCATCGAGCCAGGCCATTTGGATGGCTTCGAGTTTGCCTTCGGTGGATGCGTCGGGATCGTCGTCGAAATCGTCCAGCCGGCGCACCAACTCGTGCAGATCGGTGAATTTCACGTTAAGCGGTTCCATATCGGGGTGGGCCTCGTACAGCGAATTGCCGATTTCCTCGAAATCATCCCAGGTGAGTGTGTCGCTCATAGTCACTCCTCCCGCTATCGACCCGGCGGCCGGGCCTCGAACACGCCAACCGCCGCACCTACGATCGTGGATTTAGAGCAAGCTCTATTCAACTGTGGCGTCCGGTTGCGGGTTTCGCCCGGACAACAACCGCCACGTGACGCTACACTTGCCATGAATGCGATTTAGTAACCCGAATTGAGCCTGTCAAGGGGTTTCGCGGGCCAAGTTGCGATTCCAATCGGGAATCTCAACCACCATGTCGGCTGTGCCATCGGGGACCGCCCGGCAGGCGAGGCGGCTGGTGGGTTGGAGGTCCGGGGCGTTGTCCAGTTGATCCTCCTCGGCCTCCCCCGGTTCAGCGAGCGATCCCAGGCCCTTCTTGACATGTACGTGGCACGTGGCGCACGCGCAGACTCCGCCGCAGGCATGGTCGATCTCGACACCGTGGGCCAGGGCGATGTCCAGGATGCTGCCCGCCATGCCCTCCCGGCCGAGCGGAACGTCTTTCGGATCGACCGTGACCGTCACGTCCATCGGCAGAAACGTGATCCGGAAAGCGGCTGCGGGCGGTTTCGAATCGGAAGTTGGGATGTGCGAGTTGGCTTCGCCCATCACGGTGTACCTCTCCTTAGTGCGAAACTCGCTATTGTGTGCCGGTGATTCATTCGCCGGATACGCTCTGGCGCACGTAAATCCGCGCGGACTGAAGTCCGCGGCTCGCTACGTCACCACCAGAAACGCTCTAGCGTTCGCCGTCAGGACCCCGGTCGCCGGTTGTCGAGGAGCCGATTCCCGGGTCCGTGGTTGTCGACTCTCGTCCGTTCGCCTGCAACGCGTCGGTCATTGCCTTCTCCGCGAGAGGGATGGTAGATCGGTTGAAGGTCTCTCGCCTTTCGTTGATGGCAGTGGGATCGTCACACTGTCCGGCGAACTCGCGGAGTTCCCTAATCGACCGCATCAGCGACGCGCGCTCGTCGTGGCCGATCAGGTGTCCGTAACGCTCGATCATGCGCTCGGCCTTATTCAGATCGAACTCCAGCGTCGTACGCACGTCGATCAGGTGATGGGCGGCCATGTCCTCGCGAGCGTGCCGGATCGCCTCGGTCTCCATCCGCTTGACCTCGTCGCGGGTCAGCCCGTGCGAGGGGATGATCTGCACGCCGGCGGCCTGACCGCTTCGCTGCTCCTTCGCTGAGACGTTCAGGATTCCGTTCTGGTCAATGAGGAAGGTCACATCGATCTTGGGAATCCCCGCGGGCATGGGTGGAACCCCGGTCAGCTCGAACACGCCGAGCGAGCGACAGTCCCTGGACAGCTCACGCTCGCCCTGGAGCACGTTGATCTTGACGGCGGTCTGGCCGTCCTGAAACGTCGTGAACGTTTCCGTCGCGTGGCACGGGATTCGCACATTGGCCGCGATGAGCTTACCCATCGCCCCGCCGAGCGTCTCGATTCCAAGTGACAGCGGTGTGACATCAAGGAGCAACATGTCACGCTTGGTGCCCGCCACGATCGACGCCTGAACAGCCGCCCCGAGCGCGACGACGTGCTCGGGGTTCAACGCGGTGTAAGGCTGAGTCTGGAACACTTCGGCGACACGGCGACGAACATGGGGCACGCGCGTCGAGCCGCCGACCATGACGACCTGATCGATGTCGCCTGGTGTAAGTCGGGCCGCCTTCATCGCCCGCGAGCACGCGCGAATCGTCCGGGTCACGAACGGGTCAATCAAACGCTCGAACTCGTCGCGCATGACGGTTCGCCGGTACACCGCCTCCGCGCCGACGGCGATCTCGACCTGCGCCTCGTCCCGGTCGCTGAGGCGCATCTTGATCCTCTCAGCCAGCGTGCGCATCTGCTGCTTGATCGTTGGCGAGGCGATGTCGATTCCGAACTGCTCGCGGATTTCATCATGAAACAAATCGGTGATGGCATAATCGAAGTCGTCGCCGCCAAGGTGCGTGTCGCCGTCCGTGGCGATCACCTCGAACAGGCCCTCCTCCAGTCGCAGGATCGAAATGTCGAACGTGCCACCGCCGAGGTCGTAGACGGCGATGGTCGACTTCTCGGTACGATCGAGCCCATAGGCTAACGCAGCCGCCGTCGGCTCGTTGACGATGCGAATCACATCGAGCCCGGCGATCTGTCCCGCGTCTCGCGTTGCCTGGCGTTGGGCGTCGTCGAACTGGGCCGGAACGGTGATGACGGCCCGCCGGACCGGGTGACCGAAGGCGCGCTCAGCCCGTTCCTTGAGCGTCCGCAGGATCATGGCGCTCAACTCGGGCGGCGTGAAGCCCGCTTCACCGATGAGCACCGTGGCGACATCGCGCTGGTGGTCGCCCTTGCGCTTCTGGACGCAATACGGAAGACGGGCAATCTCGTCGGGGATCTCGGACGTCCCCTTTCCCATCAATCGCTTCACCGAGTGGATCGTGGTCGTGGGGCGCTCGACGGCATGGGCTCGAGCCTCCGCGCCGATTGTGACCTCGTGTGCGTTCTCGTCGAAGGCAATGACGGATGGGAGGATGAAGTCGTCGTCTCCGCCCGCACCGGGGATGAGCCTGGGGCCCGCTTCGTCGCAATAGCCGACGAGCGAGTTCGTCGTGCCCAGGTCGATTCCTATGATGACGCTTTCGGGGTTAGTCATCCGTCCTATCCCGCAAGCCGTCCAGCGGATCGGCAGCCAGCTCGTTCAAGACATTGTCGAAGTACTTGACCGAGTTGATCAGATGTCGCACCTGCTGCTTCTCGATATCGTCACAGGCCACAACATGATCCATCCGGTGGCCGATCCGCTCCAACGTCTTCGCCCGCTTGGTCTTGACCGCTTCACGAATCCGCTCGAGCGCGTCGGCATCGTTGTCGGCGCGGGCCTGTTCCGCCTGCTCACGAAATGACATGATCTCCATGAGAAGATCGCCGGGCACGTCGCGAAGCTCGGCGGCACTGGGCCCGCCGGCCAGCTCGAGCATATACCCTGCCCGCCGGACGGGATCGGAGAGAACGCTGACAGCCTGGTTGGCTTCGGCGCTAAGCCGGGTGGCGAGAGCCCGAACCTCGTCCGGTTGTCCGGCGAAACGGTCGGGGTGGATGTTGCGCGTGATCGCCCGCGCGGCGGCCCGCAGCTTGCCCTCATCGAGGGCATAGGTGCGTTCGAGGCCGAGCAGGTCAAAGTAATCAGCAGTCTGTGGACGTGGATAGAGCGTCTGACATCCCGTGCATACGACGGGAAACGCGAGCGAGGCCTTGCACTTCATGCACTTGGCGGGAACGGTAGAGCAATCGGAAGCCATGAGCCAAAGCCCCGGGATCAAGTGGAGAAGCTCGAGCCGCAGCCGCATCTGGCGGTTGCGTTGGGGTTATTGAATACGAACCCGCCGCCCACGAGTTCGCTCTTGTAATCCACCGTTGTCCCATCGAGGTAGAGGAAGCTCTTCGGGTCGCAGATGACCTTCACGCCGTGCTGATCCCAAGACTCGTCGTTCTCCGCCATCGTCTCCGTGAGATCAAGCGTATAGGTGAAGCCGCTGCATCCGCCGCCCTTGACGCCGACGCGCAGATGCCAGTTCCCGGGCTGCTCGCCATTCGGCCCGGCCTCCTCGATTCTCTTGTCAATGATTCCTTTGACTTCCCTGGCGGCGGTTTCGGTTAACGTGATCATGCTTGAAGCTCCAACGTGCCACTTGCACTGACAGACGGTGTCATCCTGTGTTCGTGATTCCTACTGCCGTGTCAACAAAGGTTGTTTCGCTTCCTTCCCCCCTTACCAAGGGGGGCCACAGGGGGGTTCATGCAGGCGGAAAAGAACCTCCCCCAACCCCTCCTTGTCAAGGAGGGGAGGAAGAAACACCATTACCTTTTTGGAGACGGCACTACCATGTCGTCGTGGGAGGCTTGGCAACTCCGTTTCACGAAGCGACCGGTTCCTTCGAGTCCATCTCGTGCCCCCGGTCGACCGGTAGTTGCTTCCTCTTTACGTCCGCGATGGCGGCCCGGATCGCGTCCTCCGCCAGAACGCTGCAATGGATCTTCACCGGTGGGAGCGAAAGCTCCTGTACGATGTCGGTGTTCCTGATTTCGAGGGCCTCATCAAGCGTCTTGCCCTTGATCCACTCGGTGGCGAGCGAGCTGCTGGCGATGGCGCTGCCACAGCCGAAGGTCTTGAACTTGGCGTCGACCACCCGATTCTCGTCGTCGATCTGGATCTGGAGCTTCATCACGTCGCCGCACTCCGGGGCGCCGACGATACCGGTTCCAACGTTCCGGCCCGAAGTGTCCAGAGAACCCACGTTTCGCGGGTTCTGGAAGTGGTCCACGACTTTGTCGCTGTAAGTCATGTTGCCTGGCTCCGTGTCATTCCGCCTCGGCTATCCTAGCCGAGAGTTGTCTCGAATCCACCGCCTGCTCGAGTTCATTGCCGTCACGTTCCATTATCGTTGCCACTTCACGGTCGACGGATCCGTGCCCTGCTGGGCCATTTCATAGAGCGGGCTCATCTCGCGCAGGTGGTTCACGGCTTTGACCATCTGTTCGATCGTGTAGTCAATGTCCTCCCGCGTGGTGAACCGGCCGAGCGACAAGCGAATCGAGCTGTGGGTGAGGTCATCACCCAACCCCATCGCCCTCAGAACGTAGCTCGGTTCCAGCGAGGCGCTCGTGCATGCACTACCGCTGCTGACGGCGATATCGGGCATGCCCATCATCAAGCTCTCACCCTCGACGTACATGACGTTGACGTTGAGGGTGTTGGGTAGCAGGTGCTCGGGATGGCCGTTCACGCTGATGTCGGTCAGTTGCTCGCGCAGCCCGGACCAAAGACGATCGCGCAACTCGGCGATACGAACGGACTCGGTGGGCATCTCCTGTGCCGCGATCTCAGCCGCCGCGCCGCATCCCACGATACCGGGTACGTTGAGCGTGCCGCTCCGCATCCCTCGCTCGTGCCCACCGCCGAAGATGATCGGACGCAAACGAACACGCGGGTTCTTGCGGCGCACGTACAAGGCCCCGACACCCTTCGGACCGTACATCTTGTGCGCCGACAGCGACAGAAGATCGATTCCCATGGATTCCACGTCGATCGGCACCTTTCCAAACGCCTGCGTGGCGTCGGTGTGGAAGAGCACGCCTTTTTCCTTGCAGATCGCGCCGATCCGGCGGATCGGGTTGATCGTGCCGATCTCGTTGTTGGCGAACATGATCGAAACGAGGATGGTGTCGTTTCGGATGGCCTCCCTTATCTGCTCCGCACGGACTCTGCCGAACGAATCAGGATCGAGCCAGGTGACCTCGAACCCCTCGGTCTCGAGGTGCTTGCACGGGTCGATGACGGCCTTGTGCTCGGTCGTGCAGGTGATGATGTGTTTGCCCTTGTCCGCGTACATGCGAGCGACACCCTGAACTGCGGCGTTATCACTCTCCGTGGCGCCGCTCGTCCAGATGATCTCCTTGGGGCCGGCATGGATCACGCCTGCCACCTGTTTGCGAGCGGTGTCGACAGCCTCCTCGGCGGTCCAGCCAAACCGATGGCTGCGACTGGCGGCGTTGCCGAATCGCTCGCGGTAATAGGGAAGCATCGCCTCCAGCACGCGCGGATCGACGGGCGTGGTCGCGTTGTTGTCGAGATAAACGGATCTCACTCTGCAACCTCCTTGACGCCCGTACGCGGCTGATCCATTGACGGCGTTGCGTCGACCGGCTGTTCGTCAGTGTCGTCGATGAGCTCAGCCAGCGTAATACTCTTGAGGAACTCCTCGAGGCGAACGTGAAGCCTGCGGGCCGGAAGCCTCGTTGGACACGAGGCAACCAGGCTGCAAGTGCTGTTCGCTGTGTGGGCGTCCGTGACCACGCACCGCACAAGTTGAAACGGGCCTTCGATGGCCGTGATCAGATCGTGCAGAGATACGGCGTTGGGCTCTTTGGCCAGGGTGTAACCCCCAGATGCCCCACGCTCGCTCGTCACGATGCCCGCACGTACGAGGTCCTTCAGGGCGTTGGTCAGCACGGGCAGCGGGGCGCCGGTCTCGGCCGCAATCTGCCGCGCGGGCACCACGCTTGGCCCGTGCCCGGCGAGCGCGGATAAGGCGATCAGCGAGTAACCTGTTTTCCTTGATAGTGCCAGCATGCCTGAAACCTCGGGTTCGCCTGTCAAACCTCACTCTCGGTGTCCCTAGGGGATATAATACCAAATCGGTGTCAATTCAAGAGGAATTAGGACAAATTTGGTGCGAATTCCCGGAATGGGCCGTGAGATGCATATTATCGGACTAACGGCGCGATCCTGTCGAATCGCCAATCGCGAAGCCAGGTCAATCTGCGATCCCGACGACGGGTGCGGCGGCGCCAGCGATTTGCCTTATTCCTTCGGCGGTAGCAGATCCAGCTCGGCTGCGATGGTCTTCATCGCGGCGATGCAGTTGTCGACGTGCTCTGCCAGCGGCATGTCGAGCAGGGCGGCGCCGTTGTGAATGTCCTCACGTGAGACGGCGGCGGCGAAGGACTTTTGCTTCATCTTCTTGAGGATGCTCTTCGCCTTGAGCCCTTCGATACGCGTCGGTCGGACCAGCGCGGCTGCCTGGATGAACCCGGAAAGCTCGTCGACGGCGTAGAGCACCTTTCGGATGGGGCGGTCGCGCGGAAACTCCTCGAGGTTCCAGGGCACGTGTGCCATCATGGCGCCGATGATTTCCTCGTCGAAACCGGCCTCGCGCAGAACCTTGGCACCTTCGCGCGTGTGGTCGGGCGGATCGGGCCATCGCTCATAGTCGAAGTCGTGAAGCAGTCCGGCGATGCCCCACTGCTCCTCATCCTCGTTCATGAGCTTCGCGTAATGCCGCATGGCCGCCTCGACGGCCAGTCCGTGGCGGATCAGGGCGGGGTTATTGATGTACTCGTTGAGGGTTTCCCAGGCTTTCTCTCGGTTCATCGGATTGGAGCCTTCCATTTGGAGTAATCGGGTCGGCGACTTCGGTTCTTTCACCGACGCCGACAGCGTGCTATTATCCTACAAGTTGCGGTAGGCCCGGCAAGACCGGTCAATCGAAGTGGCCGCCGCGCCGTGGCAGCGCCGGTTGGCGTTCTGCCCGGTCTCTTTGCCGGAGGCGAAACCGAACGACCTCAAGGGGCCCGTTTTGAACCACCGAGAGCGAGCCAAGTTCGAGCCGGCCGAGTTGGCGATCGTCTTGAGCCACTACAATCTCGGCGTGATTGAATCCATCACCGAGTTCAAGAAGGGCTCTCGTCGCAGTCCGAAGGTCGGCGTCGTCTGTGATCAGGGAAAGTTCTTGCTGAAGCGTAGACCGGCTGCGCGGGCACATCCGGATAAGGTTCGGTTCGCCCACCGCATTCAGAAACGTCTGCGAAGCAACAGCTTCCCGGTGGCGAAGCTGATCTCGACGCGCGACGGCCGGTCAACGTTCGTGACGCTTCGCGAGGGCATTTATGAGCTGTTCGAGTTCGTCGTCGGGCAGCCCTTCCAACGGACGGCCGCCGAAGCCTACGACGCGGGGGCCGTGCTTGCCCATTTCCACCAGGCGACCGATGGTTTGACATTCTCGCCGTCGATACCAACACCCCACGGCGACTATCACGACGTGCCGGGCGTGCGGACCGGATTATGTTCGATCGGTTCGAGCTTGAGCTCGCACGAGAGCTTCTCGGGTGATGAGGCCGAACTGGCGACGCTGGTGCAGTTCTTGCTCGAAAGCTACGACCGCGCGGCTGACGCCGTCAACGAACTGGGGTTCTTGGGTTGGCCCGAACAGGTCATCCACTCGGACTGGCACCCGGGGAACCTGTTGTTTCGCGAGGGGAAGGTCGTGGCGGTCATTGACTACGATTCCGTGCGGCGCTCTCGTCGCGTGAGCGATGCAGCCAACGGCGCGCTGCAGTTCTCGATGATCGCGGAGGGTGATCCGGCGACCTGGCCTGATCATCTTGACGAGGAGCGATGGAACGCCTTTCTCAACGGCTATGAGTCGCTGTCACCACTGACCGAGGAAGAGCGGTTGAGTGTTCCGCATCTGATGGGTGAGGCGTTGGTGGCCGAGTGTGTCGCGCCGATCACGCGGACGGGTTTGGTGGGCCGCTGGTCCGGGTTCCGCGTGCTGAAAATGGTCAGGCGCAAGCTCGAGTGGCTGGCGCTGCATTCCGAATGGCTCACGCGCGTGGTCAGGAACTGACGGTTCGGCGGTGAGGGTGGTTCCGCGGTCACCGCCGACGGTACGGATGCAAACCCGGCGTAGCTGCTCGTGATGGCGGATATTATGGGGCCAGAACAAGTTCTGTTTTGATGTGGCGTTCGAATCCCGAAGTTTCCCGGAGATTCTTGGCCGTCGGACGCTACGAGACCACCGAAAGTGCTTTAACGCGCTCCGGTGGCATTCGCTGCACGTTCCGGCTATGCTGTAGTCATGCCGGGTTCCGATCCGTGCCAGTTCGCCATCGAGGTTGCCCGAATCGCTCACGACAACAAGTGTGACGACGTGATCGCATTCGATCTGCGCGGGATCAGCCCGGTGACCGATTACACGGTGATCTGCACCGGCACGTCCGATCGCCAGATGCGGGCGGTGATGGACATGATGATGGAATACGGCCGCAAGGTCGGCGAGCGGCCATTCGGTCATTGCGGCGAGGATACGGCGGCCTGGATCGTGATCGACTACGTGGATGTAGTGGTGCACATCTTCGATAAGCCCTCCCGGGACTACTATGATCTGGAGTTGTTGTGGGGTGATGCGCCGCGAATCGACTGGGCCCGGTTCGAATCCGCGTGAGGGCATCAGCCGTCATCCCGCTATGTGATGGGGCGGGCGCCACGCGCTCCACCATCGCGATGCCGGATTCCGTGGCCGCGTCTTTATCCACCCCCCCCCGGCGCTGTTGCAATTTTCCCCAAACCCGTTTACCACGACGCGGTTGCCTGACGGTGTCGGAGGAGTACGGACGTGAGGTCGATTCTTGAAGAGCTGTCACGGCGCGTGGGTGAGGCTATCGAGCGGATCGGGGCCGAGGGTGATCCGCTGATTCGCCCGGCGCAAGACGATAAGTTCGGCGACTATCAGTCGAACTGCGCCATGGGGCTGGCCAGGCGGGCGGGCCGCAAACCACGCGACGTTGCCGAGGCCATCGTCGAGAAGTTGACGATCGACGATATGTGCGAGCCGCCCGAGATCGCGGGGCCTGGCTTTATCAACCTTCGGCTCAAGCCTGACTATCTTGCGGCCTGCCTTCAGGTGATTCCGCCCTCCGGCGATCCGATGGGCGAGCGCCTCGGGATCAACGCGTGCGAATCGCCGCAGGTGGTGGTGGTTGACCTGTCCAGTCCGAACCTGGCCAAGGAGATGCACGTCGGGCACCTTCGCAGCACGGTGATCGGTGACTGCATCGCGCGGGTGCTCGAGTTCGATGGGCATACCGTGCATCGGGAGAACCATGTCGGGGATTGGGGAACGCAGTTCGGGATGCTCATCGCGCATCTGCGACACGTACGACCCGACGTCGCCGACAACCAGGACACTCTGGTGATCTCCGATCTTGAATCCTTCTATATCGAGGCCAAGGCTCGCTTCGACGCTGATGAGGAGTTCAAGAAGGAGTCGCGCGAGACGGTCGTCAAGCTCCAGGGCGGTGATCCGTTGACGCGGACCATCTGGAAGGCGTTCTGTGACGAATCGCTCCGCCACTGTCACGCGATCTACGATCGGTTGGACGTGCGGCTTATCGATCGTGGTGAGAGTGTCTACACCGAGGCCATGGATGACGTGGTTGCTCGGTTGGAGGCGATGCGCGACGGTGGTGCGTCCGACCTTGTCCGGGACAGCGACGGTGCGCTGTGCGTCTTCATGGACGGGTTCAAGACCAAGGAAGGTGATCCGCTACCCCTTATCGCTCGCAAGTCCGACGGCGGATACAACTACGCGACGTCCGACCTGGCGACGATTCTTCATCGCGTAGAGGTACTCAAGGCCACGCGGCTCATCTACGTCGTCGGGCTCGCCCAGCGGCAACACTTCAACATGGTGTTCGCTACGACGCGGAAGGCGGGTTGGGTTTCGAACGACGTCTCACTGGAGCACTTGGGCTTTGGCAATATGCTCAATGCCGCGGGGAGTCCATTCAAGACGCGCGAGGGTGACACGGTCAAGCTGAAGGACCTGCTTGACGAAGCCGTCTCGCGAGCGCGGAAGGTCGTCGAGGCGCAGGTGTCGGACGCGTCGAAGCCCGGACGGACCTTTACGCCGCAGCAGGTGGACGAGATCGCCGAAACGGTCGGGCTGGCGGCTGTCAAGTACTTCGACCTTTCGCACGCGCTCAACACGGACTACCGGTTCGAACTGAACACGATGCTGTCATTGGACGGCAACACAGCCCCGTACATGCTGTATGCCTATGCGCGCGTTCGCTCGATCGGGCGGAAGGCGGGCGTCGATCTGGCGGCGCTTCCGGTTGATGAACCGATTCTGCTGGACCATCCGGCTGAGATTGCGCTGGCGAAGAAGCTCGCGCGGTTCGCCGAGACGCTCGCTACCGTCAGCCGTGATTCAAGGCCGAATCTGCTGACCGATTATCTGTTCGAGCTCGCCAAGGCGTTCAGCCGCTTCTACGATCGGAAGCTCGGCGTTCGTGTCATCGACGCGTCACCGAAGCAGGTACGCCTCTCACGTCTGCGCCTCTGCGACCTGACGGCTCGGACCCTGAAACTCGGGCTCCACCTGCTCGGGATCAACACGCTCGAACAGATGTAGGGTGGACACCGCCCACCGACCGATGTTGGCTGGGTGCTGGGTGCTGGGTGCCCCATTCTTCACCGTAGGTGAAGGGTGGGGGATGGACGGTTGCTCGACATGTCCGCGGCTATAGTGGTTCACGGTCATGCGTATCGCGCGACCCCCCTCTTTCCCCACTTGGTAAGGGGGGATGGTAGGGACCTCGCCGCCACAAGGGATCGTTATGCGCTTTAGAGCAAGCTCTATTCAACTGTGGCGTCCGGTTGCGGGTTGCGTCCGGACAACAACCGCCATGTTGATGCTGCGTTTGCCCTGAATGCGGGTTAGTCCTGCGGTACAAGTGATTCGCGCAGCACCTCGATCAGGATCGTCGTGCAATCATCGACCGTTTGCGGGTTAACCTCGGTGAAGATCGGCCAATGTGAGTTCTGCAACACGACAAAGGCCAACCGGTTGTCCGCGTCGACTATATAGCAGTGCACGCCGCCAACGCCCGCATTGTTGCCCAAGAACAAATACTCAGGCAGAAGGGCATATTCCGTATCAACCGGATCATCATTCAGGTACGCGGCGAACTCCGCCGCGCTTTCCTGTAGCATCTGGGACTGGTTGCTGTGCCAGGGGCCCGTGATAGGCACTTGCTCGGTGGACACCGTCACGTCCGCAAGTCCCTCATCGGTCAGAAACGCGCCGATGCTCAATGCCGCGCTCTCATCGTAGGCGGAATCATCCTCGCGAACGAAAGCCGGAAACACGGTGATGGACGTGTTTCCCAAACTTGCCAGAAAGGCCTCCTGCGCGATCGGATCGGTGATGGGCCCTCCACAACCGCCCACGAGAAACCCGAGCATGATTCCCAAAACTGAGATTCGCTTCGCATGATCGTGCCATTGCATGGCCATACTCCTTCAAAGTAACGTTCGTGTCGACTCCGCGCTAGTGAAGATAACCCTTCAATCGCTTCGAGACCAGTCGGTTGCAGTCCTCTTGCGTCTTGGGGTCTATGCTCTGGAAATCGCCGTGATGGCTGTTCTGGAAATCAACGAGCACCCATTCACCCGCGCGATCACAGATGACAAAGTGAACCGCTCCCACGTGCTTGTCACGCTCGCTGAACATGTAGTCGGCGTACAGGGCATAGGCGGTCTCGGGTGGGTTCTTGCGGACGTGATCCCGAAACGCTCGCGCCATGTCCCATAGGACTTTCTGCTCATTGTGATCCGGCGTAAGCTCGATGCGCAGCGGAGTGTCCAGGGGCCTGGCGTTGCACAGCTTCTTGTCGTTGACGAGCTTCGCCAGTTGCGTCGCACCGTCCTTGTCGACCTCATCGTTGGAAAGTCGGACGGGGAAGACAGCTACCGTTGCATCGGGCGCGGTCTTCTTCATCTTGGCCAGCCTGTCATCCATGGCGGAGCGCTCGTCGCGGTCGGGCGTTCCCGACTCGTCGGCCCACAGACGGGCGAACTTCCCCTCACCATTGTCCTTGCCCGCTGATTCCGGCAGGCCCAGTTGTTCGCGCAACCGCGTGGTCAGAAAAACGCAGCATGTCATGGGGCAGTCCGGTTTGGCACGCTTGAAGTCACGATCCTTGGGCGTTTGACGATCGACCCACACACACGCGCCGGTCTTGTCCACGATCACTCCGCGAACCTCCTCAAAGCGCGGCGGGCCACCGCGTCCGACGCGCCCGAGGAACTCTCCATACAAGGCGTAGTCCGTCGTGATCGGGTTCGCTCGCACGAACTCGCCGAAACGCTCCGCCGCCTGGTCAAACTCGACATCCGCCGGAAGCATGAAGGCCGTGTCGCTCGTTTCGAGGTTGCGCATCCCCGCGTTCTCCAAAAGCAGGCCGATCACATTCGCGACGTCACTGCCCATGTCCCCGACCTCCTTCGGCTTGTCCATGTTCCACAGAACGAGCGGGAAGATGGTCACAGACGCATCGGCCCCCTTGGCTTGCAGGACACCGAGTCGCTCCTGCTGCTCGGGTAAGACCGCGCTCTGGGCCCCTTGCGACCGCGGCGTCGACGCGCAGGCCGCCAATGCGGTCAGCGAGATGACGGTGGCTGTGATGAGTAGATGGCGTCTCATGGCTCTCTCCTTTAGAAGAAACGCAACTGTAAGTGCCCGCTTACATAACGGGCAAAAAAAAGACAAAGCTTCCTATCCTTCTCCTCCTTCGAGCAGGAATCGCCCGACGTCGGCGAAGAGCCTCTCGCGGCGGCGCGAGCCGATCAGCCCCAACTCCCGACCGATGTTGGCGACCGAGCCCAGCCCGACAATCGCCCAGGCGAAAAGATCCGCTTCCCGGTCCGCGCCGTTGGACGACCGACCACGGTACTCGACGATCCGCCCTCGGATGAAACGGTGGTACCGCCCGTACATGTGGCGAAGCGCGGCGCGGACTTCGGGATCGTCGGTCTCACTCAGGCCGGCGTAAATCAGCCGATAAAGGCCGGTCTCACCGTAATGCTTCGCTTCGTAGGCCAGGAGCCGCTCAGCCGGGCTCCCATCCGACCCGTCCTCCCGCAACAGGGCTTCCCACGTCTCGGCTGACAGTTGATAGACGTACTCGATCGCGGCGACGAACATGGCCTTCTTATCCGGCCAGATGCGATAGAGGATGTTCTCCCGCACCTCGCAACGTCTCGCCAGTTCAGCCGTGGTGGTTCGCCGGTAACCGAGCGCGGCGAACGTACGGGCGACGATCGGCAGGATCTGCTTTCGTCTTTCGTTGATCAGGCTGGGTCTGGCCATTCGAGTCGCTCGCGTTACCATCAACAGATTGTGTAAGTGTTCACCTACAGTATGACATCGGATGTCCCGCCCGTCAAGTCAATTTTTGTCGGAAATGCCACAGCTAATCGGCGTGACGTGTGACGCAGCGACAGATCCAAAGTGGCTACACGGGGCGGGTGTCGGGTGGGTTCGTCCGTAAGTGCTTGCTACAAAAGGGTTTGGGAGCGGCGGCACCGCGCACAACAAGGACCGGCCAACGGACCGGTCCGAGGAATTCGAACTCGTGCATCAGAATCAGGCGCCCGAATAGGGAACCAGGGAGAGGTAGCGGGCACGCTTGATGGCTTGCTTGAGCGTCTTTTGCTCCTGGGCGCTGGTCCCAGCTCGCCTGCGCGACATCAGCTTGCTGCTGGTCGTGAGGAACTTGCGGAGCAGGTCAATCTCCTTGTAATCAACCAACGGCCCGATCCAGTCATGCCCGCCACGGTCGGCGAAGCGGCAACGTGTGTGATAGAAATCGTTTTCTCTTGCCATGTTCCGTCCTGCGTGTTTCCTAACTTGTCGGTTTGTCTTCCCTCACAACGGGTTGACGCTTTTCCTCAGCCATGACCCGGTCAAACTCCTCGACGTCGGCGACCTCGGACTCATCCACCAGCATAATCGGGATGCCGTCGCGGATTGGATACTTGCGTCGCGTCTCCGGATCGGTCGAGTAAAGCCAGTCACCCGACTGCACGAGCGGGGTGTGTGCCACCGGGCAAACCATGATCTTCAGCAGATCTTCGTCAACGACAGCCATCGCACAATCCAGCCGCTCAACACCTTCGTGCGCCGGGGATTCCACCCAGGCACATGAGCCCCGCATTATACTCCTGATGGCGGCGTAGGCAACCTTGCCGGACGGGCAATCCGCGCCCGCTGGGAATGGGGGCTGCGGGCGTGCCCGGTGCCCGACACCGTCCGCCGCACGGATTCGGAGGGCACGGCCCGCTTTGACGGTTTGGAGGACTGTGCCTATATTGTCCCCGGCTGTGGGCCACCCCTGATACCATGTTCCTTGTATGTGAGTTGAGAGACCCATGTCAGCGACGACGAATGGAAACGCTTTCGGAGCCAGGTCGACGCTCTCGACCCGGCAGGGTGATGTGCAAGTCTATAAGCTGTCGGCACTTACGGACGCCGGCGTGGCAAATGTCGACCGGTTTCCGTTCAGTATCAAGGTGCTCGTGGAGAGCGCCCTACGCAACGTGGACGGGTTCACCATAACCGAGGACGACGTGCGAGCGGTCGCCGGTTGGCAGGCCTCCGGCAGTGCCCAACGCGAGATACCGTTCATCCCGGCGAGGGTGCTGCTCCAGGATTTTACCGGCGTGCCGGCCGTCGTGGATCTGGCCGTCATGCGGAACGCCCTGGCTGAACTGGGTGGCGATCCAAAGAAAATCAACCCGCTCGTGCCTGTGGATCTGGTGATCGACCACTCGGTCCAGGTTGACGCTTTCGGGACGCCGGACGCGTTGCGGATCAACATCGACCGCGAGTTCGAGCGAAATCAGGAGCGGTATCAGTTCCTCCGCTGGGGACAGCAGGCGTTTGACCGGTTCCGCGTCGTCCCGCCGGCCACGGGAATCATTCATCAGGTCAACCTCGAGTATCTGGCGACGGTCGTGGCCACGCGCGAAGTGGATGGGATGCGCGTGGCGATGCCGGACAGCCTCGTCGGCACGGACAGCCACACGACGATGATCGACGGTTTGGGCGTCGTCGGCTGGGGCGTCGGCGGGATCGAGGCCGAGGCGGTCATGCTCGGTCAGCCGATCTACATGCTCCTCCCCGAGGTCATCGGCTTCAAGCTGACCGGCGAGCTGCGGGATGGCGTGACGGCGACCGACCTGGTCCTGACGGTTACGGAGATACTTCGGAAGAAGGGCGTCGTCGGGAAGTTCGTCGAGTTTTACGGCAAGGGTCTGAGCAACATCGCCCTGGCGGATCGCGCGACGGTTGCGAACATGTCACCGGAGTACGGCGCCACGATGGGTTTCTTCCCCGTCGACGCCGAGACACTGCGGTTCCTGCGTCAGACGGCCCGCAGTGATGATCTGATCGACCTGATCGAGCGGTACACGAAGGAGCAGGGCCTGTTCCGCACGGATGACATGCCCGATCCGGAATTCACGGATACGCTCTCGTTGGATCTTTCCACGGTCGGGCCTTGTCTGGCCGGTCCGAAGCGGCCTCAGGATCGCATTCCTCTTGATGCGATGAAGACCGAGTTCGCTTCCACCCTGCGCAGGCCTGTGGCAGAGCGGGGCTTCGCGCTGGACGATTCCGCGCTCAAGCGGAGGGGACGGGGCAAGTCGAACGGCGAGGCGACCTCGATCACGCACGGGGCGGTTGTGATCGCTTCGATTACCAGTTGCACCAACACGTCGAATCCGTCGGTGATGATCACAGCCGGTCTGGTGGCGAAGAAGGCGTGCGAGAAGGGATTGAAGGTCAAGCCGCACGTCAAGACGAGCCTCTCGCCGGGTTCTCGCGTGGTGACACAGTATTTGGATGACGCAGGTCTGTCACCCTACCTGGACCAGCTCGGCTATCAGACCGTCGGATACGGGTGCATGACGTGCATCGGCAACAGTGGTCCGTTGCCCGAGTCGGTGGCCGAGGCGATCACCAGCGGTGATCTTGTGGTCACTTCGGTGCTGAGTGGCAACCGTAATTTCGAGGGGCGCGTGCACGCCCTGGTGAAGGCGAACTACCTTGCCTCGCCGCCGCTGGTGGTGGCCTATTCGTTGGCTGGCACGACGGACATCGATCTGACGACCGAGCCGCTCGGTACCGACAGGGAGGGCAAGGAGGTCTACCTCAAGGACATCTGGCCATCGCACGCCGAGATCGCGGACGTGGTTGGCCGATGCGTCACGCCCGAGCAGTTCCGCCGGCAGTATGCCAACATCTTCGACGGCAACGAGCGCTGGAACCGAATCAGCGGCGCGACCGGGGACACCTACCCGTGGGCGCCGGAGAGCACCTACGTACAGAAGCCGCCCTTCTTCGAGGGTTTGACCAGGAAGGTCAGCCCGATCCGACCGATCGACAAGGCTCGTGTATTGGTGATGGTGGCGGACTCCGTCACGACGGACCACATCTCACCGGCCGGGATGATCAAGCCCGACTCGCCGGCTGGAAGCTACTTGCAAAAGCGCGGTGTCACCCCGGAGGACTTCAACAGCTATGGTTCCCGGCGGGGCAACGATCGCGTCATGACGCGCGGTACGTTCGCCAACATCCGGCTTCGTAACCTGCTCGCGCCGGGGACGGAGGGTGGTGTGACGATTCACCTGCCCACTGAGGAGCCGATGTCGATATACGATGCGGCCAAGCGATACAAGTCCGACGGCACACCGCTGTTGGTGGTGGCAGGTAAAGAATACGGCACGGGCTCGTCGCGCGACTGGGCTGCCAAGGGTACGCTGCTGCTCGGTGTCCGGGCGGTGATCGCGGAGAGCTTCGAGCGGATTCACCGCAGCAACCTCGTGGGGATGGGCATATTGCCGCTTCAGTTCGAGGAGGGTGCCAGCCGCGAGTCGCTGGGCATGACCGGTCACGAGGTGTTCGACATCCCGCTGACCGACGACATCAAGCCGCGAGAGGAGATGGAGGTGCGGTTGACCGATCCGAAGACCGGCCAAACGCGCACGATCAAGCTGGTGCTGCGACTCGACACGCCGGTCGAGGTCGACTACTACCGCAACGGTGGGATTCTGCACGCGGTGCTTCGCAAGTTGGCCGGGTCTTGACCCGCGCTTCCGGTTCTGCAGGACCGACACGCGAGCCCGTACGCGCCTCATGCGACACCGATCACGTCCGTTATGGTTATACGAGTATCATACCAGTTCTAGTAAGAATCTGCCGACACCTCCCGTTTTGAGCCGCGGGCTTTTAGCCCGCGCGGAACTACGGATGACGATTGAGTCGGGTCCGTGACAGAATCGGGGGGGGGTCGCAGGCTGAAGGCCTGCTCTGTCATAGCCGGGGGCAAGCGTAGCGCCGCCCCCGGAGGACGCCGCCACCGAATCGCCCGACCCCCTGAAGGGGTCGTCTATCCTCTGCGGCGTGTGTGGCAACGGGACGTTTATGCGACCCCTACAGGGTCGAATGGAACGGGTGTTGGGGTTACCGTGGGCGGCGTCCCGCCTCGGCGGGACTTGCCCACGGCTACTGTAGGTCAGCCTTTCAGGCTGTATCAGCGTACGGCGCTGAAGCCGCCGGAAGTGTCACAGACCCGATTGAGTCCGCCTTGGCGAATCGGCATTGTCAAACCAGATCTGTTATCAGATGAAGATTGCCGATTGGTTACAAGCGAGCCGCGGGCTGCCGCAAGGCGGCTTTGCCGCGCCCGCGCGGTGCTGCAAAACTCGATAGAGCCGGAACATCGATTCGGCAGTCTATAACTGAAATCCGTATTATGGAACGGTCCCATTCGGCGGCGGCGACGCGGCGACGCGGTCGTTGGTGTCGTGGACAAGCTCGACGCGCCACTCGTCGTCCACCCACAGGCCCAGCACACGCACGGGAAGCGACCAGGATTCGATGATGTGGATACACCTGCGAATCGAATCGACGTGCTCCTCCTTCGTAGCCGGATAGGCGGCGCAGTCGTGATGGCCCACGAGCGCCACCACGCGGCTGTGATGCCGGTTCACGGAGACGTTTACACGATCCTTGATGGACTCGACCGTCTGAATCGGACCGGCCGTCATTAGCTTGTCGGGCCCCGCCTCGGTGATCATGTCAACATAGTCGACCCCAAACCGCTGTTTCATCCAATGCAGGACGGGCTCCTGCACGCGTCCGTCCATGCAGTTGATCGCCGTCACGAAAGTTCCCTGTGCCATGCAAACAGTCTCCGCTTTTGGACGGGTCGCGTCGTGGCGGGTGGAACGTCGATCCTTCGTTCCGGGAGAACCGCCCGTCGCAACGCGTCATCCGGTCGCATGGCAAGATTGACACATCCCTTGCGCAACGGCCACGCGTGCGTCGCGTTTGGCTGGATTCGGGCTCTATTGTATCAGGGAGCGATCGATGTGCGACCCGTGACGCGCACACGAGGCACGGTGCGCAGGATGATCGCACGTGTGAGCAGGATCATCGCATTCGCGATTGAAACGCGCGGCGGTCAATCGAGGCCGACCCGGATCAGGCCCCACCGCCGGGTGCTCGGTATCCGGGCTGCGTCGAATACTGGATCCACTCCTCGAGAATCCGATCGAGGTCTGCGACGTTGTTAACCATGATGGCCAGGTCGCGGTTCTTCCAGCTTCGATCTTTGATCATGCCTTCGAGAACAGCCGCCATCTCAAACCCGAGCCTGGTGAGCATCTTGACGGCCCCCTCGTTGTCCCTGATGACGTGGGCCTGAAGCTTCTCGAGGTTCCGGTCGGTCGCCAGGCTGACCAGCTCGCGCGTGATCAGAGCGCCAAGCCCCTTGTTCCGGTACGACCTGGCTGTCACGAGACGAATATGGCCCACGTGCTTCATGCACTCGTGGGGTATGATGTGGAGGCTCCCCGTGCCCACCAACCGATCATCGTCCAAGGCCACAAGAGGAATGACGCGATCCAAGTTGATATCGTTCGTCCATTTTCGCACGACTTCTGGGTCGCGGACGTCGTGACGAAGGAACACGCGGTCCTCGTCGGAAAGGGCTTTGAAGAAGGCAAGCAACTCGTCGAAATCGTCCTTGGAAAGCGGGCGAATCGTCACGCCGGTGCCGTCTTTGAGCTTGACCGTTTTGGGATACTTATCCAACATGATACGCCTCTCCTTGCCGCAGTTTTCGACGTGCCTGGTGACTCCGAAGCGAGCCCGACCGTTTTGCCTGTCACGGCGCCGGGTGTCTGGATTTGGCCATGGGAGACCCGCCGCCGTGTCCCGTTCGCTCTTGAGACACCACCCAGCCTATCACGGAGTCCCCGTAAGTTCAAGGTCCAGCCGAATCCGGCTCGGGAGGTGGGCAGATCGAGCAGCCGAAGACATCTCGAACAACCGTCCGTCCCCCATCCTACGTTCCGCAAAGGATGGGGCCTCTATCCGCCCGTTGAAAAACGTAGCGTCGCCCCTCGTGGGCGACGCATAACTGCATTGTGCGCCACCCACGAGGGGTGGCGCTACACAACTGCGTCCCGAGACCACTTTTTCAACAGTCTGCTATCCCGCATGGTCGTGGTTTGGACGTTCCCTCAGTCGTTTCTGCCCAGGAGCCGTCCAGCTTCGACGACGTCCTTGTCGCCGCGGCCTGACAGGTTGATAACGACAATCCGATCCGGGGGCATGGCCGCAGCGGCTTGCAGGGCATGGGCTATGGCGTGGGCGGGTTCCAGGGCAGGTATGATTCCCTCCGTCTCGCTGAGCGTGGTGAACGCGTCGAGGGCGGCCTTGTCATCGACGGCCACGTATTGCACACGCCCGAGTTCCTTCCAGTGGGAATGCTCAGGGCCGACGCCGGGGTAGTCGAGCCCGGCTGAGATCGAGTGTACCGGAAGCGTTTGCCCGTCTTCATTTTGCAGGACGTAGGTGTGCATACCGTGGAGAATACCGGGTGCACCGGCGTTGAGCGTGGCGGCGTGTCGGCCCGGTTCCAGGCCGGACCCACCGGCCTCCACCCCGACCAGCGCGACGTCGGCGTCATCGAGAAAGGCCGTGAAGATACCCGCGGCGTTGCTACCGCCGCCGACGCACGCGATCACGCAATCCGGGAGGCGTCCGGTGGTCTCGAGGGATTGCACCCGCGTTTCCCGACCGATGATCGATTGGAAGTCACGCACCATCTGGGGATACGGGTGTGGCCCCATGACACTCCCGATTACGTAGTGCGTATGATCGCTCGTGCTCATCCAGTCGCGCATCGCGGCGTTGATGGCGTCCTTGAGCGTTCGTTGCCCCGTATCGACAGTCACGACCCTCGCCCCGAGAAGCTCCATCCGGAACACGTTGAGCTTCTGACGGCGGATGTCCTCGGAGCCCATGTAGACGACGCACTCGATTCCACGGCACGCAGCCGCGGTGGCTGTCGCGACGCCGTGCTGCCCCGCCCCGGTTTCGGCAATGACCCGGCGCTTGCCCATTCGTTGCGCGAGCAGAACCTGGCCGAGCGTGTTGTTGATCTTGTGCGCGCCTGTGTGGGCCAGGTCCTCCCGTTTGAGGTACACCTGCGCTCCGCCGAGCATTTTGGTCAGCCGGTCTGCATGGTAGAGCGGGGTGGGACGGCCGGCGTAGCTCGAAAGCAGTCTGTGAAGCTCCTCCCAGAATGCACGGTCGGTGCGAATCTCGCGATAGGCTTCACCGAGCTCGATGACGGAAGACATCAACGTCTCGGGGACGTACCGTCCGCCGAAGTCTCCGAATCGTCCTTCGGGACTGGGTTCCCAGCGGCTGTCGAGATTCGGCATTACCTCAACGTGCATTCGTTCGGTTCTCCGCGCCGTTGCCCTGCTGCGAGCTTGGGATCCATGGTCTCCACGCATGGTAGCGAGCCGGTAGTGGCGACGCAAAGCATCGTGGCCCGGCGTGGATGATGCGGCCCCAGGCGAGCGTGTTCAGGGTCGGACGGGGCCGCCGCTGTCCTTGTCGTCGAACGTTGGTTGGCCGGGGTGTGAGGGTCTCGGTACAATGCGCCCCACACGAAAACGGTGAGATTCGGCCGGAGGAGCGGCGTCGATGAGTGGTCCGCTGGAGCGTATGCTGCGTGAAGTTGTTGTGCTCGATACCGATACGCCGATCGTGTATATCGGGAAGCTTCTCGAGATCACGGATATCGCCTTCGTTCTGGCCGGTGCGGACATGCACGACTGCCGAGACGGACACGCGAGCAAGGAGGAGTATCTCGCCGAGACGCAATGCGAAGGCGTGACGGTGAATCGCCGCAACGTTGTCGTCATGCGGTCAGCCGTGATCAGCGTCTCCCGCCTGGCCGATGTTGCGGTCGACTAAGCGGGAGAACAAAACGTCGAAACGTCAAAACGTCAAAACGGCAAAACGGCAAAACGGCAAAACGGCAAAACGGCAAAACGGCAAAACGGCGAAACGGCAAAACGGCGAAACGGCAAAACGGCGAAACGGCGAAACGGCAAAACGGCAAAACGGCAAAACGGCAAAACGTCGAAATGGGTTCTCGGTCCAGAGGTTGAGAACGGAAACCGGAGCATCGTATGAACATTCTTGTCACCGGGGGAGCGGGGTACGTCGGGAGCCACTGCGTTCGGGGTCTGTGCGACGGTGATCATTCCGTGGTCGTCTATGACAATCTCACCGACGGTGGGCACAAGGAGGCGGTGGACAAGCGGGTCCGCCTCGTTGTGGGGGACCTGGCTGACACCGCGCTGCTCGACGGGACATTGGCGGAGGGTGCGTTCGACGGCGTCATGCACTTTGCCGCGTACCTCGACGTGAATGAGTCGGTTCGCGACCCGCTAAGCTACTATCGGAACAATGTGATCAACAGCGTGTCGCTGATCGAGCTGATGAAGAAACACGATATCAAGAAGATCGTATTCAGCTCCAGTTGCGCGACCTATGGAGTTCCCAGGGCTGTTCCCATCACGGAGGGTATGCCGCAGAACCCCATAAACCCCTATGGCCGGACCAAACTGGCGATCGAGTGGGCGTTGAGCGACAGCGCAGCCGCATGGGGCCTGGGTGCGACGGCCCTTCGGTACTTCAATGCCTCCGGGGCGGCGGCTGACGGTACGCTTGGCGAGGATCGTGATCCGGAATACCATTTGATCCCGGTTGTGTTACAGGTCGCGCTTGGGCAGCGGGAGGACATCAAGATCTTCGGGCTGGATTACCCCACGCGCGACGGCTCTTGCGTGCGCGATTACGTGCACGTGGAGGACCTGGCCGACGTTCACCGCATTGCCATTGAAACACAGCAGGAAGGGGAGTTTCGGTGCTACAATGTCGGGACCGGTCTTGGCGTCAGCGTCAAGGAGCTGGTCGAGGTCGCCCGCGACGTGACGGGCCATGACATCCCGTCAACACCCTCTCCAAGGCGCGAGGGTGATCCGGCGGAACTCTACGCCGATCCCACCAAAGCCATGACCGAACTCGGCTGGCAGCCGAAGTACACGGACATTGCCCGAATCGTGGAAACGGCGTGGAATTGGCACAAGGCACATCCGCAAGGATACGCGACGAGGTAATTCTCCCGTGTTCTATCGTTCCTCGCACGGTCGGCGGCGTTCCATGTCCATGGCGCGATCGAGGCGATCCTTGACGGCCTGGTCGATGAGTTCGTCGCGCATCTCATCCGTTTGGACATGACGCTGCTTGAGTTCGTTAAGCCTGATCTCCAGCTCTTGGATTTCCAGCTCCCGCCGCTGGTGGCGCACGTCGAATGCCTGCGTGCACAGTTCCCGCAGTCGCACGCGTAGCCGAGCACGGTTCTCCTCCTCCCTGGTTGAGCGGTACTGTCTCATGACGTGACGGATTTCCATGGCGATTCGCCGTTCCTGGATCATCAAGGTGCCGCGCTGCGGATCGGTCTCCATCATATCCATCAGCCTGAGCATTTCGGGGATGGCGCGTCGTAACCGTCCCGGTCCGTCACCGGGCTCTCCTCCCTGCCTCCGCTCGATATCGAGGTACAGCATGGGAAAGTGCTCCTCGATGAAGTGCATCAGGCGCTGACGCTCCTCGTCCGGCAGGCGGTGCAACCATCCCCGGGGCGGGCGGCCTTCTCCTTGGAAACCACGCCCCATTCCCGGTCCGCGCCGGCGCTGGGCCTTGGGCCCCTCGCCCGGTGGACCGGGCCGACGTTCGTGCAACCCGGGGTCAAGCTCACGCATCCGCCCACCCCGCTGACGCATGGCCGGTCGATCCTCATCGAGCGGAACCCCCGCATCGGGAGGTGTGGCGGGTTCAGGTTCGCCCTGTGAACCTTGAACCTGCGGTTCATCTCGCGGAGGGGATTCCGGCGCGTCCATCCACACGGTGGCGCCGAGAGACAGTTGGCCGCCGATCGCAAATCCCATAAGGGCGACAAGCGCCATGGCAATCGTCTTGGACCTTCGTTTGCTGCAACGTGTATACATCATGCTCTCCTTCTTTGCGTGATTGCTTGCTCTGGTACCGTTTGAACAAAGGTCGTTCCGCTTTCTTCCCCCCTTACCAAGTGGATAGAGGGGGGTCTGTTTCCTTCCCCCCTTACTAAGGGGGGATTGAGGGGGGTTCATGCAGGCGGAGAAGAACCTCCCCCAACCCCTCCTTGTTAAGGAGGGGAGGTAGAAACACCATTACCTTTCTGGAAGCGGCCCTACGACCAGTCGATCTGAACCGGGTCCGTCTCGCCCTCGAGGATCAGGTCATGGACGGAATCGAATAGGCTTTCGAGCAGTTCATCCTCCACATCGGCCAAGCCGGATACGTTGAAAGCGAGCTCAAGCTCGGCCATGTCGTCGCCCAGGTCGGCCAGCGACAGGCCAAGCTTGCCCTCTTGAAACTCCTCGAAGGCTGCGAGGCGGTCGAACGCAGGTCCACCTGCATCCGCGGGCGGTTCGGGAAGCCCGATGTAAACCGCCAGGCAGGCCGCGGCAGCCAGCCCGATCCCACCGGCCAACCGGATGATACGCCGCGCGTTCAGGTATCCGCCACCTCGAGAACCGGTGAGCGTCCTGCTGACCTTCTCGGTTGCGACGGCTGCCCGGACGGCTCGCTTCGTGCGATCGATCAGCCCGGCAAGCCCGTGCTCACTCGATGCGCCGGTTGGTGGCTCGCCCAACTCGCGGGCCACCCATTGCTCGTTAATGGTCACTTGGACACGTCGTTTGATCCGATCGGTGTCAAGCGGTTCGGGATCACGGCAGACTTCCTGGAACCACTGCTCCTGCTGTTCGATCTCGCGCATCCGTTGTTCGTCAGACGTCATTCCGATGCCTCCATCCACTGCCGCAGTTTGGCCAGGCCGCGGTGAGCCCTGGCCAAAGCCGTTCCAAGCGGCGTGCCCATCGCTTCGGCGATCTGAGCGAAGCTCATTCGGGCGTAGTGCCGCAGGAGAATGACCTCTCGCTCCGGCTGAGACAGCTTTGCCAGGCATCGCTGCAGCCTGTCGACGTCCTCAGCCAGTTCGACGGCCTCGGTCGGACTCGGCCCGCTCAGATCGCCCAGCCGCTCCCAGGCGGATCGCTCATCCCGCTGGTCCCTTGCGTCGTCAAGCGAGCTTATGTCCGGTGCCCGCGTGATCCGGCGGATGCGGTCTCGGGCCAGGTTCGTCGCGATCCGGAACAACCAGGCCTCGAACCGACCGTCGTGCTCATATTGCGGGAGCATCCGCACGAGGCGGACGAAGACCTCCTGGACCAGCTCCTCGGTGTCGTCGGGTCGGCCCGTCAGGCGGTATAGAAATCCATGGAGCCTGGGCGAGTAGGCGTCCACGAGCGACTCGAACGCCGAAGCGTCAAGTTGCTGAGCCCGCCGGATCACTTGCGAAAGGTCGTCCGCTATCTTCACTTGCACACCTGTTTAAACGTCGGACACGTGCCGGGATTGCATCACGTTTCAATGTCCGATAATCTTACACGATCCAGTGGATTGTCAGCCAGGGGGCTTGTCAGCGTCCGATGGGCCGCTATACTGACCGGACTTGCCCGAGCCGGCCCGCAGTCGGAGGGCCTGGTTAAACCAGAGGTGATGTATGGCTCGTGTCTGCTTTTTCACAGGTAAGAGAACCCGCGCAGGTCGTTCCATCGCTCGGCGCGGTAAAGCCAAGTACCTCGGTGGTGTTGGGCGTAAGACCACCGGGGTTACGAAACGCAAGTTCAAACCGAACATCCAGCGCGTCCGGGCTCTTGTCAACGGCAAGGTCTGCCGGATTAACGTCTCGGCCAAGGCCATTCGCATGGGCCTGGTCGTCAAACCGCCCAAACGCGATTGGAATCCGGACGCACCCGCGGAGACGACCGCCTAGCACCGTTTCCAGACCAAGGTAATGGTGTTTCTTCCTCCCCTCCTTGACAAGGAGGGGTTGGGGGAGGTTCTTCTCCATCTGCATAACCCCCCTCAATCCCCCCTTAGTAAGGGGGGAAGAAAACGGAACGACCTTTGTTGAAACGGCATTAGCACCACGATTTTCTGAATCACCGTGAATGCACCGTTCCCGGTGGTGAGAATCGAAACGGCCCTTGCGCCGCGCTTCCAAAGGCTTCCCGGCTTCTTGACAATCCTCGCGCCTGCGTGGAGATTGTCGGTCGTGGCAGGTGGTTCGGGCAGGATCACCGGTCGCAGCCAAGGAGGTACCTCGATGATTGTCGTCAACACGGAGATGATCCCCGGCTATCACGTTCGTGAGGTGAGGGGTCTGGTTCAGGGGAACACGATTCGTGCGAAGCACCTCGGGCGCGATATGGTTGCCGGGTTGAAGAACCTCGTGGGCGGTGAGCTTGTGGGCTATACCGAGTTGCTGGTCGAGGCAAGGCGTCAGGCCCTCGAGCGCATGCTCGCCCAGGCCGAGCAGCTTGGCGCCAACGCCGTGGTCAACGTCCGGTTCACCACGAGCGCGATCACGCAGGGAGCGGCTGAGCTCTACGCATACGGGACAGCCGTCGTCGTCGAGGCGGAGGGTTAGCGCGGTGCCGGCTTTGATCCAGTTCGGCGTGGTCGTCGTGTTGCTGCTTCTCGGGTTGTCGGTGGGCACACTGATTGAGCGGAGGCACTTCCGCCTGCTTGCCCGGCGAGAGGCGGCGCTGAGTTACATCCTGGTGACGGACACCGGTAGTCTTCCGCCGGGCTGCGCGGCCAAGCCTATGGGGATCGTATTCGGGGACGTGGTCATTTCTTCCGATTATTTCAAGACCTTCGCCGCCCGATTGAAGAAGATCATCGGCGGAGAGCTGCGCACGTTCGAGAGCCTGATGGAGCGGGCGCGGCGCGAGGCGCTGCTGCGCGTGCTGGAATCGGCGGAGCGGCTTGGGGCCAACCGTGTCATCAATGTTCGGTTTGCAACTAGCAACATTGGCAGCGTCAGGCGGCGGCAGGCCGGGGCGGCCATGGTTGAGATGTGCGCCTACGGCACGGCTGTGTATGTGCCTGACGATTCTTCGAGATGATGTGTGTCACGTCCTGAACACGACCCCTCCGTCAACTCGGAACCGCACCTTCAAGATGGGTCTTTCTCATCCGATCCCGCTGAGGAGGCGGCCGCGAAGAAGCTCGAACGCGAGCGTGCGCGCAGCGACCCGGCTGAGGAGCGGGCAGTCCATTCGGTGTTTGATGAGCCGGTTTCATTCCCGAATCGCGACCCGGTGCTGATCGATCAGGATTGGAGCTGCCGCAACTGCGGCTACAACCTTCGAGGTCTTCAGACCGGTCACCCCTGTCCGGAGTGCGCCCACATCGAGCGGTACGAACCGCCGCGTGAGGGCGAGGAGAGCTACGCGAAGTGGGTGGCTACCTATCAGGCCCGAGCAACGGATGCGAAGTCGTGGGCGGTCACGGTGCTGGTTCCGTTTGTGAGCCTGCCGTTGGCTGTAGCTTCCGGGTTTCTGGCGGTCGAGTGGGTCTGGGCACTGAGCTTCCTTGTCGTTGCGCCTGCGATGGCGGAGGTGCTGAAGCTGGCGGCTGCCTCCACCGTGATCGAGCGGCGCGGCTATCTGATCAAGCGAGCGAACCAGATATACGTGATGACGATCGCCACAGCCGTTGTGTTCGCCATCGCGCAGAATGTCATCATGCTGGCGCTGTACTTTCCGAACGCGTCGAAGGAGCTGGTGCTCTACCGGTGGTTCGTAGGCCCGTTCGCGCACGTTGCCTGCACGGCGCTGGCGACGCGGGGGTTGGTCCCGGTCTGGGAGCGCGCCCAGCGTGAGCGGCGGCGGGCAAGCGTGGTTGAGGCATATCCTCTGGTCATCGCAGCCATCCTCCTGCACGCCTCCTGGAACGCCGTCGTGTTTTTCGGCGGCCACCTCGGGTACGGGTTCTGAACCGGGCCAATTCCCGTGGCCTGAGAATCCGCAAGCATCCGATATTTAATGGAGGCGTATCGCCTGTGGGTGGTTGGAGTATGTCCTTGCATCGCGGGCCGGCGGGGTCAAGGATCGCAAGGTATGCCCGCCGACAGGGCACGGAGGCTTCCAGGGTGAGTGGAACACTACGGATGGATCGACCAGCCGTCGCTGTGGCGATGCTCGTCGCGGTGGCGGTGCTCTGCACGTCGAGCCCCGCCGATCCGCCGGTGTTCGTGTTCGTCCCCGCGTCGAGCGTCCAACCCGGTGGTCCGGAGTACGACTTCCGGATCGGTCAATTCGAGATCACCAACACCCAGTTTGTCGAGTTCCTCAACGATGCCATGGGTAATCTCGGCAACCCGAGAGGCTTTTATCTCTCCTTCAGCACGAGTACCGGGGATGTCCACATCGCGGGTTCGCAGGAGGGGCACATCGTCACCGTGGGCAACGGCACACTGGTCTTCGGAGCGTCGGCCAACCCGTATGTGTCATACGATGGCACTGAAGAACGGTACGTTGTCGAGTCCGGTTACGAAGACCATCCCGCTTGCGGCGTGACCTGGTACGGGGCCGTCAAATACTGCAACTGGCTTACGCTTTTCACCGGTCTTGCCGCCGGGGATCGCACCTACACCGAAGCCGTCGTCTCCGAGCCCGAGGGTTGGCATCCGGTGACGATCAGCACCGAGGATTGGGCGTTGCGCGACCTTTCTTCTGACGAGCGCGATGCCCTGTTGGACGTGCTCGGCTACAGGCTTCCCATGGACGGAGGAGACGGCGGAACAGACCCCGGCCCGTACAACGAGTGGTACAAGGCCGCCTCCTGGAATGAGGCGCTTGGCGCCAACACGGTCTACGGTTTCGGGCGCGACGCCATCACCGACGCCGACGCCAACTACCGCTGCAGCCACGATCCGTTCGAGGATGAGTTCGACTGCATCATAGGCGGCACAACGCCGGTGGGCTACTTTGACGGCGTAAACACGCTTGCAGACGGCACCGATACCGCGGATACCGGGAACACGTACTCTCTGTATGACATGTCCGGGAACGCCTGGGAGTGGGTCCAGGATCAGGGCTTCGATCAGACCGATCGCGGCAACCGTGGTGGGTCATGGTGCAGCAGCACGAGCAGCCTGCGAACCACACCCGGCGCCGAGCGTTCGGCGGACACCGCCGTTGATTCGACCGGGTTCCGGGTGGTGCAGAGTGTCATCTGCCCACTGCTTGTGGAACCGAACAAGGAGTTGGTCAACTCCGGTCCGTGGGGTGGTCCGTACGAGGAGGATGACACTGAGCTTACTTTCCAGGTCACCAACGTCACCGATCAGCCGGTCGATCTGACCGTGACTTCGGACGTCGATTGGCTGACGATCACCGATGACTCGGGAGGCAGCGCCATTCCCGCGGGCGACTCGGTGAGCGTGACGGTCGCGATTGAACCGCAGTGTCAGGATGAAATGGTGGTCGGCGAGAATGTCGCCGTTGTGACATTCTCGAACGATGTCGACGAAACGACGATCGAGCGCACGGTTCGGCTGACGGTTGTGGAACCGCTCGCTCTCACGCCGCCGGATGGTTTTGTGGCTTCGATCTACTTCGACGAGGACCCGCCGACGAAGGTTTACGATCTGACAAGCTCGTCGGAGCAGACCGTGCAGTGGTCGGCGAGCTGGGAGGACACGACGAATCCGCCGACCGGGATTGATTGGCTTACCGTTACCGACTTGACCGGTGAGGTTCAACCTCTTGGCGCAACCGAGATCACCATTGGCTTCGACAAGGAAGGTCTTGATCCCGGCACGTACACCGCCCTGGTGACGATTGTCGATGAGTGCACGGGGACGGAGTTCGTCCGTGGCGTCAGTTTCGAGATCAAGTCCATGTTCGAGGTGGCGCCGGTTGAGGAGGTGATCTCCATCGGTGTAACGGGTGGACCGTTCGTCCCGTCGGATCACGTGTTTACGCTTCGCAACCTGGCGCACCGACCGGTGGATTGGTCGGTTGCTCTCGATTCGGGTCAATCCGTTGACTGGATCGCGTTCGACCCCGCCGAGGGCACGTTGGCCTATTATGATGATGAGATCGAGGTGACCATCGCGATCACCGACGGGGCGAATGACGAGGCCGTCGGCCTGCACACAGCCAAGGTCCTGTTCGAGCAGCCGTTGTCCGGGTTCGTGGTCGAGCGGCTTGTAACGATTGATGTGCGCGAGCTGATGGTCGAGCCCGAGGAGGACGCAACGTTCAGCGGCCCGCAGGGCGGTCCATTTCTTCCCGCTACGTTCACCTACACTCTTACCAACACGGGTCTGGTCGAGATGCCCTGGGAGGCGACGTTCGTTGACACGACCGAACCCGCTCCCGGTGTCGAGTGGCTTGTCATTCATCCGACGGCGGGCACGATTCTCGATCCCGCCGGAACAGTCGAGATTGAACTGTCCATTACGGCTGCCGCTGCTTCGCTGCCTCAGTCCGCGGAGGCGTACACGGGGCAGTTCACGGTTACGAGCACCGTCCCCGACCCGGAAGTATCGACGGTTCGTGACGTGAGGCTGACCATCGGGTCCGAACCGCTCGCGCTTGCGATGGTGGACGTGCCGGGTGACGACGCTCAGCCCGGCGGGCCTTCTTACCTGTTTCGTATCGGAAGGTACGAGGTCACCAACGCCGAGTTCGTGCGGTTTCTGAATGATGCGAGGGCCTTCTCGGATGAACCGCGAGGAAGCTATCTCGATCACGATACCGAGCAAGTCATCATTACGCTGACCGGCGATGATACGGTCATCTTTGACGCGAATGTGGGCGAGGCGATTGACTTCGTCGATGGTCAATACGTTGTGCTCGATGACAAGGAGAGTTTTCCCGTCGTCGGTGTGAGCTGGTACGGGGCTGCCAAGTTCAGCAACTGGTTGACGTTGATCCAGGGTATGGGACTGGATGAGCGCTGCTACACGGAAGGACCGACAGTCGGTGACTGGTTCCCCGTTTTCTCCGCGGCGCAGCTTGTCGACAGACACGGGTTCCGCCTGCCCATGGACGAGCAATCGCCGACGGCAAGCACGTACAACGAGTGGTACAAAGCCGCGGCGTGGAATGGGGCTGCACAGCAGAACCGGCTCTATGGGTTCGGTTGTGACATCCTTACCAATGCCGACGCCAACTATCTCGACAGCGGTGACCCTTACGAGCCGGGGCCTTCACCCGTCGGCTTCTTCAACGGTGTCAACCGGCTTGCGGACGACAGCGGTACGAATGACACCGACAATGCGTATGGGTTGTACGATATAACCGGCAACGTGGCTGAGTGGATTCACGATGGCGACGATGCCACCGGTGAGCAGACGACCCGCGGTGGGCACTTCGACAATGTGGACGTCTCGATCATGCTGCAAACCGAGGGGCGGACCACACTTGCGCCGGGCTCGATCTTCCCCTACGTCGGTTTCCGCGTCGTCCAGGTGTACGAGCCGCAGGACCTGGTCGTGGCGCAGTCGGCTGTCCGGTCGGAAGGGTATGTTGGAGGACCATTTGATCCGGAGTCGTTTACCCTCACCATCACGAATCCGGCTGCTCATACGGTCGATCAGGTGACTGTGGCGAGTTCGGCCGACTGGCTCGAGATCGAGGGTGGTCCGGTCTGGCAGATCGGTCCGGGAGCGAGTTTGGATGTTACGTTGAAGCCAAGCGCCATCCCGGCCATCCTCGGAGTGACGCCACCGCCGCCCGGCGACTTCGCATACGTCTCAAGGGAGGACGCCCAGCCGGACGGTCCTGACTACGACTATTGGATCAATCGAACGGAGGTCAGAAACGATCAGTTCGCCGTGTTCCTGAACGACGTCAGGGACAACGCCTTGAGTGAAGATCCCGACGAGAGAAGCTGGCACCTCTACTTCGACGCCGTCGCCGGAAGCGTGTACGTCAATGACGAGCAAACCGGCGAGGAAGGGACGAACCCGCCGTCGAGTACGTTTCTCTACGACGCCTCGACCGGGCGGATTCAGCTTATCAACGATCGGTACGAGGTCGCAGGCGGCTATGGCCTTCATCCCGTTGTCGGCGTGACGTGGTACGGGGCCGTCAAATACTGCAATTGGCTTTCCGCGTACACGTCCATCCCGTCCGATTTGTGGGCGTACACCGAGTCGACGAGTGACAACCTCGACGGTTGGCACCCGATTACCGTAACCGATGCGGAATGGATTACGGGCGGCTTCGGCGCCGTGGCGAGAGGGCAACTGATTACGCAAACGCTCGGATACCGCCTGCCCATGGATGACGAGGCGGGCGGTGCGTCGGCGTTCAACGAATGGTACAAGTCCGCCGCCTGGGACTCCGGCGCGAATGACGGTGCGGGTGGTAACCATGTATACGGTTTCGGCCGTGACGCGCTGACCGGCGTGGATGCCAACTTTTTCGAGAGCGGCGAGACGGAGACGGATGGCACCACGCCCGTTCGATTCTTCAACGGCGTGAATGCGTTTTACGCTCCGGAGGAGGTGTGTCCGCCGCAACCCGATCCAATCATGACCGTCGGGACGGACAACTTCTACGGCCTGTACGACGCTTGCGGCGATGTGGCGGAGTGGACTCAGGAGTTCGTCGCGGGCGATCCGTCGCTTCGCGCGACGCGTGGCGGGAGTTGGCGCGATGATGTCGGGTCGGACAGATTGGCCGCCGACGGGCGCGGTTCCCAGCTTGCCGATATGCCAAGCGATGACACCGGTTTCCGCGTGGTTCGTGGCATGGGACGCCCTGTAACCGTGTATGTCACCGATTCGACACTGGATGAAACCTACGCATTGCATTTCGTCGTGGAGGCTCTTGAACCGTTCACGGTTACGCCGTCGGACGAGATCGAGATCGAGGGGACGTATGGCGATGCCTTCCACGGCGCAACCGGTTCCAGTCAGACCTACACGCTGACCAACAATTCGGCGTCGCAAATGGCGTGGCTGGTATCTGTTGATCAGGACTGGATCGATGTGGCGGGGCCCGAGCCGGATGAGCTTGCGGGGACGATTGAAGCCGCGGAGCAGCTTGCATTTCAGATTGCGCTCCATGCCGACGCCGACGACCTCGGTCCCGGCGAGCATGAAGCTGTCGTCACCTTCCGGAACCAGAGTACGGGGCAATCCGAGGTGCGCAATGCGAAGCTCACGATCGAGCAACCCATCGCAGTCACGCCCGGTCAGGAGTCGGCTGCGTTCAGCGGGTATTGGATGGGGCCGTTCGACAATCCACCGGACGTTTCTTATCAGCTTACAAGTGTCGTCGATTTTGATCTCCAGTATACCGTCAGTACGCCGCACGATTGGATTACGATCGAACCGGCCGACGCGCTCACGGGTACACTGCAACCGGACGACGTCCTGGTGTTCACCATTACGATTGCCGAGATCGCGGACACGTATAATGTGGGTTCGTACGATGGGACTGCCCGGTTCACCTTCACCGACCCAGCCAATGAGAACCTTGGTGATACCATCGAGGAAACGGTCAGACTCATCGTCATGGAGCCGATCGAGGTCGAGGCGGAGTATGATCCGTGGCCGAGCGAGCCCAACCCCGATCCAAACACCCATCCACCACAGACCTATACGTTGACAAACAACGTATCCGTGCCAATTGATGTCATTGCCAGTGTGGATGTTGACTGGCTCGATATCGTCCCGGAATCAGTGGAAGTCGCGCCGGATCAGTCGGAAGACGTGACGGTCTCGCTCAATGAGAATGCGGCAAGGCTCTTCGACGGCGTGTACACGGCCGCTCTGACAGTCGAGGACGCGGTAACCGGAGATCAGCGTTGCATACCCATCGAGCTGGTCATCAATGAGGTGATGTCCGTCGGGCCGTTTGACGACTTCATAGCCTCCGGCGTCGCGGGTGTTACCATCGGGCCTTCATTCATGGTCTACACGCTCACGAATGTCGAGCGTGGTAATCCCGGCGACATCCACTGGATGGTCTCCACCCAACCGCCCGGCGCGGACTGGCTCAGTATCAATGGGGGAGTGTCGAGCGAGGGTGATCTTCCTGATGGGGTATCAACCAATGTCGTGATCTACATAGATGTAGCTATGACGACGGGGCTCGTGGAGGGCGTGCATACAGCCGTGTTGGAGTTCACGGCGGATGACGGGGTCGCACCCGTGACGGTGACGCGGCAGGTGAGTTTGTCTCTTGTCGTACCGGCCTTTATGGTGCAGGAGTCCAACGTCTCGACAGGCGCGGTACAGCCGGCGGGTCCGAGTCATCCCTATGCCATAGCGCGATTCCACACGACCAACGCCGAGTTTGTGGCTTTTCTCAACAACGCGATGTCCAACCTCGACAACGAGCGAGGCCGGTATATGTTCTTCGACTCTCTCACCGGTGATGTGTACATCAACACGGATACGACGGGGCAGGTTGGCGACGATCCCGGCGTGCGGACGGTGAAGCTTTTCTCTCCCGCCGTCTCCGGTCAGATTGCGTTCACGGGCGGTCAGTACGACGTAGTCACGACGCCGAACGATACTTCGAACCATCCCATTACCGGTGTAAGCTGGTACGGTGCCGTCAAGTATGCCAACTGGTTGACGCTCGATCAGGGTATGCTCGCCTCCGAGCAATGTTACACCGAGAGCGATCACGATGACTTGACGGGCTGGCACCCCGCTATGACTACAAAAACGGAGTGGGAAGCGCGCGATTTGGATGATGCGGAGCGCGCGGAGTTGGTGGCCGAGTATCGCGGTTATCGTTTGCCGATGGATAACGGCTACAACAACCCCGACGTCACAAGCGATTTCGCAGATCCGTACAACGAGTGGTACAAAGCCGCCGCGTGGCATGATGCGCTTGGGACCAACACGATCTATGGGTTCGGCGCGGATACGTTGACAGGGGACGATGCGAATTACCGTGACAGCGGCGACGCCTTCGATAACGGTACGACTCCGGCTGACTTCTACACGAACAATGGCAACGGCTTCGGCATTCACGACATGAGCGGAAACGCCTTCCAATGGATGCAGGGCCGATACAACACGCATCCGTCGAGCATCGACTTCCGAACCATTCGGGGTGGCAGTTGGGACGTCCCCGAGACCTCGCTAAGCCTGAAAACCACAAGACGGATGTTCACCGCTCCAACGTGGACCGACAATCGGATCGGGTTCCGTGTGGTTCGGGCGCTGACCGTGACAACCGGCGACGTCGACCACGATGGCGACGTGGATTGGCGGGACTTCGCAGGCACGAGTGTATGCCTGACGGGGCCCGATCCCGGCGACGTGCCAATTCCCGCCTGTGAGGCATACGATCTCGACGCCGACGCGGATGTGGACCTGGCCGATGTCGCCACCTTTCAGAACGCCTTCACCGGATCGCAGTAGGACGGACACGATCGGGCACTCCGGTGGCCGACACGCCGCGGATCCAGGCCAAGGCATCGATGAGGACGACAGGAGAGGGCGGTTCGCGCCGCATGTGGCGGGGGAATCGAGGCCGACCTTCGTGATGGGGAGAACGTAGATGGACCCGTCGGGAGGCTTGGTGCCCGGCAGCCCCGAACCTGCCCGACGGGTTCTCCCCATCATTACCTGGTCATAGATCGTTGGGGGATATTCCTGACACGGCAGCCGTGTTTTTTGCTCGGTTGGAACTCTGTGAACGCACCGGCGGAGAGAACGGAAGACGTTCCACGAGCAATGAACATCCTGACGCGTATAACGATCACCTGTAGCGGCTACGTCCCTACCATCCCCCCTTACCAAGGGGGGAAAGAGGGGGGTCGCGCGATATGCATGACCGTTAACCGCTCTAACGATGACGGGAACTCGAGGCGGCGACGCCTCGTGGCGGGTTGACATCACCAATGGGATGGCCAGAATCGATTATGTCGCTGTAGGACCGCGCCGGTGTGCCTAAGGAGGATTCAGGTTACGGCGATCGCGCCATCTTGCGCGGGGATTTGGTGCGGGCTTGGCGGGTCGGGAGCTGTTGATCCGCGCAAGGCGACGGTTGTCGCGGGCGTAGCTCAATTGGTAGAGCATCAGCCTTCCAAGCTGAATGTCACGAGTTCGAGTCTCGTCGCCCGCTTTGTTGTATCGCCATGCTCAGAACCGCTAGAGCAAGCTCTATCCAGCTGTAGCGTCCGGTTGCGTGTTTCGCCCGGATGACAACCGCCATGTGACGCCGCACCCGCTCTGAAAGCGCCATAAGTCGTGAATTGACAACGGGTTACGGCGACCGAGCCCAAGCCGACTTCCCCTCGTTTTCACACGCCGGCATTCAGTCGGGCGTAGTCAACGGGTAGCTGTCATCGACTCTCGAACGAGGGCCTCAATCGCGGGATCCGGAGCAGGAACGCTTTTCTTGCCCGCCTACTTGACACACCAATCGCCGATCTCTACGATACCCTCGCAATCCTGTGGAGATTCAGCCATTGGAGCATTGCCAGGCACCGATGGCTTTGGCAGACGCGACGCGCGTCCGACTCATCCCGCCTGTAGTTCCCAAGAGATACCATTGATGCAATTTGAAGGTCTAAGGCTCATCGAGCCGCTCCTCCGTGCAGTACGCGCGGCGGGCTATGAAAGTACTACCCCTATCCAGGCCAAAGCGATTCCGCATATCCTCGCCGGAAAGGACATTCTCGGTTGCGCGCAGACAGGCACTGGCAAGACCGCGGCCTTTGCCCTGCCGATCCTGCAACGGCTCAGCCGTGGCCCGGTGCGACGAGGAGAACCGACGCGACGAATCCGGACTTTGGTCCTGGCGCCGACCCGTGAGTTGGCACAGCAAATTCACGACAGTTTTTGCACCTACGGGCAATACACGGAGACCAGGCAGGCGGTTATCTTCGGCGGCGTGAATCAGAACCGGCAGGTCCGCGCACTTCGAGCCGGTGTTGACATTCTGGTTGCCACGCCGGGGCGGCTGCTCGATCTCATCGGCCAAGGCTTTGTCAATCTCGGCCACGTTGAAATCCTGGTATTGGACGAATCCGACCGCATGTTGGACATGGGCTTCCTTCCCGATATTCGTCGGCTACTTGCTCTGGTCCCCGAAGACCGTCAGACATTGCTGTTCTCTGCGACGATGCCCGCGCCGATTCGCAAGCTTGCGAACGAGATTCTGCATGAAGCTATACCGGTCCAGGTCTCGCCGCGCGTATCAGCGCCCGCCGCCTCGGTAGAACACTGGGTTTATCATGTGGAGAAACCGAACAAGACGAAACTGCTGACGAGTTTCCTGGACGACACGCCCTATTTGCGCGTGCTCGTATTCACGCGAACCAAGCACGGGGCGGACCGAGTGGTCAAGCAACTGAGGCGTGCGGGGCTGGACGCGGCGGCATTGCACGGCAACAAGAGCCAAGGGGCACGCACGCGAGCCCTGGCTGCGTTCCGATCCGCCAAGACGCCTATTCTCGTAGCAACGGATATCGCAGCGAGAGGCCTGGATGTCGAGGACATCTCTCACGTCTTCAACTACGACCTGACCCACGAGCCGGAGACATACGTTCACCGCATTGGCCGAACCGGTCGGGCAGGGGAATCCGGCACAGCCGTGTCGTTCTGCACCGTCGAAGATCGCGGTGATCTCCAAGCAATCGAGCGCCTGCTGCGCACGCAACTTCAGAAAGCCGAAGACCCACCCGGGTACACCACAACGGTAACGCCGGTTCCGCCTTCCGTCCCAAGCGAAGGTGTCGCTCGCCAAACGCGTCGCCCGAGCAACGGTCGTCGCAGTCACGCTCACCCCGGGACCGGTTCCGGAAGCCCTGCCCGAGGCAACCGTCCCCGCCAGGTGAAGAGGCGACGCGCTCGCCTGCCCGTCGCATCGTGACAGCGTACAGCCAGCAGGAGCCTTCTCGTTCACGAGGCGAATCGGCCCGGTCAGAACACCCCTTACCAAGGGGGGAAAGAGGGGGGTCGCGCGATATGCATGACCGTTAACCGCTCTAACGATGACGGGAACTCGAGGCGGCGACGCCTCGTGGCGGGTTGACATCACCAATGGGATGGCCAGAATCGATTATGTCGCTGTAGGACCGCGCCGGTGTGCCTAAGGAGGATTCAGGTTACGGCGATCGCGCCATCTTGCGCGGGGATTTGGTGCGGGCTTGGCGGGTCGGGAGCTGTTGATCCGCGCAAGGCGACGGTTGTCGCGGGCGTAGCTCAATTGGTAGAGCATCAGCCTTCCAAGCTGAATGTTACGAGTTCGAGTCTCGTCGCCCGCTTTGTTGTATCGCCATGCTCAGAGCCGCTAATACGAGATCCAGTTCCAAAATGCCGATTCCCCGCCACCGAGCCGCGGGCTGCCGCAAGGCGGCTTTGCCGCGCCCGCGCGGACCCGAAACTGCGGGAAGACGCCGGCAAACCTGATGCGACGAATCGGCACTATCAAACTGCCCTTGGTATAACTCGTGAATTGACAACGGGTTGCGGTGACTGGGCACAGGTCGACTTCCCCCCGCTCTCACTGCACCGCTTTGCGCCGAATTGTGCCCTTGGGCGCACCGATCCGCCAAGTGAGACGCCAAGCGGTGAGCCGCCGGCTCGTGCGTCTTCCGTGCCGGTGGCGCGCAGGTCCTCAGCGTGAGGGTCACCATCCAGGTTCGGTAGCGCGTCCAGTGCCGACGCTTGGTCCAGTAGCCGCGGATCAGTGTACGTGCCGAGCGTCAAACGGATGTCTGAATGCCGTAGGAGGCTCTGCGCGGTGCGTGGGGCTGGCTGGGACTGGAAGTCGTTCTGCCAGCCTAGCCCGTTGAGAAGGTGAGTGGGCTGGGCGCCTGGACCCGTTTCCTACACCCGAACACGATACCGCCACCGACCACCTGGAACGAATCGCGCGCACCGCCAGCCTGAATTCCGGCGGACGCGGAATGCTCCGTTCGGTTTGACAACGTTCGTCAAAACACCGCCTCAGCCGGAGGACCGTTCGGGCGTCCCAGCGGTTCCCGCAGAGTCGACGCTGGGCGCTCACGAACCGCGCGTGAACTCACCCAAGCGGTCCATGTCTTCGCGCAAGGCTTTGAGGGCGCTTCGGGTTCGGGCGACGATCACCGCCGGAGACTTGCCGAGCCGCCTGGCTACCTCGCTGACGGAACGCCCCTCAAGGAAGCGCAGTTGGATTACTTGACGGTGCGAGTCGGAAAGGCGTGACGCACACGCCAGCAAAGCGCCCACTGCCTCCTCGCGCCGGGCCGCGCGGCTTGGCGTAGCGGAGTCGGCGTAGAGCTGGTCGAGGAGGTTCCAGTACGACTTCGACCTGTATGCGGGTGGCGGTTGCATTTCCCGGCTCATGTCGCGTTTCTGGCGGTGTAGAGCTCGTGCGGCGTCAACGATCTTGCTGTCCAGGATCGTCAGAACCCAGTTCAGGAATGAATCGGGCGTGCGGCCCTCAAACCTCTCGAGCTGCCGGAATACATCGATGTACACTTCCTGCAAGACGTCTTCCGGGTCCAACTTGGCCCGCAATGCCGGATTCATCCGCGCCTCCGCGCGCGTTCGCAACGTTGCATGGCACTTGATCAGGAGCTTGGCGACGGCCAAGGGGTCGCCTTTGCTCGCCTCGTCGACCCAAGCCTGCCTTTCCTTGCTCTCGTCCATCGATCAGACGTGCTCCGGCGGTCGCCCTGCCGGCTCCATCCCTCATCGGCAACACGTGCCCCTGCCCCGCCGCAACGATTATACCAAGGGCAGTTTGATAGTGCCGATTCGTCGCATCAGGTTTGCCGGCGTCTTCCCGCAGTTTCGGGTCCGCGCGGGCGCGGCAGAGCCGCCTTGCGGCAGCCCGCGGCTCGCTGGCGGGGAATCGGCATTCTGGAACTGGATCTCGTATTATATCAAGTGTGGGCCCCATTGCCCGGAACCCTCGTGCCGCCACCGGGCGCTTTTTGGCCAAGAGGCTGTTAGAGAAGGCGGCGAACCCGTCTATACATAACTGCTATGGGAGCCTTTCCGTTCCAAAGTCCCAGGTCAGAAGCCTGCGTCGACGCACTCATCAACGAGTACTTCGACCACAGGCGCGCAGGTGAGGCACGGAGCCTCAGATCGTTTGCCGCTGAGCATCCCGATCTGGCGGAGGAGTTCCTCCCCTGTGTGGAGGGCGCGTCATTCCTGGAAGGGATGCGTCCGCTCGCGGGTCTTATCGCCGGTCTTGGAGATGCCCGCGAGGGCAGTGCGGCGTTGTTGGCCGTTGCCGGGTACGAGGTGCTCGAGGAGATAGGCCGCGGAGGGATGGGCGTCGTCTACAAAGCCGTACAGACATCCACCAAGCGTACGGTGGCCCTAAAGGTCATGTCCGCCGGTCCGTTTGCGCCACGCTCGGCGTTGCAGCGTTTTGATCGCGAGGTGGAACTGGCCGCCCGCCTTCGCCACCCGGGGATCGTGCGCATTCTCGATAGCGGGCACGTAGCGCGCCAGAAGTACTACGCAATGGATCTTATCGAGGGCGTACGGTTCGATCGCTGCGCAGCGTCCGCACAGCACGATGTTCGTACCATGCTCGGAATCGCCCAGCGCATTTGTGAGGCCGTCGAGTATGCTCACAACCACGGCGTGATTCATCGAGACCTCAAGCCAGCGAATGTGCTCGTCGACAACGAAGGCGACCCGCACATTCTGGATTTCGGGCTTGCCAAAGCAACGGATCAAGCCGGGACCGACGAGACCGCTACTACGTGTGTCTCTGTCCCAGGGCAAGTGCTTGGCACACTCTTCTACCTGTCGCCGGAGCAGGCGGTCGGTAGTCCCGACGAAATCGACACCCGCACGGACGTGTATGGGTTGGGCGTCATGCTGTTCGAGGCCCTGACCGGTTCATTGCCATTCGATACGACAGGTCGGCCTTCGCAGGTGATCCAGCGCATTGTTGACACCCCTCCCACCCGGCCGTCGCTGCTGTCGGACCGCGTCGATGATGAGGTCGAGACGATCCTTCTGCGGGCGATGGAGAAGGACAAGGCCTGTCGCTACCAGTCCGCCGTGGAGATGGCCGAGGACATTCACCGATACCTCGAAGGTGAGCCGATCCTGGCCAAGCGACCCAGCAGCTTCTATTTCCTTCGTAAGAAGTTGCGTAAGTATCGGTTTCGTCTCTCGCTCGGCGTCATGGTCGTGGCACTGGGCTTGGCCGGTCCGCTGGCGGCAAGCTGGTCGCGACAAGGAGACCTGGCGAGAGCCCACCAGACCGCCCGCCGAGCGCTAGTACACTGTCAGCAAGACTTGGAGAGCGGAGCCCCAGGCTCTGGGGCCGTGCTCGGACGGGCCCGGGCTCTCTACGAGCAACACCCGGAGCTGCCGGAATCCCGCCTGGTTCTGGCGCACGCTAATTACCGCTCCGAATGGCCGTTCCAGGCAATCGTGGGCCTCCTAGACTCGCTGCGAAGCAAGCACCCGTCCCGCTGGGCCTGCCGCGCGTTGCTGGCTGAGATTTACCGAGAAACGGGCAATGCAGAGGAGGCGGACGAGTTACAGAAACAGGCCGAACGCGAGATGCCGGATACCTCCGAAGCGTGGTACATCCGTTCCTACGCGACGATCCAACTCGACCGGGCCCTGCGCTATGCTCAGGAAGCCGTAAAACGCCAACCCTCACACGTCCTCGCTTGGTCCCGGCTCGCCCACCTGCAGCAGCAGACCGGCGACTCGGACGGCGCACTCGAAAGCGCTGACAAGCTCATCGAGCTGGGGAACAATCCCACTTGGTGGGCCAGCTATAAGGGGCATATCCTCGACGCGCAGGGTCGCCTTCAGGAAGCTATCGACCTGTACAGCCAATACGATATGTACAGTTACCGTGCCCGTGTCTACCAGCGGCTCGGACAGTATGACAAGGCCCTCGCAGACTACGACAAGGCGACGCAATCCGTGCGCCATGAGACCACCGCCGTTTGGAATTTGTATCAGCGTGCCACACCCCTGTGGATCCTCGGCCGGACCGAGGATGCGCTAAAGGACTACCAACGGGTTCGGAATCTGAGAGGCCGGCCGTCTTACGCCGATGCCCGCCGCTTTCTGATCCTCCGTGAGCTCGACCGGCAGCGCGAAGCGAAGCAGGTTCTCGACGCCGCCCTGCGCGATGTCGCCGTTGGTCGCGATGCCAAGGACACTTGGCTACGCCAGATCTTCTTTTGCCTGGACGGGCAACTGACGCCCAATGAGTTGGTCGCCGATGCCATCGAGCGGGACAACCTTGAATGGCTCTGCGAAGCCTACTACTACGCTGGTGAGGTCTGCCACCTGCTGTTGCGCCGTCCCGCCGACGCCCGCAAGTGGTTTGAAAAGTGCGTGCAAACCAACCTCCAGGTCGATCCGGACACCGAGCTGGGAACCCCCATGAACGAGTACGAGCTGGCCCAGTGGCGTCTGGAATCCCTGCCAACCCGCATCGCCATCGCCCTTCACGAAGAAAACTGAAAGAAAACCCGAAAAACCGCTTCGTCTAACGGCGCCGATGACGCCTCAAACCTTGGCGGATCGGGTGGTCCGATCCACGGACGAGATCCACGGGGTATGGGCGCCGCTTGGGCCAACCCGATGAAGGCGACGGCACCGGCCGACGGCTCCCAGCGAGGACCTGGATCCAAAGGACCACAGGCCATTGTGGATCATCGAAAGGACTTGCAGGAATCTTGGCAGTAGCCGCAACGGCTACCGCCATGAGCCTCACAGATTAGGAGAGATATCATGTCTGGTAAACGATCCAATTTTTGTTGTTCTTGGTTCTCAAGAACTCTGGTGGGAGTGAAGCGAACCCTGAAGTCACTCGCTTCTAGAGTGGGGGAGCTTTCTCTCGTGGTTCAAGGTTCATCAAGATGTGGAGGAATTGCCATGTCGAACAGGATAGTCCTAAGCATGTTGGTTACGGTGGCTTGTATGACTGTTTCGCCGTCTTCGCTTTTCGCTTCGACGATCACCGAGATCATCGACGCGACGGGTGACGGAGCCGGAAACACACTGAAATCGCCGAATGCTGTTAGGGTGGATGCTGCCCGCAACATCTACATCGCAGGGAGTGGGACTGACAACGCCTTCAAGATTACGCCCGCTGGGGTGATCACAGAGATTATCGACTGGACGGGCGATGGAGCAGGAAACATACTGAACGAACCGGGGGGCCTCGCAGTGGATACCGCCGGCAACGTCTACGTGGGGGGATTCTTCAGCCACAACGCCTTCAAGATTACACCCGCTGGGGTGATCACCGAGATCATCGACTCCACAGGTGATGGCGCAGGAAACGTACTCATCAAGACCATTGCCATCGCAGCGGATGCGGCCGGCAACGTCTACGTGGCGGGGTGGGGGAGCGACAACGCCTTCAAGATCACGCCGCCGTATGGTGCTGTAAACGCCACCGAGATTATCGATTCGACAGGTGATGGAGCGGGAAACGTACTCGACTTGCCGACGGCCATTGCGGTGGATGCGGCCGGCAACGTCTACGTATCGGGAAATGTCAGTAACAACGTCTTCAAGATCACGCCGCCGTATGGTGCTGCAAACGCCACCGAGATTATCGACATAACAGGTGATGGAGCAGGAAACCCGCTCTGGAATGCTGGAGGCATCGCAGTGGATGGCGCCGGCAACGTGTACGTGGCGGGGTGGGTGAGCGACAATGTCTTCAAGATTACGCCTACTGGAGTAATCACAGAGATTATCGACTCGACGGGGGACGGAGCAGGAAACACACTCATGGGGGCTTCTCCCGTCGCAGTGGATGCGACCGGCAACGTCTACGTGACGGGGTGTCAGAGTGACAACGCCTTCATGATCACGCCGCCGTATGGTGCTCAAAACGCCACCGAGATCATCGACTCGACAGGTGATGGAGCAGGAAACCCACTTGAATGGCCGGTGGGCGTCGCCGTAGATGATGCTGGCCAGGTCTTTGTGACGGGACTTGAGAGCGACAACGCCTTCAAGATTACGATCGGCCCCGATGAGCCAACGCTCAAGTGGGAGCAGCTTCCCGATCTGGCTTCGACGGGCATGAACGTACACGCCACGTATGGGCAGGCCTACACCCCCCATGTGTTGGCCGACGACTTCGAGTGTACCGTCACCGGCCCCCTCGTCGAAATCGATGTCTGGGGATCGTGGGGCGGAGACTGGTACCCGCTCGGCGACCCGAGCAACGTGACCTTCATACTGAGCATCCATGAAGACATTCCCGCGGACGAAAACCCGCCCGATTACTACAGCATACCTGGGGATCTGCTCTGGTTGCGCGAGTTCGGCCCGGATGAGTTTGAGGTGGAGCACTATGCAGATGTCCCGCAAGCGTGGCGGTACGTACCCTGCCCGGGGGGTGTGGGCTTGTGGCCCGTGGATGACACTCTCTGGCTGTACAAGTTTTTCCTCGATCCGGCGGACTTCCGACAGGAGGGCACACCGGATGCTCCGATGACCTACTGGCTGGACGTCCAAGCCTTCCCCATGGAGGACTACCACAAATTCTTCTGGAAGACCTCGGTGGATCATTGGAACGACGACGCCGTCTGCGGGGAATATTTCGACCCGCCGGAGCACTGGTATGAAATCGACTACCCGGGGGGGCATCCGTTCCCGGTGGATGCACCCTTCGACATGGCGTTTAGGATCATCGGGACGGAGGAGGAGCCGGTCCTCGTCAAGCGGCCGATGCCGGAGAATTGCGCGGACATCGCTCCGGGCAACACGTGCAGCGATGATGGGACGTGTACGACAGATGACGACTGCTCCCATGAGTCCCAATGCGTACCGCCGCCGGCCGGTGAGTCCGGTCCTGGTATCTGCTATGCGCCGAAGCATCGATACATCTCGATCGCGCGGAACCCCGAGCAGGTCGAGAACACGGCACGCAGGATCAGCCTCCAAGGCGGCGGTGCAGGCCCGTGGTGGGTGGGCGCACCGTACGAGGCGTCCGGGTTCGCCGTTGCGAACGTTGTCGACGCACCCGTCTACGCCGACGCCGACTTCACCGGCGATTGGCCGGACCTTGTCAACGTTACGGGTTGCGAGATCGCGACGAACCAAACCTACCTGGTCCAGGCGATTCCGATGGGTGCGGTGATCACGGAAGAAGCCAATTACTCAGCCGCGATTGCGCTGCACACGCCGGAGCTTTGGGGCGACGTCGTCTCGACCTGCACGAGCTACAACTGCCAGCCGCCGGATGGGGATGTCGACATTGACGACATCCTGGCTGCGATCGGGGCGTTCCAGTCGCTGAACAAGAATCCCCTGACATGGTTCGACATTGCCCCGGCGCTTGGAGACGGTGTTCCGAACCAGATGGCCGACATCGACGACATTCTGGCGACCATCCACGGCTTCCAGTCCCAGGCGTATCCGGGCAATGGGCCGCTTGGTTGCCCGTAGTGGCGAGTGTTTTTGTTCAAGCGAAGAGTACCGGGCCGTCCTTCGGGGCGGCCCTTTCTACGTCCCGAGCGCGTGGAGTGTCGTACTGCTCACATTCTCCGTGGCGGGCGGACTTGAACCGGAGCAAACGAAGCCAGCTTGCCTGCGACGCCCTTCGAAGCACAGCGTGCACACCCACTGAAGGCAAGTCCCGGCGTACAACTCGCCTGCCCTTGCACACCATCCTGTGAAGTTGGACAAGGCGTCCTCGCAACTCGTCTTGAGGGCGTCTGAAACGACCTCTCGCGGTTCATGACACCCTGCGCGCATGCGCGGGCAGGCCAACGGAAACACGTCGGCGGGAGCTACCTCTCGGAGCCCTGCCGCAAGCGGGGTGATATCTGAAATGCGATTCAGCCTACGTCTCCGTCACTCTCCAGTCGCTTTGACCATCGCCACGATGCCCGCGCGGATCGTGTCCGGCACCTCAGGACATACAGCCACAATTGCCGTCAAATCGGGGTCATCCTGCAGAGAATCCACCAAGCCAGACGCCAAGTGATCAGGTAGGGTCTCGTAGGTCTTGCTGGCGTCAGCACTTGGAATGCGTGCGTTGTAGCCTTCCAAGCTGAATGTTACGAGTTCGAGTCTCGTCGCCCGCTTTGTCCTGCCAGACCCTTCCTGTCGGTTTCCTCTCGTAACCTTCGTTCTTACAGCACGTTACGGAAATTCTTTTGCATCCGATGGCGTCGTAACGCATCGGAGACACTCAGTGCCCGCCGTCAGAAAAGTGGCACAATACCGTCTCAAACTCAGCCTTATGGCTGATGTTTTCGTTTGGTGGGTGGTCCATGGCTTTGGAGTCTGTCGGTTTACTCCCCGTCGCGTCGAGCGGCAATCGTGGGTGGAGTCCGGGCTGGGGCTGACGGGCCAATCGGTGCCCCATAAACCCCGCAGGGCTCCGGAAGAGCAGAATCGTGCCGCCCCCACCCCGGGGATGGAAGCGGCATGTTCTAGGCTCTGTCTGAAAACAGCAGTTTAAGGTATCGGCGAATCATCGCCAACTGA